>CAMWIR010000155.1 GCA_947174365.1 uncultured Ruminococcus sp. | reverse complement strand
AAAAAATATCCCGACAAAGCAGCATTAGAATGCCGATTTGTCGGGATTTATTTTTTTAGTAAAAAGGGCTTTGGGAGTTTTTTACAGCCCCAATTATTTGTCCTCCGACTTATCCTCCTCAAAATTTATCCGCCGCTCCTCAATTACCAGCGGACGCCGCATTACCCTTGTGTTAATACTCATAATGTACTCACCCAAAAGTCCAATAAAGAAGAGCTGAATCCCCCCAAGCACGAAAACGCCTATCAGCATGGGCGCATTGCCCATGGCAAAATCATACCAGTTCACCAGTTTTAATATAAGGTAAACAAAGCCTATAAGCACGCTAAAAAAAGCAATGACAAATCCTATAATAGTAGCCAAACGCATACCGATCTTGGTATATGAGGTAAAGCTCAGCATAGCAGCGTCATAGAGAGTGTACCAGTTGTTGTGGGTTTTTCCAGCCCTGCGTTCCTGCTGCTCGTAGGGAATGTCCTTTCGCTTGAATCCCAGCTCTGCCACTATCCCGCGCAAAAACGGCGTAGGATCGTCTAGATTGCGCAGCACTTCAATAAATGATCTGTCATAAAGTCCGAACCCTGTAAAATGCTCTATCTGCTCCACATTGGACATTTTCTTTATGGTCTTGTAATAACAGGTTCTCAGAAAGCGCATTACGGGATTTTCCCTGCTGGTTGTCTTTATAGCGGAAACTATTTTGTACCCCTGCTCCCACTGCTCGATAAAGACGGGTATCATCTCGGGTGGGTCTTGAAAATCAGCACACATACTGATAGTACAATCACCGGTGGTCTGCTGCATTCCGTAAAAGGGCGAGTTGAACTGTCCGAAATTTTTTGCATTGAATATGGCCTTTATTTTTTTGTTTTTTTCGCACAGCTCTATAAGCTTTTCACGGGTGGAATCCTTGGAATCATTGTCAATAAAAATGATCTCGTAATCATATTTTGACAGCTTTTTCAGCTGCTCTATGATAGCCTCAGACAGAGGGATAACATTCTCCTCCTCGTTATATGTGGGAACCATTACGCTGATTTTTTTCAAAATCCCCTCTCCTTTCTTTGCTTAATATATTTCACGGTAATTTTTATCCCCCGCTCAAAATCATATACGGGAACAAAACCCACATCACTTTTTATTTCCGAAATATCCGCCCCCAAATGCATAACCTGCCTTTCTCCGTAAGGCACTTCTCCGAATTTTAAGGGAATATTGCTTCCGAAAATTTTATGGATTTTCTCAATATATTCTTTTAGCGGTCTTACTTCTCCGCTTCCCAAAGGATAAACAGCCCCGTCTCTGCCTTTTTTATACATAAGATAAAGGGCTTTTGCAGCGTCATCCGAATAAAGATAATCCCACATCTGCTCACCCTTTGTAAGTCTCGGAGAGCTTCCGTCAAGCAGGGAATTTATCACCATAGAGATCATGGAATTTTCTCCGTCATAAGGACCGTACACACTAAGTATTCTTGCCCAGATGTGTCTTATTCCAAAGCTTTTACACATCTCCCTCGTCATCTGTCCTGCGCAAAGCTTTGCCATTCCGTATCCGTTTTCGGGAAAACAAGGCGTGTCCGACCTTAATAGGATGTTATGTCTCCCGTACTCCGCCTGACTTCCCGCCCCTATAAAACAGCCACAGCCCATTTTATGTGCCGCCCTTACAGCCTCCAAAGCACATCTTATATTTTCCGTCTGAGAGTACATATCATTCCGGCCGCTTCCCGCCGTGTCTGCCCAGCCCAAATGGAAAAAAACATCTGCCGAAGCAATATCATCACCCAGTCCCCCTATATCCCGAAGGTCCCTGTAAATTTTATTCACACCCTCGGGAATGTTTGATATACGCCGTGAATTCTCCCTGCATACAGCATATACTTTCATACCCTCATCTGTCAGCCTTCTGCACAGTGCCACTCCTATAGCCCCGGTGCAGCCGGTTATTACAGCGGTTTTCATGCAATCCACTTCCTTATATCAGATCTATATTTTTATTATGCTTATACTCTTCTACAGGAAGAAACGGGAACATATCATCAATTTCCGATGAAACGATCCTGCCATCCTCCAAAACCTTAGAGGATAATTTCGGCTCAAAATTCTGATTCGGATCAACAACTGCCTCGCAAATAACAGGTCCCTTGGAATTAAGAACCTCCGTTATTTTTTCACGGGCATTTTTTATATCGGTAATACGGACGAAAGGAACACCGTAGGCGTCCGCTATTTTTTCTGCCTCAGGAAAGCTGAGTCCGTTTCCGTTGCAAACGCCAACCATAGCCCTACCCTTGAACATATTTGTTTGGGTTTGTCTGATAGAATGATATCCGTTATTGTTTAGATAAACAATCTTCAAATTCAGATTGTTGTAAACCACAGTCTGAAGTTCTTGAATATTCATCTGAAAGCTTCCGTCTCCGTCTATGCATATTACTCTGCCGCCTTTTTGCCTTACACAGACTCCCACAGCAGCGGGAAATCCATAACCCATTGCCGCACAGCCCGAATTTGTAAAAAGGCGTTGATTTTTCTTTATTACGGCTGCCTGAAATGACATAACGCAGGCAGATCCATTGCCGCAAACAATTATCTCACCCTCATTAAAAGCATTAAACGCCTCTGCCATGAAAGCATATGGATTCATAAGGTTTCCCTCATAAAATTCGGGTCGTACTGCCGGATATCGTGCATCAATTTCTCTGCACCATTTCAACCATTTTATATGCTCATCATTTTGCGAAATATAATCGGAGGCATTTACCGAGTCAAGAAAATCCTTAACATTTGCGTGAATTGGCATATCTATCTTCAGCGTTGGTTTTTTCATTTCATTTTCGTCAATGTCAACCATAATTTTGTAAGCGTTCTCAGCAAATTGAAACCTATTGTAGCTGATTATTCTGATATTCATCCGACAACCCAGAATAATGAGCAGGTCGCAGTTTTGAACCACGAAATTTCCGCCCCTTGTACCTACAGTTCCGGGTTTACCGCAAAAGCAAGGGTGATCGCTCCAAAGAAGGTCATGATTATTCCATGCCGTGACCACAGGAATATTCAGCTTTTCAATACATTCAAGGAAGCTGCTGTAAGCATTTGCAAGACGTATGCCTGTTCCTGCAAGAATAACAGGTCGTTTTGCTTCGCTTATCTTTTTAAGTACAGAAAACGTGATTTCTGTATTGTACTTCGGATTTTCAACCGAATCATATTCGCTGCTGTCAAAGCCGTAAAGTTCTTCTTTTTCTATAACAGCCGCCTGAACATCTAAAGGAATATCCAGCCATACAGGTCCCGGACGTCCGTTTTTAGCAAGGTACAACGCTTTCTCAAGGTGATATCGAATAGACAGCGGTTCCGTAACCATAACAGCATACTTTGTCATAGGCGTTACCGAGGCTATAATGTTATATTCCTGGTCTCCCAGCTGCCTTAACGGCAACTCTGTGCTCCATAATGTGGTTTCCCGCTTAACCTGTCCCGAAATCACAAACATAGGGATAGAGTCAAGCCATCCACCCAAAACACCCGTTATAGCATTAGTTCCTCCCGGGCCGCTGGTAACACATACAAGCGCTATCTCATTAGCAATACGTGCATATCCTTCCGCAGCGATCGCACAAGCCTGTTCATGATGATTGTATGTTACGTGCAGACCATTCTGATGTCCGAATGCATCGTTAAGATGCATTGCCCCACCCCCGGTAACGGTAAAAACATCTTTTATTCCGCTTTTAACCATAAATTCTGAAATGTATTCAGCCAGCTTTATTTTCATATATACTGTTTCCCTTCCCGTTTGTTAATAAGAAAAAATATGATCGCTGCTTTTCCGACAGCGTCAGAAAAAATTTTTCAGCTCTCTGGGTGAATCTGCCACACCGCAGTTGGGAAATTTCATGGCATCCTTCCTGTCGGCAAATCCGAACCCATACGTTACCGCAATAAAATTAATGCCTAAATCCGCCGCACCGACAGCGTCATTGTCACTGTCGCCTATCATAACGACCCTTGAATGATCGTTCACACCCGATTCTGTTATGCATTTTTTTATTATGTCCCGCTTGCTCAGTTTATTTTCATTGTCAGCACCGTTCATTATATCTGTAAATCTGTCAAATCCGAATTCTCTTAATATCCTCTGAGCATAATCCTGCCTCTTATATGTTGCCACAGCTATTTTTATGTTTTGATCGCAAATCCACTCCATTGCATCATAAATCCCCTCATAGGGTACCGCTTTGAGCAGATCGTGATTTTTATAATGCTCTCTGAATACGTCTGCTGTCTTTTGAATAATATCTCCCTCAAGTTCGTAAGCCTCCGAAAAGGATCTTTGTATAGGAGGACCTATAAATTTTTTTAGGCTGTCCTCCGTCAGCATCTCCAGTCCGAAATGATCAATGGTATACTTGACCGCCGAAATAACTCCCTCTGTAGTATCGAGCAGCGTACCGTCCACATCAAAAACCGCAAGATCAAAACGTGCCGTCATAACAATCCTCTCTTTCGGTATATTTTGAATAGGTTATAAAATTGAAATTCATATCCGAAAATTTTTCAAAAAGCAGGGCTCTGACTTTATTGTTTAAATGCTCTGCCTGTGATTTCACAAAAGAATATTCCATCTTAGGATTAAAATAGTTATCCTCCTTATTGGAATATCCGTCCAATCCGGCACAGCTTATTTCACTTATCCCGCATTTTCTTAAAGCCTTGATAAGCATGATAAATGAATTATCGCTGTACAGTTCTCCCGCTTCAAGAAGCTCGGAAATTTTAAGTCTGTATTCAAAGCCTGTCTTTCCCGCTGTAATGTTTGTAGTTGCTATTAATTTAATATCTGAATGTACCTGCTTTTCTAAACCTTCGGTCATCTGTCTGTGTCTTTTCCTGTTAGTTACAAATACATAATCCGCTCCGAATTCCTCGGGTATATAGTTTATTGCAATAATAACGGGGGTATGCTCTTTTATATATTCCCGTATTTTATTTTTCTGAAGCTCCACATTTTTGCCCGGTCCCATTACAAGAATTTTTTTCCCTGAAAGCTCCCTGCTTAGCCTGAAATAATCATTGGTATCATCAAGCTCATTTTCAAACTCATCATAAAGCGAATCAGCCGTATCGCTGTCATAAAGAAGCTTCGCAGATTCCGGAGAAATTTCCCCCAAGATCCTGTCAAGATCAGTCAGTGATAAATTCTCTTTTTTCAGAAATTTGCTGACATAATTGGGATGGCATCGGTTTTTAGCGGACAAATAGTAAAACATTTTATATCCCCAAGGTGATTTACCGTAAAAATCCATAACTGTTTCCTCTATAGCCTCAAGGAGATAATTAATTTTATAGTCCTTTCCGAATTTATCATTAAGATACATTGCAACAAGCTCTATCTGGGAATTTCCCGCACTCTTTCCCATACCGTAAAGAGTCGCATCGACAACAATATCATGTTGTGCAGATTTACCGATAAATGTAATATCATTGGCATATGCCAGCTGAAAATTATTGTGAGCATGAAATCCTATTTGAATTTCCTTCGCCGCATACCTGTCGAGAATGTCATAATAATGCAAAAGTTCTTCCGGGTGAAGCAGCCCATATGTGTCAACCATGGAAACAGCATAGGGCTTTATTCGATTTACCAGATCAATCAATTTTATAAGCTCCTCGTCACTGTAGCTGGTTATGGATACCAACTGAGAAAAGACCTTGTATCCCAGCGCCTTAACCTGCCCGCAGAATTCCATTGCCTCATTCATCTTTTGCTTTTTAAAAATCACCCTTATTCCGTCAAGTATTGATTCGGAGGCAGGCTGAAGATTTTCAATACCGCAAGTTCCGTAATCTATCATGCCGACAAGCATAGAAGAACGCTTGTTGTTCCCCGCTATCCTTGCAGCACAAGCGGTATCGGGCATTATCGTCCTGTTTATGTCAAAAGGTCGTCTGCCGTCAAGAAATCCAAGCTCAATAATATCCACACCCGCCTGTTCAAGCCTGTTCAAAATACTGATAATATTGTTGTGACCGAATTCCCAGTCGTTTATATATCCGCCGTCTCTGAGCGTGCAATCCAGTAATTGTATATTTGGCATTTACTTATATTCCTCCCATGCAAATCAGGCAAACGCCTTATGAATACACTCTGCCATGAAGTCCGCCATCTCATCAGTCATACCCGGATAAACCCCTACCCAAAAGCTGTTTTCCATAATAAAATCTGTGTTTTCAAGGCTGCCGCAAACGCGGTAAGCGTCTGTATTCCTTATATTGTCAAAACATGGGTGACGAATGAGATTGCCGCTGAAGAGCAGCCTTGTCTGAATATTATTTTTCTCCAAATATCCCGTAATATCATTTCTCTTCAAACCGCTGCCGGGCTTCAGGGAAATCATAAACCCAAACCACGACGGATCGCTGTTTTTCTCTGCCTCAGGAAGAATAATCCTGTCAGTGAGATCTGAAAGAGCATTTTTCAGTCTCTTAAAATTATCCCGCCGCCTTTCGGTAAATTCTTTCACCCTTTTAAGCTGCTCGCAGCCGATAGCTGCCTGCATATCCGTAGCTTTAAGGTTGTAGCCGAAATGACTGTATACGTACTTGTGGTCATAGCCAAAAGGAAGCTCCCCGAACTGCCCCTCAAACCTGTGTCCGCAGAAATTATCTCTTCCCGAGGGGCATACACAGTCCCTGCCCCAGTCTCTCAGCGACCGCACTATTTTGGCAAGCTGCATATTGTTCGTGTAAACGCAGCCTCCCTCACCCATGGTGATGTGATGAGGCGGATAAAAGCTGGAGGTGCCAATGTCCCCCCAAGTCCCCGTGGGCTTCGTAACGCCGTCAATGGTGTACTCAGACCCCAGTGCGTCACAGTTATCCTCAATGAGCCACAACCCGTTTTTTTCGCAAAAGGCTTTCACAGCCGCTATATTAAAGGGATTGCCCAAAGTGTGAGCGATCATGACCGCCTTTGTCCTGTCCGACAGGGCATTATCCAGCATTTGAACGTCAATGTTATATTCGGGGATCATCACATCGACAAATACAGGAACAGCCCCATATTGCAAAATGGG
>CAMWIR010000154.1 GCA_947174365.1 uncultured Ruminococcus sp. | reverse complement strand
GGTTCATGAACTGGGACAAACCTATTCTGACGGACAGCGGCGGGTTTCAGGTGTTTTCTCTGGCGAAGCTGCGGAAGATAAAGGAGGAGGGGGTCTATTTCAATTCTCATGTGGACGGCAGGAAGATATTTATGGGTCCGGAGGAATCAATGCAGATACAGTCGAACCTGGGGTCGACCATTGCTATGGCGTTTGATGAGTGCGTGGAAAATCCTGCGGAATATGAATATGCAAAGAGAAGCTGCGAGAGGACTGTGCGGTGGCTGGAGAGGTGCAAGGCCGAAATGGCGAGGCTCAATTCCCTGCCCGACACCGTTAACAAAAATCAGCTGCTTTTTGGGATAAATCAGGGAAGCACTTATGAGGATTTGCGGATTTGGCACATGGAAGAGATTGCAAAGCTGGACTGCGACGGCTACGCTGTTGGGGGGCTTGCGGTGGGCGAGCCGACGGAAGAGATGTACCGCATACTTGACGCTGTTACCCCTGTTATGCCTGTGAATAAGATACGCTATCTTATGGGTGTGGGCACGCCCTCAAACATTATTGAGGGGGTGGCGAGGGGTATTGACCTGTTCGACTGCGTAATGCCCAGCAGAAATGCACGCCATGCCACGATATTTACATGGAGCGGGATAATGCACGCAACGAACAAATGCTATGAGACCGACTCTTTGCCTCTTGATCCCGAATGCGGCTGCCCTACCTGCCGCAATTTTTCAAGGGCGTATATCCGTCATCTTTTCAAAGCGGATGAGCAGCTGGCGGGCAGGCTTGCGGTAATGCATAATCTTTATTTTTACAATACGCTTATGGAGAAGATACGTGAGGCGCTGGACGAGGGGAGATTTGCGGAATTCCGCAGAGAATATTCGGAAAAGCTTGCGGGAAAAGCGACAGTGTAAAAAGCTTTCTCCCTGCTATTATAAAGCTATAAAGCAGAGAGAAAGCCGAAATAATATCAGATACACTGTATTACGGATCTATGTTAAGACATTGAAGCGCTGTAGCCGTTAAAGCCGTGTTCCTTTATAAATTCGGGATAGTTGAAAATGCAGTTGTCCATATCAACATCTCCGGATATGCCGTTGATCCTGCCTTTCCAGCTGTACTGGTGCATACCCCAGAATGATACGCTCTGGGGAACAGCTTTGCTGATATTGGCTACCCAAAGATGATATTTATTCTGAAGCTCACGGCTGAGGTTAGTAGCAAAAAAGCTGTCGTAGCTGTAAAGTCCGGGCAGATAACCCGCTTTTTCCAGTTTCATAAGGAATGCGCCTGCAATGGCTGTGCAGGTGTCCCGGCTTAAGGATTTTTGCTTTTCATCCTCAATGTCAAAATAAAGAGGCATGTCAAATTTTTTCCCTTTGATACATTGGATAAATGCGTCCGCCTCGTAGACCGCCTCTTCGGCGCTGACGGCATAGCTGTACCAATATGCGCCGATATGCAGCCCCGATTTTAGTGCGCCTGCATAGTTTGCATCGAACTGCTTGTCCTGTTGAGTGGAAACGCGGCCGTAACCTGCACGGATTATTACGCCCTCCACGCCGTCATTGGCAACCTTGTTCCAGTCTATAACGCCGTTGTGATGAGATACATCTATTACTTTCATATTTTTTCGCATTGCTTATTTAATGTGCAATGCTTCCTCCTTTCATGCAGATTCAGGATATATTTACCGAACCGACCGAAATCAGATCGGATAAAGAATTCAAGGATATGTTTGTATTGTTTTTGAATATCTGCCCGTAAGGATTGGCCAGACCGTCGCACCTAAGCAGGCAATTTGACTTTAACGTGGGGAGGTAAGCAGGAGAAACAGGCATACCCGCTGCAATGAGAACATTTACATCAACATTGTTTATGCCATTGTCATTGCACAGTTGAGTTGACAGGGGAACGGTATTTCCCCGAGCGTCTCTGACGCATTTAAAATCAAGGCAGATATCGTATGTAAATCTCAGTCCCATAAAATCTGTAACGGGAGCCTCGGTGCCGGTATCTTTGCCTGCCTTATCCTTTGAAAGAGTATAATGATCATGGAAAAATCCGTCTATGGTCGATACATTGTGCTTTGTTACGGAGGGGACATATCTTCCCTCCTTATACAGCACCATTGAATTATACATCAGCTCGTCGGTATGGTCGTCATAATTTATTTCCTTCCAGACGGCTGTACCCGCAAAAAAGATAAGATTGGAATATTTGCTTGTAAGCTCTGCCAAAGGATTATCACCCTTTAAAAAGACCTCAAGACACGGGCGGTACAGGGGCTTATGATAGTTCATAATGCTTCCCCCGTTTGTTCCCTGTTCGTTATGCTTATGATTATCGTTGATATCTATCCAGAAGAATTCCGGAAGAGCTGCAACGATAACATCAGCGGAGCTGCTTGTCAGTTTTTCAAGCTGCTTATCAAAAATCTCCGCTGTTTTACCAAGAAGATGATTCAGCCACTTTATCTGGCGGCAAAGCTTGAAATCATGCAGTTCGTTGTAGTATTTCTCCTCACTGGCGTATGTCTTCTTGGCAGAACGGACATTGTTTATCTGCTCGGTCACTTCCTTACCCTCGCCGTTCAGAAACGCTGTTTCCAGATTGTTTCGCCATGATACGGCGTTTGCATTATTCGTAAAGGGCATAAAAAATATATTAGCCATTTCAATTTACCTCACTGTTATTTTAAAATTGCGGCAGCAAAAGAGCTTTTGGCAGGTCTCCCGTGCTGCCGCTTCGATCAATCATATATTCCTGCACTTGACATGGTTTTGTCAAACAGGATCGCTGTGTTGGGCGCACCCACAAGGCCTGTAATATGCGCCAGAATAGGCGACAGCTCCGGGTCGGCTGCGGCAAGCCTTATAAGCTCGCTGCCGCTTATTCCCGTCCCTGAGAGCGTGCCCTGTCCATGTTCCATGACAAGGCGTGCTGTCACCTGACAGGCAAGCCTTTCACATTCGGCGATCACACGCCGTTCCTCGGCAAGGTAATCCGCCGCGCAGTTACAGGCTTTTTCCAGCTCGCCCATTAAAAATCGGTTATCGGCAGCCTTTCGCTCTTTTCGGCCAAGGGTTGCGCTTCCCGATTCGGGTGCGCCGCAAAGGATCTTGCCTCTTATCACCGCAAGCTGCCCTGTAATAGGGAAACGGTATTTTTCCGAAGCGCTTTCAAGCCTTTCAACAAAGGCGGCGCATTCGGCCTGAAACCGAGGGGAATTTTCCCTGAGCCTATTTACAAGCTCGGGCATTTCGCCCAGTATTCCGTCAAAGGCTTCTATAATGGGGATCAATATCATTTTCGTGAATCGCTGCCGCTTGGGGCAAGCTTCTCCTTTCCTCGGTTTAACTCAGTGACAAAAATCTTCGGGGAGTTTGGCTGCCGTCTCCCTCGATGACAACATCCAGATCCTGCTCCTTTATCCTGACGGTAATGTACATCAGATTGCCCTTTTGGGCATACTCGTTCATTTTGCCTGTAGAGGGTTCTACAAATACTCCCTTGTCCCTTTCACTGACTCGGTTAAATTCAACGAACATAGCTGCGCCTATCTCGGCAGCCGCCTTTGTTTTTGCCTCATCATTTTCAAAGGGATCAAGTTCGTGGCCTGCAAATTCCCCCGTAAGAGCGGTTATAAGTGTTTCGATAAACTTGTCCCTTACGCCCAGGAGCTTGACGATATCAATATCCACAGTTTCCAGGTAAGTCTTCATGTAGCCCGAAACGCTTTGGGTTATGCGGGCTGCGGAGTCCAGAAAACATTTGCAGACTCTCTCGTCAATGGCAGCCGGATTTGTCTCGGGTTCGGATTCCGAAAATTTTCCGGATTCGGCTGCCAATCTGCCCGGGAGAGGATTGGATTGAGAGGGCTCTCCTGCATGGTCGGTTTGAGCTGCTGTCTCTTTTAGAAGGTTATCCGCACTGATGTTTGCTGTGATATTTTCAGGCAGGATATCTGCGGCAGCAGATGCGGTTTCCACAATGTCGGATACTTGCTGTTTCTTTTTTTCCTCTTCAGCCGCCTTTTGGTCGTCCTCCTTTTTCTTCCGTTCGATATATCCCGTGACAAAGCAGCTGCCCAGCAGCGTTGGCAGCTTTCCCGAGATTATCCCCGGAATCGCCTTTTTAAGACGGTTTTTGCTGAGGACTGCCGAGGAAACACTGTTTACGCAAACAGGCACCTTTACCTCTGCCTCCTGAATGGTATAGTGGGGCACGGGAATCCCTCTTAAAAAAGGGTCGGCGTGGTAGCTTTGGCTGAGCGCCACAGAGTTTGAATCTGCTATTTTTCTTGCCTCGGATATATCCGAAACAATTTCCCCGATGAATTCACTTAATTTAACCATGGCTTATTCACTTACTCCTTAACGGTTTTTGTTTTTTCACGAATTTGATTCTTTTTTTACTTATTGTGCTTTTGGCGTCTCTTCCGCAGGCTTCTGAACAGGCTGACCTATAGGCTTGGTGCTGATGTTTTCTTCAAGAATATCAAGGATTCTTGACATACCTGCGGGAATATCGTCCTGAACAGCGTGAACCTTGATATTAAGGGAATAATCCTTTTTAACGTTTTCGCTGTTGGTAGTGGACTTTTGGTTGGAAATAGAGGCGTTAAGTGTCGTATCCGCCTTAAATCCCCAGCCCTTATAGCCGAATGTCGAGCTGCTTTTTACGTCGCTGTTGGAAACATCCTTGCTTTCGGAGTTGGAAACGGAGTTGATCTTTACGTTGAACTCGATATCGGTGTTGTCGATTCTGATGAAGGGAATGGGCATCATGGTCAGAATGGGCACCTCGATCTTCATCTTCTGGAAAAGCGCGGGAACAGTTTCGCCTGCGTTTACCACTTTAAGCTTAAGCTCAGCGCCGCTTCCGCCGTTTTCGCTGCTGTCTTCAACTTTAACCCCGGAATTGGCAGCTGTATCACCGGGAAGGTTGTCCAAAAGAGTAACGCCGCTGATCTTGCCGCTGCTGAGGGTAAATTCTGCCTTATATGATTTATCGCCTATGCTCAGAGTAAGATTGTCTGCATTTAAATAGCCCTCGCCGCCGTTTACAACGGTAACGAAAAACTGCGTTTCGGAAGCGGTACGGGCGGGAGAAACCTCCTTATCATAGGAAAATGCAACGCATACGGGATCTCCTACGCCAACCTCTCTGCCTGTCGTCTTGTCAATATGCCCGGGCTTAAAACCAACGTTCTTTACAAAGTTCACGGTAGTCTGAGCGGATTCCTTCTGGGCGTTTACAACAGCGTTGAGCGCGCCTCCGATAATTGAACCGAAATTAATGGACGATACTTCGTCTGCGGGATTATACATATTTTTTTCCTCCTTAGTTTTTCTTATTTTGGGTTTTACGGAAAATACCCTACCGGCATTTCCTTATCTTGGGATAATTTTACCTCTGCATTAGAATCTCCTCCTTTTATCGGTTGTGGTAATTACCATAGTCACATTATACAACATTATATTGCATTTTCCCGGCTGCGGTCTGTGTGTATAGTATAAAAAAAGCCGATTTCACTGCAAAAAATGCGTAAAATCGGCTAATGAAAGGTTATCTCTTTAAATAAAAATATGAATTTTTTGTAAATTCAAGATTTTTTTTGAAAAACCTCTTGACAAATGAAAAATAATGTTGTATTATATTGCATTTTTATACATATTCACAGACCTAAACTGCCAAGCCTGCTGCGCTGTGTTTCACGAGAGGTCTTTGTGTAGATCCTAGTGGTCTCAATGGAGCTGTGTCCCAAAATATCGGCAAGCTCGGCAATATCGTGAAACCTGTCCATATAAGCACGTGCGAACATATGGCGGAAATTGTGGGGGTACACCTCGGATTTATCTATTCCCGCTTCCGCTGCACAGCGTTTCAGACCACGCCATATAAGGGAATTATCTAAAGGGGCGGTTTTTCTTTTGTTGGTAAAGATAATTCCAGAGGTTATCCCAACGGTGCGGCAGTAGCTTAGCAGCTCCGAAGCAATTTCATCGGGAATAAGAATAGTTCGCTGCTTGGATTTAAAGTAAATTTCCGCTGCGCACGCTTTTGCCGCTTCATATGTAATGAATTGAAGCTCCCCGACTCTCAGTCCCATGCTGCCGAGACATCTCATTATAAGATACCATTTTATGTCGCCTTTGGAAAGGGCATATGCTGTCATTTTCCTGTAATCCTCCACTGTCAGCTCGACAGGGGTGAAAAACCTGCGCTGGCACTTTAACAGTCCCAGGCAAAGTTCGGGCTTATCAAGCCATTTCCAAAACCTGTTAAGAGATATAAGCCGGGAATTTACGGTGGATATGCTGTATTTTTCACGCATATGCTCCTTATACTCCATAACCGAGGCGATATCGGCATCGGCAAACCCTGTATGGCGATAAAAAAACTCCACGTCACGGACATATTTGGACACGGTGCGGCGGCTCAATTCGCTTTTTACAAGATAGCTTTCGTAAATTACAAGCTTCTCTTTTATTGTGTTTTCGGACATTTTTAATACTCCTCTTAATTTATTCTGAATTCTCGAGAAGCTCAGGCTAAAAATATATGTTTAAGCGGCACAAGCCGAAAAAAGAAATACTCATATTGCTGCACTAATACCGATCTCTTTTTGAATTATATGAGATCTACTGTCTAAAAAACCGCATATTACAGCTTTGCGGCGAATTCTTGTCCATAATTCTGTTGGGAATCATTATTGACTGTTCAAAAAAATCCCCATAATCTCTGTCAAGGATTATGGAGATAAAAACATTCTCTTAAATAATAACTTTTACCCATTTTCAGGGCAGTTTTTATTATATATTATAACATTTGCAAAAAGATGTCAAGAATTATGGGAAATTTTGCAGAATTTTGTGAAAGATGAAACGGCTGCATCATATTAAGGACAAATATACAGAAAAATACGGAGCAATTATATACAGATGTATATTATTTATTAACTGTATTTGTATTATTTTTTGTTTTGTAAATGAGCTATACACTCTAAAATATAATGTGTATATCAAAAAAACTTACCGAAGCAACCTCCCGCTGCTTTTAAAACGGCTTTCAGAGCAAAATCCGGATCATCGGATTCCTCCGTGAAACGAATGGGATTAAGCCAGTCACTTATAAACATCTCCGAGCCCACGAA
>CAMWIR010000153.1 GCA_947174365.1 uncultured Ruminococcus sp. | reverse complement strand
CACGCTGCTTTTCGCTCCAGCAGTCGTCAATGACGATATATTCATATCCTGCTTCCGCAAGACCTGTTTCAACCATTTTATCTGCACTTGATTTGATGAGATCGGCGTTGATGTTCCAGCTGAATGTGTTCCATGAATTCCAGCCCATGGGAGGTGTGTGGCAGAGAGGCGATACATTTTTCATTACAATTCCTCCTTTTTCATTCAAATAATTCTTTGGGAAGTTCGTCTCTTGTTATGATAACATCGCTGTTGTAAACCTTTTCCATCATATCAAATGATGTGTACTTATCGGACAAATGCGTAGTGCCCAGAAGAACGATATAATCCCAGTTCCACACAGCGAACCACAGCCAATATGCATTATCTCTGACAATAAGCTCGGGGTCGGGCATAGTTGCACACTCGCTCATGGTGACAAGCTTTCCGTTTTCAGCCCAGCTTGATACTTCCGCAAATGTGGAGGGGCTTACTCCATAGTCATAGGCTGCGTTGTAAATGTCGATAGCGCAAATGTCGCAGTATTCATCGCCGGGATACCAGTCGGCAGCCTGAGCGTTCCATACCCAGATAAGATTGTCAAGCTGATGATAGTCGGTCATTCTTCTGTAGAGAAGCTTCCAAAGCCATTTGTAATCGTCTGCTCCCGATGCGCCCCACCAGAACCAGCCTCCGCTTGCCTCGTGGAGAGGACGCCACATAACAGTCACATCTTCATCCTCCATGCGCTGCATAAGTGCGGAAATATTGTCGATATCCTTAATTATCCATAGAGCTTCCTCGCTTATATTTCCGGTGTCATAGAGCCGCTGTACTTCGTTGGGCGAAAGCATTGCAAGGTCTGTTTCGGTAACGGCGTCGCTGAGCTTGAACGATGTTTTATCCGTGTAAAACTGGGCTTCGTGACAAGGTGCGTGCCAATGCCAGTCAAATGCCACAAGTCCGCCGTCCCTTGACCATTGTATAGCAAGGTCTACGTCCTTTGCCTCGGGAGTTCCCTTGCAGTTGTTGATAGAGTCATAGATAAAATCGAATGTACGAACAGCGGGATATTTTTCATATCCCAGATAAATTGCGTCTGTTTCCGTATTTGTGCCGTAATTTGTACATTGTCCCGCAAGTGTCCTTTTGCCGTAGATAGCCTTGAGATACTGATAAATATTCTGAGTTTTAAGATTTGCATAAGGATTGCAGAGCGTGCCCGCAGTATTTTCATAAAGACTGTCGCTCAGGCTCTCGCCTTTTTCTATCTTTATGGAATCCAGAGAAAAATAGCTCCAGCCTTCTCCGAGGGTTATCTCATTTTTGCCTTTTTCAAGATAAATGCCGTTGACGGTGGTTTCCTGCCAGTCGCCCTCCTCGGAGTAAACGTCCATTGCCTTTAAGCCGTTGAATTTGATAGGATTCTCCTTGTGACCGTCCGCACGGTGTCTTACAGTCAGTTTATAATACTGTGACGCCGGAATATCTACAGTAAGTTTGAATGCGGTATTGTCGGTAATGTCGGCATAGCCTGTTCCCGAAAAGCCCTCATGGGCAGTACCGACCTGAACGCCCTTGGCTTTCTCGGCTTCAAGCAGGATCGAGCATTCGACATTTTCCGTATCGCCGAAGCTCAGCTTTTCAAAATTGTAGCTGTCGGCATATATTATTTTATCGGGGTCTGCTTTTGGTCTTTCGGAATTGCTTGCCGAAACGGAACATGATGTAAGCGTTAGACAGTATGCGAGAAATGCTGCGGTAAATTTTGCCGATTTGGTTTTCATAATGTGTGCTCCTCCCGATTATATAGTTCTTTAAGTATCACCGGAATATCATTCTGAAGAAATTGTAAAGGTGAGGGGTAACGCTGCTGTGGTCATGACCTGTCTGTGACATTGAGTGCCAGATGTAATCTTCTCCGTTATTTGAAAAGATCATTCTGTATTTCATAGGATTTGTGCCTACAACGCCGTCATGCTCCGCTGCGCTTATCAGCAGAAGCTCGGGCTTATCTTCACCGAATGTGAGCTGATCTTTCTTTAACATCCAAGGGTCGCCTGTACCCTCGGTAAGACCGGGTGCTGCACATACAGCACCGATATATCCAAACCTTTCGGGGTGTGAAACACCGATGAAAAGCGACTCTCTTCCGCCCATGGAAAAGCCCGTTATTGCCGTGTTTTCCCTGCCCTTTGCCGCAGAGAAATTTTCCTCTATGAACGGCATAAGGTCGGTCATCATATCGTTGATGAAATTATCGTAATTGAGCGTGTTTGCAGCGTCCATATTCGTGCAGTACTGCATATCCTTGCTGCAATAGATATAGGGACATACAACGATCATTTCCTCCGCTTCGCCGTCAGCTGCAAGATTAGTCAGCATTGTGCTGATGTGAACAATATCCCTTGTCATCCAGTCCTCGTTGTCGTAATAGCCGTGAAGAATATAAAGCACGGGATATTCTTTTTCTTTGGAATAATCGTACGGCAGCAGTACATTTACGGGGGTATCCCTCTCGGCTGTATTGGAGTAGTATGTATATTTTTCAAATGAGGGGTATACTGTACCCTCACGCTCTGTGAGTATTTCTTCGGGCGGCATTTCCGAAAGTTTATCTTTGATTTTTTCCATATATGATACCTCGGGTTCGGCTGCAGATGTTTCAGCCGCCGTTGTGCTTTCGACAGCTGTAATGTCGGTTTCGGCAGCCGCATTATTTTCGGCACAGCCCGAAAGGGCAAGTATGTTTGTCAGTAAAATAGAAAGAAATTTTACCTTATATTTCATTCTGCATTCCTCCGTTATGTTTCCTTATATTTATTTTATCATAAAGAAAGTTATTTTGCAATATAAAATTCTGAATAAAATTAGCCTTTAAAATGTTAAAAATTCTAAATTCAGTTAATTAAAACACGGTGTACACACAGCTTACAGCTAAAAATAAATCAATTTCTCTAAAGTATTGACATTGGCCGATAGGGGTGATATAATAAGAAAAACAGAATTGGGAGGGACAGTAATGAAGCTGGAAAAAAGCATATATCCCTATAATCCCGAAGCAAGAACTCTCCCGTTTTTTCTTTCGGGCATAGGCGGAAGTGAATATCAGGGACGTATCAACAGACCCGACGGTTATAAATGGCATCAGATACTTTTTTGCGCCGCAGGAGGCGGAACGCTCCTGTATGATGAAAAAGAAGTGAAGATCGGTGGGGGAGATTATTTCTTTCTTCCAAAGGATAAACCGCATATCTATTATCCCGACGGAAAATTATGGGACATAAGATGGACTGCGTTTGAGGGAAGTATATGTTATGATGTTCTGACAAGGTTTGGAATGACCGAGCCGATCGTTATAACGCCTGACGATTTGGCAATGGAAAAGATATTTGATAAAATGATAATATCACAGGAAAATGACATTCTTTACTGCGACCACACTTGTTCGGGACTTGTATATGATTATCTTATTGAATTTCACAGGCATATGGATTCAAATGCCGACAGTTCAAGGAGCAGGCAGATGTCGGCGCTTCTTCCCGTGCTGCGGTTCATGAATGATAGTTTCCGAAATGATATCTCAATGACGCAGCTTAGCGGGCTCATGGGTGTAACGCCGCAGCATTTCTGCCGCGTTTTCAAAAAAGCAATGAACATCAGTCCGAATAAATTTCTTACACAGATAAGGCTTGATGAAGCCAAACGGCTTCTGATCGAGAGAGACGCTTCCGTATCGGAGGCTGCTGCAAAATCTGGTTTCATGGACGCAGTCTATTTCAGTACAGTATTCAGAAAGCATGAGGGAGTGTCGCCGGCGGAGTATAAAAAGAATATGAAATAAAATTGAGTTTGAATAAAGAACTATGCCAATGCTAAAAATAACCGTAAATATTATATTAAATAGAAAAAGCCCGGCTTTTGCCGGACTTTTTTGATGTGACCTGCCGTATATTAGCACACAGCAGGTTTGAGTTTTTATGAATTTTTCACATCACAGGGACAGTATAACTTTTCCGGGTGCGCTGGGATTTACCTGTACAGCATCTCCTCCGTCAACCTTTACGGTAAAGGGCTTGTCGGTAGCAGAGTAGGAAACCTCAACGCTATCTCCCTTGCGAACGGCTGTAAGGGTAATCACCTTTTCGCCGTCCACATTAAAGATATCGGAAACTATCTCCTTGCCCTCGGTGGGAGCGTAAATGACAAACTCAGCATTCTCAAGATAATCATACTCAAAATTGCGCTCGAAATTACCGTAAGCAATAATGCTGTCGGGCTTTGCAAGGCAGGGCAGACCAAAATAGTCATACTTCTTGTTATAGAACTTGCCGCCCTCAAGAACCTCGCCGCTGATAATGTCCGTCCACTTGCCCTCGGGAACATAGAACTCCGCAGTGCCCTCGTCATTCAGAATGGGGGCTACAAGGATATTGTCGCCAAACATATACTGTTTGTCAAGAGTGAGGCATGCGGGGTCATGTGCATAGTCAATTACCATAGCTCTCATCATGGGAACGCCTGTTTCATGGGTCTTTATAGCCTGTGCCCAAAGGTAAGGCATGAGCTTGCCTTTAAGCTTTGTGAAAGCCCTCAGAACATCCACGCATTCGGTAGAGCCGTCCTTGTCAAAGAGCCAGGGCACACGGTAGGAGGAATTTCCATGAAGTCTCGAATGAGTGGACAACAGACCGAATGCAGCCCAGCGCTTGTAAATATCAGCAGTGGCAGTTGCCTCAAAGCCCGACATATCGTGGCTGAAGAAGCCGAATCCGGACATACACAGGCTAAGTCCGCCTCTGATAGTCTCCGCCATGGAGGTGTACTCCGCAGAGCAGTCGCCGCCCCAATGTACGGGGAATTTCTGACCTCCGACTGTTGCCGAGCGTGCAAACAGGCAAGCCTTGTTCTCGCCGTAAAACTCCTTTAAAACGTTGAACACGGTCTTATTGTAAAGATAAGTGTAATAGTTGTGCATTGCGATGGGGTCTGAGCCGTCAAAATATTTTACCTTGGTGGGGATTCTCTCGCCGAAGTCGGTCTTGAAGCAGTCAACGCCCATTTCGCAGAGGACTTTCAGCTTGGAGGCATACCATTCGCAGGCAGCGGGGTTGGTAAAGTCAACGATAGCCATTGCAGGCTGCCACATATCGCACTGGAACACACTGCCGTCGGGATTTTTAATGAAATATTCTCCCTTAACGCCCTCGTCAAAAAGCTTTGAACGCTGCCCCACATAGGGATTTATCCAAACGCAGATCTGAACCTGCTTTTCCTTTTTAAGTCTTTGGAGCATAGCCGCAGGCTCGGGGAACATACGCTTGTCCCACTCAAAATCGCACCACTGGAACTCTTTCATCCAGAAGCAGTCAAAGTGGAACACCTGTAAGGGGATATCTCTCTCTGCCATTCCGTCAATAAAGGAGGAAACTGTTTCCTCGCTGTAGTCGGTAGTAAAGGAGGTGGTGAGCCAAAGTCCGAAGGTATATGCGGGAGGCAGAGCGGGTCTGCCGGAAAGTGCGGTGTAATTGGAGAGCACTGCGGGGATATTTTCGCCGCCTATCACAAAATATTCCAGCGTTTCTCCAGGAACGGTAAAGGAAACCTTGGAAACCGTATCCGAGCAAACTTCAAAGGAGACCTTGTCGGAGGAATTTACCAGAATGCCGTAGCCCTTGGAGGACACATAGAAAGGTATGCACTTGTAGGACTGGTCGGAGCAGGTGCCGCCGTCGGAATTCCATGTTTCGACCGTCTGACCGTTCTTCACAAAGGGAGTGAACTTCTCGCCGAAACCGTAGAAATATTCGCCTACGTTCATGGAAAACTGCTCTCTTACATAGCTGCTTCTGCCGTCCTGGGGATAACTCCAGAAAGTGTTATCCTGCATAGCGTTCAGGCGGGCGGAGGTCTTGAACTTGCTCTCGTTTATATAGCTTGCGCTGCGCCATGCGCCTCCTGTGAGCCGCTTATTCTTGTAATAATACTGAACGCTCCATGCAAATTTGCTTATAACAGCCTTGGAGTCTCCGCTGACGATTTCCCAGCAGTCGTCTTTTTCGGTAACAGTGGGGGTAAAGCCCTGATCTTCCTCCAGCTCAAACTTGGGGGCATTGTTAAGCCCACCCTTGTAATGACTTATGGAAACCTTGAAAACGTCCTTTTGAGTAGAGGTAATGGTAATGTCAAGGCAGGGACCGCCCAGCGTCATACCTCTGTTCTGAATATACTGGCAGGTAGCGTAAACGTTCAAACCGTTCTCCACAGGGGTTATCTCGTAGCCCTGGGAAGCATAGCTTACCTCATAGCCCCTTTCGTTGAGCCAGAAACCGTCCGCAAATTTCATATAAAAGTCCTCCTAAAATTAAAAATTGATTTTACTCATAAAAAACGCAATTTATGTAATTGTTTACATTGTACAACATTTACAAAGATTTTTCAAGAGGTTTGAGAAATTTTACATTTTGTGCATTAAATGTATAAGTTTACACAACATTTTTAATGTGATGTTACTACTATGTTTCGTCTAAAAAACAATGAAATACATAAACGGCCATTTCATTGCCTTTAAAAAATACAAGGCAGACCAAATGCTCTCCTTAGCACATATGAGAAAACTATATGCAAGAGATATGGCAGAGTCACTTATTTTATATCTTTTAAGGAATGCGGAAATATCCGACTCGGACTTACAGTTGAATAATGCATGGAAATTTGTTATGACTACCTTTGACCGCAGAATAAAAAAAGAATATCAGCAGATAATTGACAAATATTACGATTTTGAATAATAGTCGGAGGACGGGATTGAAAGTATTTCTGAGTATATCAGAAATATGATTAATGATAATGGCATACAGCGGATATGTCGGTGTTTCCGACGTCAAAGCACCTTGTTTCATGGGCGGGCTGCTGCCCTCGCAATGACAGCAGCGCAAACAAAGTGAAATCCACAAGAATATCTCGTGCCGGCTCTTTTTTGAAACCACTCCTTGTTCAGATCGCTAATGCTTTGATAAAATCCAAAGAGCATTCCGAATTTCGGGAACGTTACCGCAGAATCAAAGCTCGACGCGGACACAAAAAAGCTATTATTGCTGTTTGCCGTATGCTCCTGACCGCTATCCGGAACATTCTCTCCAAACTTGAACCTTATTCCCCAAAGGGTTATCTTGCCGACAAGCTGACCGAACATTCTGTTGTTATTTCCACATCCGAAGGTTTAGCGCTCTTAAGAAAAAGAGGATAT
>CAMWIR010000152.1 GCA_947174365.1 uncultured Ruminococcus sp. | reverse complement strand
GTGACTTTAAATTAAAATTCAATATCAAGGACTCGGGAGACATCAGCGACATTGTTTTCGACAAGGCGGGAAACGCTTATATTTACGGCTACTCGAACGGCGGAATGACTTTGAGTGCAATAGATACCGAGACAGGGGAAACAGGGAAGGAAGTACCGCTGCCCGTAGGTGATTACGGTTCTATTATTACTCCCGGGAATGACAGCGATTTCCTTATCTGTGCAGGCAGTGTTGTTTACAGCTATAATGTGGGGGGTGAGGCAGAGGAGATATTCGGGCTTGTAGAGTCGGGAGTGAGCGCTATTGAGGTAAGCAGATTTTTTTACGGCAGCGAGGGTTATATTTTTGCAGGGAAGTCCTATCCCTACAATGCCACGAAAATTTCTCTTGTAAAAAAGCAGCCCGCCCCCGAAAATGACCGCAAGGAAATAATTCTTGCTGGGGACGAATACTCCATAAGCGCTTTTATAGAAAATGAGGCGGTGAAGTTCAATAATTTAAGCGACGATTATTTTATTACCGTAAAAAAATACGGGTACGCAGATTACGATCGAATGAATATGGATATAATTTCGGGGAATATTCCCGACATACTTATTTCCGACAGCGTAACACCCATAGAAAATTATATATCCAAGGGAATGTTTGCGGATATGTACGAGCTTATTGACAGCGACCCCGAGCTTTGCCGCGAGGATTTTATCCCCTCTCTTTTATCGGCCTGCGAATCGGACGGCAAGCTCTACAGATTTACCGACAGCTTTAGAATATTCACTCTGCTCGGAAAGGAGAAGATCTTCGGAAATGAAACCCTCACCTTTGAAAGACTGTGTGAAATTGCCGAAAAATATCCCGATAATACCGAGGTTTTCCCGGGGTGTACAAAGTATGATCTTTTATATGCGGCGATGGATTTCGGATATATCGACTATGAAAACGCAGAATGCAGCTTTGATTCGGAGCAGTTTATAAAGCTGCTGGAATATTCCGACAAGCTTTCGGATAATATCAATCTGGACGATTATTTTAATGATGAGTTCTGGAGCAGATTCGAGACCATGTTTTCCGATGAAAGCGCTCTGCTGATGACGGCGTATTTAAGTGATTTCACCGATCTGTACAGGTTTGAGAGGGTACAATTCGCTGACTCTGTTTCAGCAGTGGGATTTCCCCGTAAAAGCGGTTCGGGAACAGCGTTTGTTATTCAGACAGGAATTTCCGTATCGGCAAAGGCGGATGAAAAAACAAGAGAGGGGGCGTGGCAGTTTGTGCGGAAGCTCCTTGCGCCCGAGTATCAAGACTGTGTGAGTGAGTTTCCTGTGAGAAACGATTCCTTGCAAAAGCTTGCAGAGCGGGATATGAAACATGACCCCGATCGAGCGAACTACGGTATTGTGGTAATGGGAGGAATGGCGTTGTCCTCCGCTGTAGGGGACATAGGTGAGCCAAATGAAGAGGATGTGCAGAGTGTAATGGATATTATCGCTTCCGCCGACAATATTCTCCGTGAGGATCGAACGATAAATGACATTCTTGCCGAGGAGGCTGCAAACTATTACAGCGGCAGCAAAACCGCCGAGGAAACAGCCGAGCTTATTCAGATGAGGATACGTCTTTATCTGACTGAACAGGCGTGAATAAAAAACAGAGCCGACAGGGGAGCGGCTCTGTTTTTGTTTAATGACCTTTTGTAAACACGCTTATTTTAAAAGCTCCTTCAATGTTCCCATAAGCTTTTCTATGTCTATCGGTTTAGCCGCATATCCGTTCATTCCCGAGTCCATTGCCTCTTTCCTGTCCTCGTCAAAGGCATTGGCCGTCATTGCTACGATCGGAGTTGCCGCTTTTACGGGGTCTTCCAGCGCACGAATAGCTCTCGTTGCCTGATAGCCGTTCATAATTGGCATCTGAACGTCCATAAGAATCAGATCGTATGTACCCGCAGGCATTTCTTTCATGCGCTCCACAGCTACGCTTCCGTCGTCCGCCGTATCAATGGTGAAACCCACTGTTTCCAAAATCGTCTGTGCGATCTCCCGATTAAGCTCATTATCTTCCACCAGCAGGAGCCTCTTTCCGTCAAAGCGCGGCTCGGATTTCTCTGTTTCGTCTTCATTTTTCTGCTCCATGTACGGCGCTGCCAATACACTCCGCAGCTCCGAGAGAAAGAGCGGTTTGGAGCAAAATGCCGTCACGCCTGCCTCTCTCGCTTCCTCCTCAATGTCCGACCAGTCATAGGCGGTCAGTATAATGATCGGAGTCATATCGCCTATTACTCTGCGAATCCGGCGTACAAGCTCTATACCGTTCATATCCGGCATGAGCCAGTCAATGATATATGCGCTGTAAGGCTCGTTCTGCTCCAGTGCAAATTCCGTGCGGATCACAGCCTCATTTCCCAACGTCGTCCAGTCGGGGCGCATACCTATTGCGGAAAGCATTTTGCTGACGCTGACGCAGGTATTCACATCATCGTCCACCACAAGCGCTCTGAGATCCGCAAGCTGCTCAAGCCGCTGAGATTCCAAAGGATTTTCTGCGACCCTGAAGCGGAAGGTTACGGTAAATTCCGATCCCTTTCCTGTTTCGCTCTCCACTGTGATCGTGCCGTTCATCATATCCACAATATTTTTGGTGATTGCAAGCCCCAGACCCGTTCCCTGAATGCCGCTTACAGTGGAGGTTTGTTCCCGCTCAAACGGCTCAAAAACGTGCTTTAGGAATTCACGGCTCATACCTATGCCGGTATCCTTGATCTTAAACTCATAAGAGGCATAGCCCTCCGTTGCATCGGCTGTCTGGATAACACGGACGCTGACCATACCGCCCGGCTTTGTGTATTTCATGGCATTGCTCAGAATATTCAGAAGCACTTGATTAAGACGGAGTTTATCGCAGATTATCGTCTCGTTTGTCACGTCCAGAGTATCAATGTAAAATTCCAGCTGCTTTGATTTTACATCCGACTGGACAATGGTTTTCAGATCATGCATGATCTCGGGAAGGCTGGTCTCCTTTTCCTCGATCTTGACTTTGCCGCTTTCGATACGGCTCATGTCAAGAACATCGTTTATCAGGCTCAGAAGATGATTGCTTGAGGTCATGATCTTGCCCAGATAATTCCGTATCTGCTCCTTGTTGTCGATATGAGTCACGGCTAAGGATGTAAATCCGATGATAGCATTCATAGGCGTGCGGATATCGTGAGACATATTGTTCAAAAATGTGGTCTTGGCGTTGTTGGCATATTGAGCCTGTGCCAGAGCCTCCGACAGAACTTCCTTCTGCTCCTGCTCCTTGCGGATCATCTCGTCAATATTGCGGAATCCCGCAAGGATAAAGTCATCGTGTTCACGATCGTTGTTTGAGACCTTTGAATATGTATACTGAAAATGATGTATATCTCCGTTATCTACTATGCGGTAGCTGCCAAAATATTCCTCGTCCGACGCCAGCTTTTCCCTGACTTTATCCAGGGAAAGAGCCTCAGAAAGCTCCTGCCTGTCATCGGGGTGAACACGGGTGCGGATATACTTTTCAAGAATCGGGGCGTAGCTATGCTCCTCTGTGGAATCCTTTTTCAGTCCCTCGGTCACATATCCCTCCAGTTTAATGATTCTGGCAGTGGCACGTTCTTCGTTTATGGCATAAACATTTGTATAGTCACGGCTAAGCGTTTCCACAATGGCAAGCTGTTCACTCATTCTGATGTTGGACTGCTCCGTTGCGACCAGCAGTTTTTGGTTCCACCGCCCCCGCAGGTAGAGCGCAAGGATAACACATACGATCAAGGCAAAGATAAAGGACGCCGCAAGCATGATCCCGGGATTTGCCCGCATATATTGCAGAATGGTCATATCGCCGATGGTATAGGAGGTGTATTTTGAAACCAGTTGATTGAGGGTGTCGTCTGACATTTGCTTGATACATTTGTTCAATATGGTTATAAGCTCATGATCCGTATTTTCGCTGACATACATACTGAATCTTGTGCTCATACCGTCAAGCATACTGTAATACAGAGAATCGGTGGGGTCATGGTTTACAAATAACTGTGCTGTATAGGCATACACATAAGCAGCGTCCGCCTCACGGTTCAGAACGGCACGCATAGCTTCCTCTCCTGTAGGATAGCTTAGGATGGTATATCCCTCTAAAAATTTTTGTTCAATCAGATCCTTGCCCTGGGAATCCGACACGGCGACAACCTTGATACTGCCGGTAAGATCATGTCTGGTTACCATTGCCATTCTCGCCGTCATATAGCTTTCTGTATTGAAGCCCCGGTAAACGGCGTCCTCTGCAATTTCATCGGAGCTTATACTGTCGATAACTACGTTTACTCTGTTTGTGTCGGCAAGGTCGTGATAATTGTCCTTATCTATAGGTGCAACAAGCTCATAGGGCAGCCCCGCAAGCTTCATGATTTCGGCAAAATAATCGGGCATAATGCCTTTTAGCTCCCCGTTCTCTGTATAGGAATAGGGCGCTCTGTCGCCGAGAGCAGTCACGGTGATGGTTTTTTCTCCCGAAAGCACTTGGCTTATATACGCTGTCTCACGCTCGGTAAAGGAGAGCGCAGAGGAATAGACAGGGCCGTAATACCGATAAAACAGCTCATTTTTCCAGTCGCCCTCATTTATGTCCATCTGCTCAATGGCATAATTGATCTCCTCAAGCAGCTCCGTATCGTCCTTTCTGACAATGGCGTAAAAATCATCATCCTCAATAATATCCAGCGTCTTTTCGTTTTCCGCCTTTCTAAGATCGCTGGAAAGAATTGCGTCGACATCACCGTTCTGTAAAGCGGCTGCAAGAGTATCGGAATTTTCGTATTCCTTTACTTTATATGAAAAATACTTTTCCTCTGCAAATTCCGCTAAGCTTTGGTTCTGACTGCTTCCCTCCAGCTGACCTACCGTCATTCCGTTATAAGTTTTATAATCTCCGCGGTGAAGCCGCGTGTTATCTACCCGGATCGAAAGAACGGTATTGTTTCTGCCAATGGGGAGGGAAAATGCAAAGAGTTCTTCCCGCTCCGTAGTTCTGCGGGCGGAGGTCACCACGTCGATCTCACCGTTTTCCAGCATATCAAGCATCTCGCTCCAGGATTTGTCATAGCCCGTGTATTGGAAATTGAGCCGTGAATATTCGGAAACAAGATTTAAAAACTCTATACCGTATCCCGTAAGCCTGTCATTCTCGTCTTTCATGTGATAGCCTTCAAAGCTGAAAATACCGGCTTTAACTGTTCGGTTATTGGACTGTTCACTGTCGGCATATGCAGTAATACAATCAGATAAAATTAAGCTCAGGCATACCGCAAATGCCGAAATTATTTTTATGCATATCATCATGTGCGTTTTGAATGCGGTACTTACCGTTCTTTTCTTCCAAACGGCGTATTTTTTTTGAAATCCTTTTTTATTTTTTAAAATGCTTTGCATACTGTATCTCCTTGTCAATTCCGAACTGCCGCTTTTTGTATGGGTATCTCAAACGGTGTTCTTCTTTTATTGAACTGCTGTTCCGGCAAAGATATTAAAGGCGGCGAAAGCTGCAATACCGAAGTAGGACATAATTCGTCAGACTTTTTAAGCTTCATCTATAGAAACGCTAAATATCGACTGTTCCATGATCAGCGCCTTGTTCAGCTTTTGCTGTTAGCCATGAGCAGCACCCTGTAATACGAAATATATAGCGGATTAAGGGCAAAAGATTCAAAATATCAAAAAATTTATAAACATATAGCCGGTCGGTTTTGGTTAATTAAATTGAGGAAAACCATACGAAAGTGTTAGGTTTATACTGTCCTGCTATACATTTTGCTCTTGCCTTCCTTTTATTATAACCTATTGAGTTCATTTTGTCAAGATGTATTGATCTCCAAACAGAGCTTTTACCCTAAAAAGAGTACTCTTATACCATAACAGGACGGAAATCATTTTGAACACTTTTAACCGTGCTTGATGTGCTTTACGATTTTGTGACCAAGCGAATTTGCGTTAAGACCCGAAGTTCTTTATATCCTATACTCATAAGCCTGAATTCCATTGAATGTTGGTATTGTATTAAAAAGCGAGACATATAACTTACACATAGAAGTTATATGTCGTGTACTGCGCTTTTGCAAAAAATGCTTGCGTTACGTTCTGCTTGCTGTTAGAACTCTGACCTCGCGATCCCGGGTTATAAGCCGAGAGGAAACACGATGCAGAAAAACGCTGTATTTTCTGCATTTAGACCTGCGAAAATACAGCAGCTTGCAAACAATTTTCTGTAATTTCCTATTTAATCATCTGTCTCACATTCTCACAGGTATTCCTTTACTGCGGCAATCCTCCTTGACCTGCGAAACCGTCAGCTCCTTGAAATGAAAGAGCGACGCCGCCAAGGCCGCCGAGCAGTCGGTTTTAAGAAAAGCCTCCGCAAAATCTGTCACCTTTCCCGCTCCGCCGCTGGCAATAACAGGAATTTTCACTGCGCTGCAAACAGCCGACAGCATAGGAATGTCAAAGCCCCCGCGCACACCGTCCGTATCAATGGAGTTGAGACAAATTTCTCCCGCCCCAAGCTGTTCGATTTTTTTCACCCAGTCAATAAGATCAAGCTTCATATCTATCCTGCCGCCATTGATGTAAACAGTCCATTTTCCCTCGCTCACCATCTTAGCGTCTATCCCCACGCAAATACACTGACTCCCGAAAATATCTGCTCCATCCTTGATAAGCCGGGGATTCTGCACTGCCTGAGAGTTTACGGAAACCTTGTCCGCCCCGGCCCGCAGCGTGTCACGAATATCGTCAACGGTCTTTATCCCGCCGCCGACAGTAAGAGGTACAAATACCTTTTTTGCCGTTTCACGAACAACGTCAAGCATGACCCCTCTGCCCTCGTGAGAAGCGGTTATATCGTAAAAAACGATCTCGTCCGCCCCCTGTAAATTGTACTCGTAAGCACATTCCACCGGGTCGCCTACTTCCTTTATCCCCTCGAAATTGACTCCCTTTACGACCTTCCCGTCCCGAACGTCAAGACAGGGTATAATTCTTTTTGCAAGCATATTTTTTTCTCCTTATTATTTTATTGAATAAAAATTTAAATAATTGAATTCAAACCTGTTTTTCTGGTAAACCACCCAATTAACCTTTGAGCAAACTTTAAATTGACCGCAACAATCACAATCCCAACAATAATAAATATAGCTACATACCACCATGCGTTTTGAATTGTTAAAAAGCATTTAAATATAATAAATATACTTATTGGCAAACATATAATA
>CAMWIR010000151.1 GCA_947174365.1 uncultured Ruminococcus sp. | reverse complement strand
GAGTGTAGTATAATTAAAAATGTATTGATTTTAAATTGTCGGAAAGACAGAAATCGGCAGGAAAATTGTCAAATATTGTAAGCGCAAAACTTGACCTGTGACGAAAGGAAGTACAAAAAGTGTCATTATATTCGGACAGAAAAAAGAAAAAGGAAATAAAATACAGACTATCTTTTGTGTTGCTGTTCATAGCTGCAAGCTTTTTGGTGTGTTTTGTCCTGTATATGCGGGAGGAAACGCCCGAGGAGGAAATGCGGAGGAATGACAGCCCTGCCCAAACGGTGAGAATAGATGAACCGGAGAAAATGCCGGTGCAGCCTGCCCGTGACAACGGTAATCCCGACAATCCCGTGGGGGAGTGCCTTAAACTGGATATCAGCTATCTTGACCGCTGTATGTTTGCGGGAGATTCTCTGATGGTGGGACTGGGCAGCTATGGCTTTGTGCCCGAGGACAGGATCGCCGCAGGAGTGGGCATGAGCGTTATGGATATCGGCACAAAGCCTCTTACCGAGGCGGACGGCAGCGAGATCACAGCAGCGGAGAAGATAAACGCACAAAATCCCGAAAACCTGTATATTCTGCTGGGGCTTAACATGATGGAAAGCTTTACCGACGATCAGCTTCTGGCGGCTTACGGCGACTTTGTAAACAGCATTGACCGCACCGCCACGGAAGTTTACGTTATTTCCGTGCCTCCCGTAACAAGGGAGAGAGAGCAGAATGAGGACAAGCCCATTCTCAATGCGGATATTGATATGTTCAATGCCGATCTGCTGAAGTTTGCAGACGACAGGGGGCTGCATTATCTGGATCTGGGCAGCGTTCTGAAGGACGAGGAGGGCTTCCTTATGCCGGAATATGCCGAGGAGGACGGTATCCATTTCAAGAAAGCCGCCTATGAGACGTTTATCGACTATATCCTTACCCATGTTCACATTAAATAATGACCGGTCTTTATCTGCCCGAAGGGGGATAAAGCCGCTATAAATCTATAAATACAGAGGTTTGAATTTATGAAGAAAATTTTACCGGTATGCGCTGCCTTTGTTTGCGCAGCTTTGCTTTGCTCCTGCGACGGAGAGAATGAACCCCATGTTTCACGTCCTGCAAGGACTTCGGGGGAGACATATACCATTCCGAGGGTAGATATCACAGTTTCTACTGCTATGACCGAAGCGTCTGCGGTGGGCGGCGAGGGCGCTGCCGTTGCTGCGGACGGGTTTTCCTGCGGGGATATAACAGCGGAAATACTTGCGAGTGTTAATATGTCCTCTATGGCAGAGGTTGGCCCGGACAGGGTAGGCATGTACATAGACTGCGAGATACCCGAGGGCACCGATTTTTCCTTTTTCATCTGCGGCTCGGGAGGGTTTGCGGACGAGGTCTGCGTTATAAATGTTGCCGGGGTTGACACCGAGGCTTTCAGCGACGCTGTGAACAGGCGCATTGAGGCAAGAATGAACGATTTTGAGGATTATAACCCCGATGAATATCAGAAGCTCACGGAAATGTTCACCAAGCAGACGGGGGATTATCTTATTTATGCCGTTACGGAGGATAACGGCGAGTGCGAGAGGATATTTGACGAGTTTACGGGGGGATGAGCTTCTCGTTTTGCGGCTGCCCACGGGGATTTCGGTGCGGTTTGCTTTGATCGGGCATTTCATAATCCGGTAAAGTAATAAAAAGGAACTTAAATAATTTATGGATATTTGTAATTGGTTGTTAAATGATAGTGTTAATAATATCAAAATTTTTGCTTCTACACCGCAGAACGCTGAGTATAATTTATTAAAATACAATACAGATGAAAAAAATATATTTGGTGCATTATTATCTCGTGTTGGCGGACTATGTATTAATGCCACTATACGAATTTTGGGTAGTACTAATAATGATGAATTAAGAGACATTTATCAATGGAATATAACGTATGGGAGCAGTAGCTTTATTATAATTGGTGATGACATATTTGGCGGAATATTTGCAATAAATCTGCGCCTTGAAAGTTTAAGGAAAGGAAATATATGTTATTATGCACCGGATACTTTAAAATGGGAAGACTTAAATACTTCATTAACAGGTTATCTTAATTTCCTTAAAAAAGGAAATATAAAAAAATTTTACGAAAATATTCCATGCGACATTTGCACAAATATAAATATTAATTTTAATGATGTTATATCTTTTTATCCGCCACAGTGGAGTAAAGAATTAAAATACACAAAAATAACACATAAGGTTATACCGGTTGATGAATATTACAAAATGAATTTTGGCTTTAATAAAATTGAATAAATTGTACCCAAATAAACTCATTTAAGGAAAAATTTATTTTACTGATACCTAAACCTGTTCTGCACTTTTGTATATTACTTATCGCAGTGGGTATTTATATGTCCAATGAAATTTATTATTAATGGCTTTTACGGGAACTTGTTTAAGAGATGAAAACTTTCACGGAATCCCAAAATATCCTGTCTATGACATAGCTTTACAAGTTTTTTTGAAATTCGTAAGAAAAATTTACAAAAAACACTTTACATTTATTTGAAAATAGTGTAAAATATATAATGTATAGTATGTATGTGTGTTTATACGGTATAAATGCAGGTTTTATGCTATTCGTTGATCCGGTGTTTACGGGTCTGTCACAGGGAAAATATACAAGTTTAAAGCGTTAAAGGATGGGTGAATGTATGGCGGACAGTATAAAATACAAACGTGTTCTTCTTAAACTCAGCGGCGAGGCGCTGGCGGGGAATAAGAAAACAGGGATAGATTACGGCGTTATCGCCCCTATTTGCGAAAGCATTAAAAGATGCTGGAGCGCAGGGGTCCAGATGGGCATTGTGGTAGGCGGCGGCAACTTCTGGCGGGGGCGCTCCAGCGGCGCTATGGACAGAACAAGAGCCGATCACATAGGAATGCTTGCGACCACGATGAATTCTCTGGCTGTGGCTGATGTGCTGGAGTCCATGGGAGTGGATGTGCGGGTAATGACGGCTATTTCCATGCCCCAGGTGGCGGAGCTGTACATAAGGAACAAGGCCATGAGGCACTTTGAAAAGGGCAGGGCTGTGATCTTCGGCTGCGGCACGGGCAACCCTTTCTTTTCCACGGATACTGCCTCCACCCTGCGTGCTGCGGAGATCGAGGCCGATATTGTTCTGAAAGCCACTATGGTTGACGGCGTTTACGATAAAGACCCAAATGTTTACCCTGACGCTGTCAAGTTTGACAAGCTCACCTTTAACGAGGTTCTGATAAAGGATCTGGCAGTCATGGACAGCACTGCCGCTTCCATGTGCAAGGACAACAATCTGCCTATACTTGTATTTGACCTGAGCCGTCCCGATAATATATATGACGCCTGCATGGGCAAGCCCGTGGGCACGCTGGTCGTTCCCGAATAAATGCGGGTATGTGCAGCGGTAAAGATAAAAAAATTAAAGGTTTAATAATAAAAAATTAAAATACGGAAAATTACAATGAAAGGAATTTTTATTTATGAACGAACAGATCAAAACCGCCAAGGAGAAAATGGATAAGTGCATTAACGCTCTGCGCAGGGAGCTTTCCACTATAAGGGCAGGAAGAGCCAATCCCGCTATACTTGACAAGGTACAAGTGGATTATTACGGAACTCCAACAGCCATAAACGCTATGGCTTCCGTTCAGGTTTCCGAGGGTCGTGTGCTTGTTATACAGCCCTGGGACGCTTCGGCGCTTAAAAATATTGAGAGAGCTATTCAGGCCTCCGACATAGGCATTACTCCCACCAACGACGGCAAATCCCTGCGCCTTGCTTTCCCGCAGCCCACGGAGGAGCGTAGAAAGGAACTGGTAAAGCAGGTGAAAAATGACGGCGAAGAGGCAAAGGTCACTGTGAGAAACGTTCGCAGGGACACTATGGATAAATTCAAGACAATGAAGAAAAATTCCGAACTTACCGAGGATGATGTCAAGGGTCTTGAAAAGGATCTGCAAAAGGTCACGGATAAGGCGATCGAGGAGATTGACAGCGAGGTAGCAGCCAAGGAAAAGGAAATTATGACAGTATAACAGTTTAACAGTATGACTGTCATTATCCCGGTCCCTGATCGGACGAGTCAGCCATGAGGGCTGCGGCAAAGGAAGGAAGCGCGATCATCTTGCTTCTTGCCTCTTGCTTCTATTAAACTTTTAAGGGGGTCGCAGGCTATCGCTACCCAAACAGAAATGAAAATACCCGCTCATGTGGGAATAATAATGGACGGCAACGGCAGATGGGCCAAAAAGCGGGGGCTGCCCCGTACAATGGGTCACAAGGCCGGAGGGGAGACCTTTCGCAAGATAGTGGACGCCTGTCGGGAAATGGGCGTGAAATATGTTACCTGCTACACCTTTTCCACGGAAAACTGGAAACGTCCCAAGGAGGAAGTGGACGCGCTCATGGAACTGTTCGTGCATTATCTTGACGAGGTGGACAGCTTTAAGGGCAAGCGCTCACGGATAAAATTTCTGGGGGATAAAGCACCTTTTCCCGATGAGCTGCGTTTCCGTATGGAAAAGCTGGAAAAGGACAGCGCCCCTTATGACGGCATGACCTTATGTCTTGCCATGAACTACGGCGGCAGAGATGATATTGTTCATGCTGCAAGAGAGCTTGCCGCTCTTTGCAGGGACGGGGACATCACCCCCGGCGATATTGACGAAAAGACCTTTGAGCAAATGCTTTACACAGGCAGCGCCCCCGGGGCGGATCTGATTATCCGCACGGGCGGAGAGGAGCGGATCTCAAACTTTTTGTTGTGGCAAAGCGCCTATGCGGAGTTTTATTTTACGGATGTGCTGTGGCCGGATTTCAGCGAAAAGGAGCTGCGCAGGGCATTTGAGGAATATGCCCGAAGAGACAGACGATTCGGAGGTGTAAAAGGGTGAAGCAGCGAATTATTACATCAATAGTCGGGATCGCTGTGGGTATTACCGTTATCCTGCTCAACGGCACGGTAGTTTACCCTGTGTTTGTGGCGCTTATTGCATGTTTGAGCGTTCATGAGATACTGACGGTCTGCGGCTGCGGATGGGGGAAATTCCCTGTGCATTATATTTTTTGCATGATGTTTTCGGCAGCCATGCCTATACTCACATATTATCATGTATCAGATATATGGCGGCTTTTTGCGGCAAGTGTGATAGTGTTCTTTATGTTTGCGGGCTTTGTGGCGGACAATAAGAAGCTTTCCTTTGACAAGCTGGCGGTCATGGTGACGGTAACATGCCTGCTGTCCTTATCGGTGACCTGCCTTGTTTCACTGCGGAATATAAGCGAGGTTCACCGCATATGCTATGTTGTAATGGCGCTTATGGCGGCATGGGTTCCCGATGCGGGTGCATATTTTGTGGGCACTGCCATGGGCAAGCACAAGCTGTGTCCGGATATTTCTCCGAAAAAGACCGTTGAGGGCGCTGTGGGGGGGCTTATTGTCACGGGGATAATTTTCGGAATAGCCGGATTTGTTTATAAACAGATAATGCTGGGCAAGGGGATCGAATTTTCGGTCAATTACCCGCTGCTGATGGCAATTGCCGTAATAGCTGCCTTTATCAGCATGATAGGCGACCTTTCTGCGTCGCTTTTAAAGCGGGAATACGGCATAAAGGATTTTGGAAAGCTGCTTCCCGGGCATGGAGGCATGGTAGACAGATTTGACAGCGTGTACTTTGTTCTGCCCTATATGATGCTGATCTTTAATGCATTCGGCGGGAAAATCTTTGTGTTTTCCGTAAGCTAAAGCTTTTATAGACGCTGTAACTGCTTCGGACGAGGCGGCGGCAGCGTCGGATTTTTATGGGGAGCCTTTTCGGCTTCAATATGATAAGATTCTCTGTGAACACAGGTGATGTGCGGTGATATGCAATGAAAAAAATTAATCTGCTCGGTGCGGGCGGGTCTATAGGAAGTCAGACGGTGCAGGTTTGCAGGATGCTGGGGATAGGTATCCACTCGGCGGCTGTGAAAAGCGGTTACAAGAATCTGGCAGAGCTGGCAAGAGAATTTAGTATCAAGCGGCTTTGCGTTTATGATGAGGAATTTGCTGAGTCTTTGAAAAAAGAGCTTGGGGGCTTTGGCGCGGAAATTCTCACGGGAGAAAAGGGGCTTTGCGAGCTGGCTGCGGACAGATCTGCGGATATTACGGTAAATTCCGTAGTTGGCATTGCGGGGCTGTCGCCCACTGTGGCTGCTTTGGAAAACGGGCTTGATGTGGCTCTTGCCAATAAAGAGACCCTTGTGGCGGGGGGCGAACTGGTAATGGGGCTTGCAAGGGAAAAGGGCAGAAAGATAATTCCCATTGACAGCGAACACAGCGCGATTTTCCAGTGCCTTATGGCCTTGCGGGGAGAGCAGGAAGGTCAGCTTAAAGGGTTGATCCTTACGGCGTCGGGAGGGCCTTTTTTCGGCAGGAGCTTTGATGAACTGGAAAGGGTAACGCCGGAGGAAGCCCTTTGTCACCCCAACTGGCAGATGGGCAGGAAAATAACTGTGGACAGCGCCACTATGATGAACAAGGGCTTGGAGCTTATGGAGGCCTGTCATCTGTTCGGACTGCCGCCGGAAAGGGTGGAGATAGTCATTCACAGGCAAAGCGTGGTGCATTCGGCGGTGGTGCTGGCGGACAATGCGGTGATAGCACAGCTTGGTTTGCCGGATATGAAGATACCCATTCAGTTTGCACTTACATACCCCGAGAGGATGCCCTCGCTTTCGGGAGAGCTTTCCTTGACCGATTACGGCAGTCTTACCTTCGAAAAGCCCGATGTTGACACGTTTGTTTGCCTTAAAGCGGCAGCGGAGGCTGCAAGGACAGGCGGCACGGCGGGGGCTGTGGTGAACGGCGCAGACGAGAGGGCGGTGGAGCTGTTTTTATCGGGGAAGATAGGATTTAACGATATTGGCAGGGGGGTAATGGGTGCACTTGAAAACGTTCCTCATCAAAAGGATGTTACCCTTGATTCCGTAAAAGCAGCGGACAGGGCGGCGAGGGAATATGTTGACCGGTTTAAAAATAATGACCGTCAATGAAGTGTTGAGTGGGGCTTTAAAAGAAGTGATATCATTTTTATTTAAGAAAAATTCAAATTTTTTTAACGAAAAGTTTTCGGTCAAATAATTTGAGGCTGTGCAAAAGAGATCTATGGGAAGGAACTGCTTATGAGAACGGCTGTATTGTTTTTGTGCATGGTATTCTGCCCCAGTATTGACGAGTATTATTTGCAGGGGATAGTGGCAAATCTGCAGCACAGGGCATGGTGGGAAAAG
>CAMWIR010000150.1 GCA_947174365.1 uncultured Ruminococcus sp. | reverse complement strand
CCCCCCGTCAGCGGTCTGCACACTAGTACTTCTTGTAGTTGCTCGGCAGCGGACGTTTAAGCCCTTTTCTTCAAGAAATTTCCCTAAATTTATTGAGGGCAGCATACATTCCTCCGTGCCGACAAGGGCTATATTAGCTGCTGCATTATTTACAATATTATCGGACATATCCCCGATCTTCTTTAAAACGCTCTCCGCTGTCTTTTCGCAAAGCCTCATGTATTCGCCGATATTGCAGCCCAGCCTCGGGTCAAGGGGATAATCCTCGGTAATTATTTCCACATCTGTACTGCATTTCGCAATGTCCTTTTCGGGCAGTATCGCAAGGTCCCTTTCCATATCCGCGCCGCTTTCCTCGGTTTTGATAAGCCATAGGGGAGTGACCCCGAATTCCTCAAACCGCCTCAGATTTTCCCTGTCCATTCCGTTGATAAGAGACACCGCAAAAAATCTGCAATTTCCCGTAAATTCCTCAATAGCTTTAACAAAATTAACAATAGTTTTCCCCGTGGTGAACTCATCGTCAATAAAAATAATATTGTCTATTCCGTCAAAAATCTCCTTGCCGTTACCGGAAAAAAGCAGCTGACAGGCAGCATGGCTGTGTTCCTCGGAAAAATCCGCTACAAGCAGTTCCTCCGGAAAGCTTTCCCTTGTGGTGTGAATAAAATAAACATCTCCGTCACCGCTGCCGCAATTGTTGCGATCGCCTGTGATCCCGGCAATTTCGGCAGCCGCAGCCGCCCCCAGGGCAGTTGCGGTCTCCGCAAAGGCTATCACAAGGTTTCTTCCCTTTGGCAAAGCATCTCTAACACGCTTTCCAATCAGACGGAACATATCCAGCGCCTCCGAGGGCAAGGCGGGGAAGTGCTTTGCCTGCCGCAGATTCACCAGAAGATTCCGCCGTTTGGGGTTATTCTCACGCTGTGCAAGGGCAAACAGCTTTTCTTCGGGTATTCCCAAAAAGTTTTCCGTGATCTTCATTCCTCAGTTTCCTGCCTCACTCCGTAAATTTCCGCCATACCTATGACCTGCTTTGCCCATTTGGTGTGCACCTTGGTTTCATACATTCTGCTGCCGTCGGGGCTTTTGAGCACCTGTATTTCGCTGTCCGCCGAGGCGATTATGGCAAGTGCGTCCCTGTGATCTTTCGGAGACTGCTTCATGCTTTCCAGCGCAGGGGCGATCTGGCAGGGGTGGATAATGGTCTTTCCCACAAAGCCCGTCAGCTTGTCCAGCTCTGTTTCCCGCCTGAAGCCCTCTTCCCAGCTTATTCCTCCCGAATTGCCGAAATAATTCCATACAGGGGCGCTCACCGCAAAATGGGGAGTGAACGTCACCGCAATGTCCGACAGCAGCCCCGCAATGGGCGGAATGTCGTAAATAGTGCGGTCAATGGGCGCAGTTACCCCAAGGGCGTTGCAGAAATCATTTCCCCCCACTCGCACATTCGCCACAAGATCGGCTATTTTAAACAGCGATTCCCGCAGACTGCCCAGGCTGTGCCCTCTCCTGCTCATATCCAGCAGGGAGGGATTTTCTATAATAGGCATAATTGTGTGTCCGTCAGCCCGCAGCCGTTCTGCCTCCGCCATATAGGGAATGATTGTTTCATCATCTATTTTCGGGAGTATATACCCCCTTATCCCGTGAACATCATTTCCCAGCGCATCGGAAATTTTCCCTATTTGCCCCGGTTCTCTTACCCTTATAAAAATATTCAGGTCATCGCCATCATTCAGGGAAAGATACTTTTTTATTTCCTCGACCGTGTTCCTTTGAGCAATTTCCACCATATCATCCCTGACCGTGTCCTCCAGACATATGGCGGCGCTTTTAAGCCCCAATCTTTTATATTCTGTCAGCTTTTGGGCAATGTCTTTTCTAAGCCCCGGGGTGTAAAGCAGCGGACCTATACGGTATTTGATATACTCCGCCGTCCCTGCGCCCCACTTGATCTCCTCCGACAATTTGTATTTTCACAACCCTTCCCGATTAATAGTTAAAAAAATTATTAATATGCAGTGTTAAACACCGATTCAAATATACTGTTCTTTTCAAGGTCCTCCATAAATGAATTCCGGCAGCAGCCTTTTGCATTCATCACGATCAGCCCAGACAAACCCCTGATGTTCACTGCTTACGGTCACAGCCTCCGTTTTGGTTTCGCAAAGATAAGCTATGATCAAATAAGGAGCTTCACCGTGTATAAGCGTAACATAAGCCACCCGCTCTATGCTGATGTCCGTAATACCTGTTTCCTCACGAATTTCTCGCCTTACGGCTTCTTCGGGATGTTCACCCTTTTCTATGTTACCTCCGGCATTTTCCCAGGTATCGGCACCAATTGGGTCATTCTTGCTTCGCCTGACGAGAAGAATTTTTTTGAGATCTCGGTTGAATATTATGCATTTGACGATTATATCCGCTTTCATCTTCATTAACTCCCTCAATTCCGATTTGCCGGGCTAACGCATTTTAGAGTTACCGTGAAGCGCAATACATAACGCCTCCGTACGATACAGCGAGCGGCAGCGGTGTCACACCGCTTTAGCAGTATCTTTTCAGCAGCTGTCCTACTCCGTCGTCATTAGTGCCCTCGCCGATAGCCGAGAATTGCCACTCGCTGCCGTTTCTGTAAAGCTCCCCGAAGATCATGGCAGTCCTGCCCTTGTAATTTTCAGATAAATTATACCTGCACAGCTCATTACCCGTGTCATTGTCCACCAAACGGATAAAAGCGTTTTCTATCATGCCGAAATCCTGGTTTCTTGCCGTGGGTTCGTAAATGTTGACCACAAAAACTATCTTGGAATACTGCCCGGGCAGTATTGTCAGATCAACAAATATCTGTTCGTCATCGCCGTCACCCTCTCCCGTCAGGTTGTCGCCCATGTGCTTTACCGCCTCCGACTTGTGAGTAAGATTTCCGAAATAAACCAGGTCGTTTTTGCCTGCCGCCTTGCCTGTCTTTTCATTGATAAGGATCGCCGAAGCGTCGCAGTCAAAGTCATCGCCGCCTTTGCCGAAAAGCTTCGACAGCTTGAAGCCCTGCTTAGCTTCGTCCCAGCCAAGACCCACCATAATGTGCTTGAGTCCCGGCGCATTTTTCGTTAAGTCGATTTTCTGTCCTTTGAAAAGATTTACAGCCATTTTAAATTACTCCTTTTTTGAGGATCAGTAAGTTAAAAGCAAGAGCATATTTACATATCGCCTTTAAGTTCTGTCCCCCGTTTTATTATTTTAATTCGGGAAAATTCCCCAAAAAATTCACGCTAATAAATGTCACCGCACTTTATCGCCCTTGCCATAAAATACAGTTCGGTAATATCCTCCATCTGACATTCTGCATATCCGTTTATGATAAACCCGCTTCTTATCAGACCGCCCAGATATGTTTCCATGCTGTGCCCGTATTCGATCCAGTCGGAATCGTCATGATCCTTTGAAAAATAGGGCATTTTGTGAACAGCCTTGTAATATCCGCCGTTTTCGTCCTCAACATAGTCGCAGACATAATTTATCGGACACGGCGCTGCCATAATAAACACCCCGCCCTTTTTAAGCACCCGGTAACATTCCTTAAACACGGCGTAAGGTTCGGGAACATACATAAGCGACAGCGGATTGATAATATGATCGAAATACCCGTCGCCAAACATTGACAGATCGCACATATTTCCCTTTATTATATCCATTGACAGCTTTTCACGCTTTGCGATCTCCCTGTCCCTGTCCAGCATTTTCTCGGAAATGTCAATGACTGTGACCATTGCCCCCGCACAGGCGAGCAAAGGCGCTTGCAGCCCGCCCGCCCCCGCAAGGCAAAGCACCCTTTTGCCCTTGATATCTCCAAGCCATTCATCGGGAATTTCCCTGTCCATAAAACGCAGTTTAAGCTTTCCCGACCTTGCCTCCAGCAGCTCTTTCTCCGAGGCGCAGACGCTCCAGTCCACATTGTTCGTGACAAGCTCATCTATATTTTTCTCCACCTGCTTAAAAATATTTTCCACACTGTCACCCCAATGCAGTTTTTTTCGTCATGCCGCCCGTGCAGCCAAACGTATAGCATTTCCGTTAAGCACAGCAGCCGAGAGCGACCGCATGCCTGTCAGTGCGCCCCGACAGTCGAAGAAGGAGACGCTCCCATGCTCTGATAAACCTTGATAGTAGGAGCAAGCCAGACTTGCCCCGTGCCCCTGTAAACGTTCACCAGTCCCTCGCCGCTGACCGCCGAGCCAAGCAGCGACTTTGCCGAACGCTCCACAGTAAAGTTTATCCCGCCTGTGCGCAGCACCGAAAAATTGCCGTCAACTTTAAGAGTGTCATTATTAAGTTCAATAATGTCTATCTCGCACATGGGAACCATAGATTCCAGCACCACAAGCCCCGGCCCTTTTATAGACGTCTGGAAAATTCCCTCGCCTCCCAGAGCCGCCGAGGAAAGATTTTTCTGCATATATGCGCTTACATTCGCAGAACCCTGCGCTGCAAAAAACATTCCCTTGTCAACAATGATCTCCTCTCCCATGTTCAGTTCCAACGTCAGCAGGTGCATAAACGTAGGCTCCAGTACGATCATTCCCGTGCCCCTGTATTCCGGCTGAGCAACAGCCTCTCCAGTGGCAGCCCCCGTAAACATTCTCCCCAGCAGATTCCCCGCATTCACACCCGAGACCATCTCCAGATTGCCCCGCATATAGCTGAGCGCTCCCGGCTCGACCTTTACGCAGTCGTTTTCCATGTAAATGGCAGCCTGCCTTGCTTTCATGTTCTGCTTGTCCATGAAGTACATCATCTGCGCCGAGTAGGGGTTTCTGCCGCCCAACAGCTTCTGATATTCCAGTATCTCGATCTTCATAGACTTGCATTCGCTGGTGTCTATCACCTTGACATTTTCCCTTGTGCCTATTGCATTGTAATTCATTTTTCATTCTCCTTTTATTTTAATTTTTTTACACGGGGCTACTGCCCGTATTGAACACATTTATCCTATCACCGAAATATCCTCCGACATAGTGCCCTCAATGATGAAATATTCGGGCAGATCATGGTAATTTTCGGAATAAGTACCTCTAAATGGCCTGATTTTAGCAACAGGCTTTACAGTAAAGGTATACTCGCAGCCCGGTTTAAGGTTTTTAAAGCATTGAGACGTTGATGTTGTTTTCCCGAGATTTTTGTATTCGCCGTTACCAAGATTTTGGTAGATCTCATAATACGAAGCGTTAGGTATCTCATCCCATTGAAGCATATGCGCCTTTTCTTCTGTCTTATATTCCGACTTTAATTCGGGTTTTACATAGCTTTTGAGCGTTACATTTAAGGCGTCATATCCATAATCCCCATAAAATGCATAATCGCATATTTTCACATCAAATGACGGAAGAGTAAGCTCACTGATCTTTGTATGCCAAAAAGCTTTACTGTCTATTTTTTTCAGCTTTGAATCTTCGGGTATGTATACATTCTTCAGATTATCACAGCTGCTGAATGTAGAGTCATGTATTTCTTCCACAAGCGGAGGAATATTGATCTTTTCCAGATTATCCATAGAACTGAATGAACTCTTTATTTCCTTTACGGTATCGGGAATATAAATTTCTTTGATATTATTACAGCTTGCAAATGCGTCAGATCCGATAACTTCCGTACCGTCGGGAACTTCATAATATGTTCTCTCATCATACTGCGCATATGACATCAAGTTTTTTTTATCCTTGCTGAAAACAACATTATCCACAAGGGTCATATATTTATTTTCGGGATTCAGGTCGAATTCCTTAAAGCTGCAGCTTCTTTCAAGAACCTTGACTTCAATAGCACTTGTATACCCTTTAAATACGTTATTTCTGTATCTCTTATTTTTGAAGCTGTCGGGGATCTTTATTTTCAGATCGGTTCTATAGGGGTTAAAATATATGCTGTAGCCGTCTAAGGTGTCTATGTAAGTCGTGTTCCACGCTCTGCGCATACCTATTTCATATCTTGACGAGATCACCACATCATATCCATCATCAACAAAGCTCATGCCATCGCCTAAAATATAGTTGTTAAGTTCGTCATAAGGCAGATCGGGATACCAGGCAAACTCACCCGTGTAAATATCCGAATCATCGGGATCCTGTTGTCTGCCGCTCACGGAGATTTGCAGACAAAGAGCCGCCGCACAGGCAGCTGTAATAAAGGTCAGAAATTTTTTCTTTTTCATGATCGTTTCCTCTCTGTCAATCGATCTGCATTATTAGCCTTGTAAAAACCGACAAAACAAGATATATCGGCAATATCAGAGGCAGACAGCAAAACCGTCTGCCTCCGAAAAGTCCGATCACGTCAGAGCAAGCAACAACTCGGTATCGTGCTTCTTGTCCCTTAAAGCACTTGCCTCCGACCGAACGAATTATACGTTTACCCCATACTGTAAGCACAGCGCACGCAGACCGCCAGCAAAGCCGCTGCCTATAGCGTTGAACTTCCATTCGCCGTTATTGCGGTAAAGCTCGCCTACAACCACTGCCGTCTCAATGGAGAAATCCTCGCCCAGATCGTAACGGATAAGCTCGCTGCCGTTTGACTCGTCAACGATCCTGATAAATGCATTGGAAACCTGCCCGAAGTTCTGCTTTCTTACATCCGAATCGTAAATGGTTACCGTGAAAGCTACCTTGTTGATGTCCGCAGGGATCTTGGACAGATCGACCATGATCTGCTCGTCATCGCCGTCGCCTGCGCCCGTAAGGTTGTCCCCCTGATGAACAACAGCCTCGCTGGGGTGCTTCAAATTGCCGTAGAAAACGAAATCCGAATCCTGCCCTACCTTGCCGCTTGCCGTGAGCAGGAACGCCGCTGCGTCCAGGTCAAAATCGTATCCGCCATCGTACTGGTTTACGTCCCAGCCGAGACCCACCATAATTTTGGTAAGCCCGGGATTGCCTTTTGTAAGGTCTACCTTCTGCCCCTTTTGCAAACTTACTGCCATAGTTTTTTACCTCCATTTTTTCATATCCTGTTAAAGGAAAAAATATTCTGAAAATTTCCCTTAATTCGGTTATAAATATTGTAACATATTTTAAAAAATTTGTCAATGGAAATAAGATTAAAGTTAGATTAAAAATGCAAATAAGCGCAAAAGCACACCGCCACCGCTTTGATTGCTTTATTGTATACGTTAAAAGCAGTGTAATACCTATTGTAATACTCAAACGCAAACAGCAATGCCGGTATCGAAACTCCGTCTTTTAGTTCTTTTTTTGCTTCTCCGTAAAAATATCTTCCGAAATCCGGTTTTCTGTTTTGACTTCATTAACTTATATAATATAATTATAATTATAC
>CAMWIR010000149.1 GCA_947174365.1 uncultured Ruminococcus sp. | reverse complement strand
ACAAACTCCATGGGCTGTGAGGGTGACGCGGCGGCGGGGGATATTCTTGCGGCGTGGGGGGCTGCGGGCTACGGGGCTTCGGTCAAGGGGGCGGCTGCGAAAAGCGAGGGCGATGATGAACTTGCGGACAGGGAAACTCCTGTGCTGAAAAGGCGGCTTGTATGGTCGCTTGGGTTTCTGGCTGTTCTGATGTATTTTTCCATGGGAGCTATGATGTGGGGCTTTCCCGTGCCGTCCGCTTTGAGCGAAAATCATGTTGCCATGGGGCTTTTGCAGCTGCTGCTGACTGTTGTTATAATGGTCATCAATCAGAAATTTTTTATAAGCGGATTCAAGGGGCTTGTTCACAAGTCCCCGAATATGGATACTCTGGTGGCTCTCGGTGCGTCTGCTGCTTTTGTGTACAGCACCTATGCGCTTTTTATGATGACGGGTGCGCAGGCGGCGGGGGATCATGAGCTGGTAATGGCGCTTATGGACGAGTTTTACTTTGAATCGGCGGGAACTATCCTGACCCTTATCACCGTTGGCAAGACCCTTGAGGCAAGAAGCAAGGGAAAAACCACGGACGCACTTAAAGGGCTGATGAAGCTTGCCCCGAAAACAGCCTGTGTTATACGTGAGGGCAAGGAAGTGACCGTTCCTGCGGCGGAAGTCATGGCGGGGGATATTTTCCTGGTGCGCCCGGGGGAGAGCATTCCTGCGGACGGAGTCGTTACCGAGGGCAGCAGCGCTGTGAACGAGGCGGCGATAACGGGAGAAAGCATTCCTGCGGATAAAGCTCCGGGGGACAGCGTTACGGCGGCTACGATAAATCAATCGGGCTTTTTAAAATGCAAGGCTGTGAATGTGGGTGAGGATACGACGCTGTCAAAGATCATTCGCATGGTAAGCGACGCTGCTGCTACGAAAGCGCCTGTGGCAAAGGCGGCGGATAAGGTATCTGGGATATTTGTGCCAACGGTCATTGCTATTGCGCTGGTGACCATTGCTGTGTGGCTGCTTTGCGGGCAGACTGCGGGATTTGCATTGGCAAGGGGGATATCCGTGCTTGTTATCAGCTGCCCATGCGCTTTGGGTCTGGCAACTCCCGTGGCAATTATGGTCGGCAACGGTATCGGTGCTAAAAACGGCATTCTCTTTAAAACCGCCGCTTCACTGGAGCAGACGGGAAAAACCGAAATAGTTCTGCTGGATAAAACAGGCACGATAACTTTGGGTGAACCGAAAGTTACCGACATTATACCTTTGAACGGAGAGAGTGAAGAAAGTCTGCTGGGGATCGCCTGCGGTTTGGAAAAGCAGAGCGAACATCCTCTTGCGAGGGCGATAATCGCAAGGGCGGAAGAAATGAGAATTTCCTGCCCCGAGGCGAAAAATTTCACGGCGCTGCCCGGTAACGGTCTTACGGCTGAAATTGACGGGGAAAGCTATTCGGGAGGCAGCGTTCGGTTTATTGAAACGAAAACGAGCCTCGGCGATAAAGTTAAGACAATGACCGACAGTCTTTCGGGAGAAGGAAAAACTCCGCTGCTTTTTGCCAAGGGCGGCAATCTGCTGGGAATTATTGCGGTTGCCGACGTTATCAAGGAGGACAGCCCCAAGGCGGTAGAGGAACTTAAAAATATGGGGCTGAAAGTGATAATGCTCACGGGGGACAATGAGCGGACTGCGGCGGCTATCGGGAAAAAAGCAGGGGTCGACGAGGTCATAGCGGGGGTTCTGCCCGACGGCAAGGAAAGCGTGGTAAGGCGGTTTAAAGAACAGGGCTGTGTTGCCATGGTTGGGGACGGTATAAACGACGCTCCCGCACTGACGAGGGCTGACACGGGAATTGCCATAGGTGCAGGCACGGACATTGCCATAGACGCTGCGGATGTGGTGCTGATGAAAAGCAGGCTGTCCGATGTTCCTGCGGCGATACGCCTGAGCCGTGCGGCACTGCGGAATATTCATCAAAATTTATTCTGGGCATTTTTCTACAATGCAGTGGGCATTCCGTTGGCGGCGGGGGTATGGATACCGATCTTCGGCATTCAGCTGAACCCCATGTTTGCGGCGGCTGCCATGAGCCTTTCCAGCTTCTGCGTGGTCACAAATGCTCTGCGGCTCAATTTAATTGATATCCATAACCCCAAAAGGGATAGGAAAATAAAATCTAAAAACAAAAAGGAGAAAAAGACTATGACCAAGACTATGAAAATTGAAGGCATGATGTGCGGACATTGCGAGGCTACCGTTAAAAAGGCTTTGGAGGCGCTGGATTTTGTGGAGAGCGCCGAGGTGAGCCATGAGGCGGGGACGGCGGTAGTTACGCTGACAAAGGCTGACGATGCTGCTCTTAAAAAGGCTGTGGAGGATAAGGAATATACGGTTCTTGCCATTGAGTAAGGGGCTGTATTTATGAGAATGCTGCCGCTCTTTTTGTAAAAAAGGGGCGGCAGTTTTGTTGATATGAGGTAATTTATATGATATAATATTAAAAAATTCGTAGGAAAGTTTTATCTTTTTAGGAGGTCAAAAATGTGAACATACGTGTACAAGATCAAAAAGTGTAAAGGAAGATGATCGATATGTTGAATGAAACGGCGGAAAAGCAGTTAAGGAAATTTCACCTCATACCTTTCACCGTTAGAAAGCAGAACACCCTCCGTAAGCCTTATTTTCAGAATAACGGTGTTTTTATCCTGAAAATTATTATGCCCATTATCTATCCACGAGGCAAAAGCATGCCGCAGTTTCTCTGCCAATGGGCGGTTTTCCTCACTGCAAAACCATCCGATATTTTCCCCCTCTCCATATGCCGTGAACCATTCTCCCGCAACGGAAACATGAGGATCATTCTCTATCTGTTTCATTTTGTCCGACAGAGCATAGGTGATAATGTAAAAACAGCCGTCCTCATAGTATCCGTCCACCATTCGCACCCTTGGCAGCCCCTCGTTTTTCGAAAGAGTGGCAAGGGCTATTACATTGTCATGCCCAAATCGGTCGGTAAGAATTTGAGAAATTTTTTCGTTCATTTTTTCCACCTCGTAACATTTTTTTTAAAATTTTTATAAATAACTTCCGCTTGACAATCACACCGTAAAGTGCTATCCTATAATTATACAGCAATATCGAAAGGAAGCATTTTCATGAAACTTTTTGATACAGTAAAATTTACGGCGATCATAGCGGCTTTGTCCGTCCTCACCGCCTGTAATATTCCCGCAGTGGAGCAGACCGAAACAACAATTCCCGTTACGGTAACCACCATTCCCGAAACCGAGGCAGCAACTACTGTCACGACCACAACTCCACCTGTTACAATCACCGTCGCCACCACAACACCCGTCATAACTACCACTGTAATAACAACCACCGAGCTGCCTTTTGAGGATACCACTCAGAACGCCTATGCCCGCCTGTCTGCCCTTTTTTTGCAGGAGGACGGCAACGAGGTCGCTCCCGAGGATTACGCCGGTGCATACGCCTATGGAGGAACCCTCTTTGTCTGCACCACCTCAGCTGTCCCGGGGGAATATTATACTTCCGTTTTAGGGGATTATACCTGCGTTGAATACAAGAAAATGAAGCATTCTCTCTATGAGCTTACAGAGATCTGCGAACGTGCAAAGGAGATACTTGACCCTGATTTTGACGTTGATGAGGTTTATGTGGACGTGCCCAGCAATAAGGCAGCTGTTACCATAAAAAAGGGGGATTACGTTTCCGCAAGGACGTTCCTGATAAATACCCCCGACCTAGGCTTTACCCTTGATATGATCGAGGTCAGTATGGCAGAACCGGATGAGGAATAATTTTCCTCATTTCTCATTCCTGCAAGTTTCCCAGAATGCCACCGCCGAAGCCGCCGCCACATTAAGGGAATCCACACCCATTGACATGGGTATCTTCACACAGTAGTCGGAATTTTCTATTGTTTCCCTTGCAAGCCCGTCCCCCTCTGTGCCGAAGATCAGTGCAAGCTTGTCCGCCTGCTTTAAAGCAGGGTGGGAAAGACTTACGCTGTTACCCTTAAGTGCCATGGCAGCAGTCACAAAGCCCATTTCCGATATACTTTTAACTCCGCTTTCCAGCCATTCTTTTGGGTTTCTGCATATAGTTGCGTAAGGCATAAGCAATACCGTCCCCATACTCACCCTGATTGCCCGCCTGTACAAAGGATCGCAGCAGGAGGGAGTCAGCAGAATGCCGTCAACCCCCAGTGCCGCTGCCGAGCGGAAAATAGCCCCTATATTTGTGGAATCGGTGATATTTTCCAAAACAGCAATGCGCCTTGCATTTTTGCATATCTCCTCCGCAGCTTTAGGTGCAGGACGGCGCATGGCGCACATTATTCCACGGGTCAGTTCAAAGCCGGTAAGCCCGGCCAGCGTTTCACGAGGGGCGGTGTAAAGGGGAATATCCCCGCAGCGTGCGATTATTTCACTGGCGTTTCCATCAATATGCTTTTTTTCCATCAACAGGGAGATAGGCTCATATCCCGCATTCAGCGCAAGAGTTATCACCTTTTCGCTCTCTGCAATAAATATTCCCTTTTGCGGTTCAAGTCGGTTTCTCAGCTGCGCCTCGGTAAGTCCTCCGAAAACCTCCGCTCCCGGGTGATTAAGGTCGGTAATTTCTATTATCGGCATTGTAAATTTTCCTTTGGAAATAAAATTTATAGAGGCAAGAAATTTTTCCTGCCTCTTTTTTTATGCTCTTTCAGTCCTCCTCGTCGGATTTTATCCCGATAAGGTCAACAGTGACAATAACGGAGCTGAGCACCGCAAATAGTGCAAAAACGATCAGCAAAGCCTTAAACAAAAGACCAAATGTTTTCCTCACAAATAAAACCTCCGTTTTTCGGTGACAGATAATTTTCGGAAAATTAACTTACGAAAGGATTTTCCGTTTTGTACATCATGCCCTTTGGCTGATTAAACCCGATATTCTTCACGCCAAGGAACTTGAACACCTCAAAGATCGCTTTTCCGTTATGCCCGAAGGTAACAGCACCATGGTGCGGGAAACGTCCCTCAATAAGCACATGGCGGTAAAACCTGCCCATTTCGTTAATGGCAAAAATTCCGATACCGCCGAAAGAGCGGGTTGCAACCGGGAGGATTTCACCCTGGGCTGCATAGGCTGTAAGCTCTGCATTGGCGTTTGACTGGAGACGGAAGAAGGTTATTTCCGAGGGAATAAGATCGCCCTCCAGCGTGCCTCTTGTAATATCCGGCTCTTTGTCGGGTTCAAGACCTCTGTGCATTATAAGCTGATACTTCATTTCACGGAAACGCAGCTTTTTAGCCGTGGTATTTCCGCAGTGGAAGCCCATAAATACATCGGTGGGGGAGTAGCTTGTCTTCCCCTTTATTTCGCTTTCGTAAATGTCGGCGGGAACAGTGTTATTGATATCAAGCAATGTAACAGCGTCATCGGAAACGCACTGACCTATGTATTCGCTTACAGCCCCCCATATGTCGACCTCGCAGGAAACGGGGATACCTCTTCCCGTAAGTCTGGAATTGACATAGCAGGGAACAAACCCGAACTGAGTCTGGAACGAGGGCCAGCATTTGTTGGCAAATACCACATACTCTCTCGAACCCTTGTGAGCCTCCGCCCAGTCCAGCAGAGTAAGTTCATATTGAGCAAGCTTCGGGAGAATGCCCGACATTTTGTTGCCCTCACCAAGCTCCTCTTCCATATCCTTGACCACCGAATCAATGCGGCTGTCACCCTTGTGTTCGTTAAAGGCGGCAAACAGGTCAAGCTCGGAGTTTTCTTCAATCTCAACACCCATATCGTAAAGTCTTGCAATAGGTGCATTGCAGGCAAGAAAATCCTGGGGACGAGGTCCGAAAGAGATGACCTTGAGTCGTGCAAGTCCCAGAATAGCCCTTGCTATGGGAATAAATTCCGAGATCATACCTGCAATTTCCGCAGGCGTTCCCACAGGGTATTCGGGAATATACGCCTTGACCCCGCGCAGCCCTAAATTATAGGACGCATTGAGCATACCGCAGTAAGCGTCGCCTCTGCCTCCAATAAGATTATCTCCCGATTCCTCGGCAGCTGCCGCAAACATTACAGGCAGCTTTTCCCCTGCGCTTTCCGCAAATTTCTTTGCCAGCAGTGTTTCCGCAGTTTCCGGGCCGAAATTCCCGAGGTATACCACAAGAGCGTTTACTTCCGCAGCCTTTATTTCCTCAAGGGCTGCTAACATATCCTTTTCGCTCTCTACCACCGTGGGACATTCGTAAATCTCAATATTTGCCTCGCCGCAGGCCTTGCAAACCTGCTGCCGCCGTCCCTCGGACAAGCTTGCAGGGAAACAGTCACGGCTGACAGCACAGATACCGAGCTTTACCTCGGGCATATTTTCCATACGATTCATAATTTTCAAACTCCTTTATTATAATTTTTAGCAGAGAACAATTTTCTTGTCTCTTGCCTATGTTCATCTTTTATAATACGGGCAAATGGTAAACAGCCTTACCCTCTTCGTCGACCCAGTTCATTTCCTCGAAATACTCCTCCAAGGTAATACCCTTGTCGGTGATGACCTGAGCGTAATACCGCCCCACAAACCGATAATGCCACGGTTCATAGCTTATGCCGGTCTTTTCATAGCCATCCTCGGGATAACGCAGGATAAAGCCGTATTTTGCAGCATTCTCCCGGAGCCATGAAAAAGCCTCGGTATTCTTGAAGCCATCGTCATCCATACTGGTGTATTCGTCAGACATAATGTCTGCGGAAATACCTGCGTTGTGCTCGCTGCACCCGGGACTTTGCACCTCTCTGAGTGTGTCAATGCGAGCCTCTTCCTCGGTCATGCCAAGGCGGTCGATTCTGTCCTGAATGCTGTTACGGATATTCTCCTCCTGCTTTTCAAAGCTGCGATACGAGGACATTACTATAAGCTCAATCCCGTCCTTTTGTGCGTCTTCTATCATCTGCTTCATGTACTCTGCCATGCGGCTGTCCATATAGTATTCCCGCCAGCTTTCGTAAACAAGAGAACGCTCAAAGCCCTCGGAATATTCCTTTGTAATGGGGTTCTGATTGTTTACCAAAAACATAGCCCAGGTGTTGTCAGCATCGTCGGGATCGGGCTTTGGTGTTTTGGGTGCTTCCGTTTCGGTAAAGCTGTCCGTGGGGTCTTCGGGAAGAGTTTCACCCTCAAATAGACCGTCCTCGCCAGGCAGCTCGCTGCTTGTGGACAGGGGATCATCATTATCCGTTTCCGCATTTTGGGTAACGGAACCGGTGCCCGTTTTTTCGGGAACTTCGGGCAAATCAATGGGATTTTCAAACTTAATCTTTGACAATAAAAACACCGCCAAAAAAAGTATTATGGTCGAACAGCTGAAAAACTGTACGCCGTTTAAGCTTTTTTTCCTTTTCCTGCTCATTTTAAC
>CAMWIR010000148.1 GCA_947174365.1 uncultured Ruminococcus sp. | reverse complement strand
GCCAAAGGCTCCGCCCTTGGAACCCGAGTGGCGTGTGTGCGCTTGTCTGCTTGGGTGTGTTCGTTGAACCGAATTTTATTGGCTATATATAAAATTGCAAAACTGACTGAAAAGGAGTTAAGATCATGGATAAAAATGCTGCTGCGAAACGCGCCCGTGAGCTTTGGCGCATTATTGAAAGCCACAATTACAGCTACTATGTACTGGACGACCCGACGGTGGAGGATTTTGAATATGACACTATTATGAGGGAACTGAAAGCGATCGAGGCGGAATTCCCCGAGCTTTGCACTCCCGATTCCCCCACACAGCACGTGGGCGGTTACGCCATGAACACCTTTGAAAAGGTCACTCACAAGGTGCAAATGGCAAGCTTACAAGACCTCTTTTCAAAAGAACAAATGGCGGAATTTGCAGAGAAGTGCGCCGAAGAACTGGGGAGTATGCCTCTGTTCACAGTCGAGCCGAAAATTGACGGGCTGTCGGTATCTCTCGAATATGAAAACGGAGTGCTGGTAAGAGGTTCAACAAGAGGGGACGGCTTTGTGGGAGAGGACGTTACAGCAAACATAAAAACTATAAAGTCTATCCCTCACAAGCTCCCTACAGAACTGCCCTTGCTGGAGGTGAGGGGAGAGGTGTATATGCCCAAAAAGTCCTTTGAGGAGGTTGTGGCGGAGCAGGAGGTCTACGGGGAAAAGCCATTTAAAAATCCCCGCAATGCTGCGGCAGGCTCGCTGCGGCAGAAAGACCCGAAGATAACGAAAAAACGCAAGCTTGACATACTGGTATTCAACATTCAGCAGATCAAGGGGGAGAATGTAAGTTCTCATGCGGATTCGCTGCGGCTGCTTAAAAAACTGGGCTTTAACACGGTGGATTTTTACACGGCACAGAGCAGGTCGGAAATTTCCGGGATTATTGACAAGATAGGGGACGGCAGGGCGGATTTTCCCTTTGACATTGACGGTGCTGTGGTCAAGGTGGATGATTTCGCTTTGCGGGACAGGCTGGGGTCTACCGCTAAATTCCCAAAATGGGCGGCGGCTTACAAGTATCCCCCAGAGGAAAAGGAAACGACTTTGCTGGACATTGAGGTGAATGTGGGCAGGACGGGGGCTATCACTCCTGTTGCAGTGTTTGAGACGATAACGCTGGCGGGAACGGAGGTCAGCAGGGCGGTGCTGCATAATCAGGAGTTCATCACGGAAAAGGATATCAGAATAGGGGACAGGATAGTTGTCAGAAAGGCGGGGGAGATAATTCCCGAGGTGCTCAGACAGGTGGGGCATAGGGAGGATTCGGTGCCCTACACGCTGCCCGAAAAATGTCCCGTGTGCGGAACTGCGGCGGTAAGGTATGAGGACGAGGCGGCGCTGCGGTGTCCTAACTCCGAATGCCCTGCACAGCAGTTTAAAAATATCGTTCACTTTGCCTCAAAGGGGGCTATGGACATTGACGGCTGCGGCCCTGCGGTAATAACGGGTTTGCTGGACAAGGGGCTTATTGAGACGGCTGCCGACCTTTATTCCTTGAAGGAAGAGGACGTTGCGGGACTGGAGCGCATGGGCAAGCGGTCGGCGGCGAATCTCATTGCGGCAGTGGATGCCTCGAAAAATGCGCCTCTGGACAGAGTCTTGTATGCGCTGGGTATTCGGGGGATAGGCTCGGAGGTGGCAAAGCTTCTGGCGGAGCGATTCGGGAATATTGACGATCTGCTCGGCGCAACGGCGGAGGAAATGGCGAAGATAGACGGCGTGGGAGAGGTGCTGAGCCAGTCTGCGGCAAACGCTTTCGGTGAACCTCATTTTATTCATCTGATAAACTCTCTGCGTGAGGCGGGAGTTGAGATGAAGTATGAGAGCAGTAAAAAGGACGACAGATTTGCAGGGAAAACTTTTGTACTGACGGGTACGCTGCCCACCTTAAAGCGTGATGAGGCTAAGAAGATCATTGAAAGCTACGGCGGAAAGGCTGCGGGGTCGGTCTCCAAAAAGACGGACTATGTTCTTGCGGGCGAGGAAGCGGGCAGCAAGCTGACAAAGGCGCAGGAGCTGGGGATAACGATAATTTCCGAGGAGGAATTTCTCGAAATGACAAAATAATCCGGAGGGCGGCAATATGAAAAATCCCTGGGAAGAAATATCCCTGTCCGACTACGAGGAGCATATGAAGCTTGGGTCGGTCATGCAGCTGCAAACCCTGAACCGCATTATGAAAGGACAGCTTGATGATTATCCCGTTAAGTCGGCTATGATTTTGGGGGTTGCAGGGGGCAACGGGCTGGAGCATATAGATGTGAATAAATTTGAGAAAGTATACGGCGTTGATATTAACGAGGAATATCTGAATGCGGTAGGGGAGAGATATTCGGAGTTATCCGGGGTGCTGGAATGCCTGCGGTGCGATCTCACCCGTGAAGCGGACAGGCTGCCGAGGGCTGAACTGCTGATCGCCAATCTGCTTATCGAATATATTGGATATGAGCGCTTTAAAGAGGCGGTGAGGCGGGTACAGCCTAAGGTTGTTTCCTGTGTTATTCAGGTAAACACGGGAGAGGAGTGGGTGTCGGATTCGCCTTATATTCACGCATTTGACGGGCTTGACAGGGTGCATTTTCGTATAAGTGAGAATGGACTTACGGAGGTTTTGTGCGGCTTCGGTTACAAGCCTGTAAAAAGGTCGGAAAGTCCGCTGCCGAATGGGAAAAAACTGGTGCGGCGGGACTTTGCGGCAGGCGGAAGTTCATAAGTGCGGTTTTTCGGGCAGTGCATCTATACGTTTTCAGATGTGAAGTTCAGGGTGTTTTTTAAGGAATGATATTTTACAGAAAAATTTTTTAAAACACTTGACATATAGCTGCAAAAGTCTTATAATATTTATAGGGTATGTTTGGCAAATTGAAAAAATTTTTCCCGAATAATTCAGGAGGGCAATGGCTATGAAGAATATTCTTTTTGTGGCAAGCGAATGTGTTCCCTTTGTTAAAACAGGCGGTCTGGCGGACGTGGTGGGCACGCTGCCCAAAATGTTCAATAAGGATGAGTATGACTGCCGTGTTATCATCCCCAACTATAGGTGCATTCCCGACAAATACAGGAATGAGTTCAAGTATGTTCACCATTTCTACATGGATATGGGCGAGCGGTTCAACAGCGTTCATGTGGGCATTATGGAGTACGAATACGAGGGGATAAAGTTCTATTTTGTGGACAATCTCTTTTACTTCGGGGGCGACAAGCCCTATGCGGACACCCGTTACGATATTGAGAAATTCATTTATTTTTCCAAGGCGGTAATGGCTATTCTGCCTGTTATAAACTTCCGCCCCGACATTATCCACTGCCACGACTGGCAGGCAGGGCTTGTGCCTGTGTATCTGCACACACTTTACAAGGATAATCCTTTCTACAGCGGGGTAAAGACCATTTTTACAATTCACAATCTGAGATTCCAGGGAATATGGGATATCAAGACTATACGCTCGCTTTCGGGGCTGCCCGAATATGTGTTCACTCCCGACAAGCTGGAGTATAAAAAGGACGCAAATATGCTCAAGGGCGGGCTTGTTTACGCCGATTACATTACCACTGTCAGCGATACTTATGCGGGAGAGATCCAGTCAGGCTATTTCGGCGAGGGGCTTGACGGTCTGCTGAGGGCGAGAAATCAGTCCCTTTGCGGCATTGTTAACGGTATTGACTATGATGCTTACAATCCCGAGACGGACGATAATCTTGCAAAGAAATATTCCGTGCGCACCTTTAAAAAGGCGAAGGCTGCCAACAAGGCGGCGCTTCAGAGCGAGCTGGGTCTGGACAGGGACGACAACCGCTTTGTTATAAGCATTATTTCCCGCCTTACCGATCAGAAGGGACTTGACCTTGTGCGGTATGCGCTGGACAGGATATGCGACGAGTTCACTCAGTTTGTAGTCCTCGGCACGGGCGACGGGCAGTATGAGAATCTTTTCAGGGATTACGCATGGAGAATGCCCGGCAGGGTTTCCGCGAACATTCTCTTTAACGAGAGCTTTGCTCACCGCATTTATGCGGGTTCGGACGCTGTGCTTGTTCCCAGTTTGTTCGAGCCTTGCGGTCTTACTCAGCTTATCGGGCTGCGGTACGGTACTGTGCCTATTGTAAGGGAAACGGGAGGGCTTAAAGATACTGTTGCGCCATACAACGAATATGACGGCACGGGCATTGGCTTCTCCTTTGCCAACTACAACGGCGAAGAGCTTCTTGCTACGATAAATTATGCGAAAAAGGTATTTTTCGAGAACCGTGCTGAGTGGGACAGAATGGTTGCAAGAGGCATGAAGACCGACTACTCATGGGCCGGGTCTGCGCTTAAATATCAGGATCTTTACAACAGGGTACTGGGTTGGTAATCAGAGGTTAGATGTAAGAGGTTAGAAGCAGCGATTGCGAATGCATTGGTTGACACTTGAATTGCACGCTGCTGTATGGCTCTTGCGAATGAAAACTGCTTTATAAATTTTCATAAGGACGGCGTTTTCCTGTACTTTTTGAAAAGGACAGGGGAGGGCGGTCTTTATGAGCGGCTTTTACGTAAACGTTTTCAGTGGGCTTAAATTTGTAAAAATTTTATCCAAAATTTTAACTTCTCAAAAATTTACCCAAAATGTTTGTTAATTTTGTGCAAAATTACATATGCCGACTGTTTTATTTGTTTAAAATAATTATTGACAGGCAAGGCAATATGTAGTAAAATTATATTAGCAGAATATTGCTTGATTGTGGATTTGCACCACAAAAATTTAATTTAGGAGATTGATAATTATGAAGAAATCAAGAATCGCATGTGCTCTTACGGCAGCTGCCGTGGCTGCAAGCCTTACAGCTTTTTCCGGAATCAGCGCATCTGCTGAGGAAAGCTATAATGCTTACATAGGCGTTCAGTCCGCAAGCTTCACATTCAGAAATGCATGGAACGAGGATACATACGGCAAGGACATTGTTGCGGACGACGGCACTGTATGGTTTGATCAGCTGACCGGTTGGGACGGCCCTACTGCTCTTAACAAGGGCGGCAATTTTACCGACGCTGTTATCACAGGCGACGGCACTTATTCCGTTTCCGTTACCGACTTTGATTTCGGTGATGATGAGACCTTTAACCTGCTGTTCATTTCTACCGATATTCCTTTGGATAAGGAAGTTTCCTTTACCGATGTTAAGGTTATTCTCGACGGCCAGACCAAGTACACCTTTGACGACGCTTATCTCAGCCCCGATGAGGCTACATACTATTCTCCCATGATGATCAACATCTGGAATGACGATCTGGGCAAACAGGACGGTCTGTTCGGCTATGTAATGCCCGAGGACTCCATTGAGATCCAGTTTACCGTTTCCGGTCTTGGCGCAGCTTCTTCTGCCGAGGCTGAAACAGAGGCCGAGACCGAGGCTGCAACTGAAGCTGCACCCGAGGCTACCGAGGCTCCTAAGTCCGATTCCACTACTACTTCTTCCAAGACAGGCAACGTGGGCGCTGCCGCTGTTGCTGCTGTTATGGTAGCTGCAGGCGCTGCTGCACTGGTTTCCAAGAAGAAGTAAGCTTTAAAAGTAACCGAATATCATTTTCAATGCGGAGAGGTCGGCTGTCATTGCTGACAGCGCTGTCAGCGCCGACCGTGCGGACCGTACAGTCTGCGCCGCATGGATCGCCGGCGGTGTTGGAGTTTGCTCCGGCTTCGCCGGCTTATTTTAAAGTGTGTGGCATGAGGTCAAACCGACTGTGCGTTTTTTCGCCGTAATTGCGGTGACTACGGGCGGCAAATGCAAATGCCTTTTAAAAACACTACAGAAAGGCAGGTAAAATAATGGCAGAAACAGCTTTCCTGCATAGGACTTCATATAAAAACGAGCCGAAAACCGCCAAGGAACGCGTATCCGATGTGATATACTGGATATTGAGGGCAGCGGTTGTTTTTAACATTGTGGTTCTCTTTTTCCCGGGCTTTAACCCTGCAAGGATCAGCGGAATGATAAACCGTAATCTTTCCCTTTTTTCCTGCGGAGTTTCCTATAATTCCATAGTTTCCACTTTTGGACGTGCTTTCAGAAACGGTTGGGTTGAGGAATCCACATTCCATTCCCTTAATGTTTGCTCAATGATAATAATTATCGCTGTGGTGATCGCAGCTGCGGGAGGATGTATGTCTCTCGGAAACCACAAGCTGAAACGTTCGGGGCTGTTTGTTTCCCTGGCGGGAGGCATTGTGGAGATAGGGGCGCTTATCTGGCTCAAATCCCTTTATGACGCTGTTGCGGCTCAGGCGATAGCTGCAAACAAGCTGGACAGAGTGCTGCCTCAGTATCCTCATAACAATTACATTTACATGACTTTGGGGGCGGCGCTTATAGTGCTTTCGATCGTGAACTTTTTCCTTGTTCCCGCAGCGGAGCATGGGGAGGGCTACGATATGGAACCTCGTTTTCAGCTTTTCCTTATGATGCTGCCGATTATCGCTCTGGCTTTCGTATTCAGCTATCTGCCTCTTTACGGTTGGCGGTATGCTTTTTACGATTACAAGGCGGGAGATGTTCTCACAAGCGATAACTTTGTGGGCTTCAAATGGTTCACCTCACTTTTGCAGAATCAGGCTACCAAGCGGGATATTGTAACTGTGCTCAAAAACACCCTTGCAATGAGTGGTCTCGGTATCGCCACAAGCTGGATACCCATGATGTTTGCGGTGTTTCTTTCCGAGATCAAGAACGGGCCTTTCAGAAGAATAGTTCAGACCTTTACCACCATTCCCAACTTTATCAGCTGGGTGCTGGTTTACGCTATTGCGATCGCAATATTCTCTGTGGACGGTTTTATCAACACTATGATAAACTCCGTTTCCGAAACTGCCGTTACCACCAACTACCTTATGGGCACCGACCATATGTGGCTGAAAATGCTGGCATGGGGTCTGTGGAAAGGCGTGGGCTGGAGCGCTATCATTTACATTGCATCCATTTCGGGCATTGACCAGGGCCTTTATGAGGCTGCCACCGTTGACGGGGCGGGAAGATTTGCCAAGATGTGGTACATAACCATACCCGAGCTTGTTCCCACCTACTGTGTGCTGCTGCTTATGAGCGTAGCAAACATTCTTTCCAACGGCATGGATCAGTATCTGGTATTTTCCAATGCCGTTAACCGCGATACGATTCAGGTTCTTGACCTGTATGTTTACAACTTGGGTATCAAGAGCGGAATTATCCCGCTGTCAACGGTTGTGGGCATGATAAAATCCGTTATAAGCGTTATACTGCTGTTTGCCGCCAACGGTATATCCAAGGCTGTCCGCGGCGAAAGCATTGTGTAAGGGAGGGTGAATATGAGCGAACTTAGTCTTAAAAATAAACAGGCAAGCAGCGGCGGCGAATCCCATATCAAGCTGACGGCGGGGGATATTGT
>CAMWIR010000147.1 GCA_947174365.1 uncultured Ruminococcus sp. | reverse complement strand
GGGGCGGAGCCCCAGCGGGGGACGGGGGGCGGAGCCCCCTTTGACAGCCGCCATACAGAATGCACTACAAGAGCACCCCAAAGTGCGCCGCCCGATTCGCTTAACCTATAAGTCAAAGTCACGCAAATCACGATATCTCACAGCCGCCAAAAAGGTAAAAATCGGGCGGCGCACGCAGCATAGAAACGGGCGGCGAATGCCGTGCGTTTCATACTGCCGCCCGAAAGGGCGCATACGCCGAGGCTACAGCCGAGCTGTAGCCCCTATATGCTCGTATGATAAGGCATTGCTTGGCATGTCGCTTTACTTTGTTTTCAGCTGTGAATAATAATTCACGCCTCAGCTCTGCCTCGCCTATGCGCCCTTACGGGCGGCAGTTAGAGGGGGCGCTGCCCCCCCGGCCCCCGCAAGGGCTCCGCCCTTGACCCGCCAAAGGGGTCCCCCCTTTGGAAACCCGAGTGGAGTGTGTGTTCTTGCTTGCTGCCTTTTTTCAGCAAATTATCACCAAATATCCTTGACATACACTGCAAAAAGTTGTATCATTTAAAATAGACACCTATAAAATTTTCCGGAACGAAAGGACTTGCAAAATGAGCAGCGAAAACAACGAAAAGGAAAAAAAGAAATCTGTCATAGAGACCATGCGCGAGCTGGACGCCGCCGACAGAAAGGCGGCAATAGCCGAGGAAGCTGCAGAGGCTTTGGAGCGTGCCAAAAAAGACGACCGCAAGCGCCGTGCCTATGAGGAAAAGCTCAGGCAGGAAAAACTGGAGCTTATGAAGCTGAAAGCGGGAATGATCTCCGAGGACGATATCCCGAAGGAAAAAGAGGAAAAAAAAGAATACACCTTTTGGGAAAAGGTCTCCAACTTTTTCTATCACAACAAGGCATATGTTATTGTAGGTGTGCTTTTCGTGGCGCTGGCGGCGTTTCTCATCTACGATTATGCATCCACCGTCCGCCCCGATATCCAGGCGCTGTATATTGCCCCAGATTTCGATATGTCCTATTACACCGACACCGCAAGCGACATTATGAGCGCTTACGGGCAGGATTACAACAAGGACGGAAAATGCGTTTTCAAGCTTTACTATGTGCCCACAGGATATGCGGACGATACAGCCGCTTCAATGTATCTTGCCCAGGGCGACCGCACCAAGCTTTTAGGCGAATTTCAGTCGGGAAACAGCATAATCATAATCGGCACAAAGGAGGCTTTTCAGTCCCTCGGTGCGCTGGAGGGAGTGTTTGCCGACTGCCGCAGCCTTTTCCCGAACGATCCTTATGCGGAGGAATTGGGCTACCGCCTGGCGGGGACAGATTTTAAAGAAATGATCGGCCGTCCCGATATGAACGACAGCGAGCTGTATGTTTCATTCCGCACGCCAATAAAGACCATGGGACTTAACGAAGAGAAGATGAGGGAAAATTACAATAAAGCCGTGCTTTTCTGGACGAATTTCCTGTCCGAGCACAGGGTGGACGGCTTGGAACTGCCCGAAGTTCCCGAGCCCGAGCCTTTGCCAGATTATTATGACCCGGCATATTATGGGGATATCGAATCGGGAGAAGCAAACCAATGAGCGGATTTAATTTTAACGTCACCATTATAGCAGTGGGTAAGATAAAGGAAGATTATTTGCGCAGCGCTTGCAGCGAATATATCAAGCGGCTGGGAGCATACGGCAAGGCAAACGTTATCGAGATCTCCGAAAGCCGCCTTCCCGACAATCCCGGGGCAGCGCAGTGTGCCGCGGCACTTGAAACGGAGGCAAAGGGGATATTATCGGCAGTGCCCAAGGGAAACGCTGTTATCGCCCTGTGCATAGAGGGGAAATGTATGACCTCGGAAGAATTTTCCCGAAAGCTAGCGGATTTTTCCGCACAGGGCAAAAGCGGCGTTTCGGTTATAATAGGCAGCTCATTCGGGCTTAGCAAATCAGTAAAAAGCGCTGCCGACCTGCGCCTGTCCATGTCCCCCATGACCTTTCCCCACCAGCTTGCAAGGGTAATGGCTGCGGAACAGCTTTACAGAGCTATGAGCATTGCCAATAACGGAAAATACCATAAGTAAAGGCAAGATGAAATTGACCTTTCATCTTGCCTCTTTTTTGCTGTTTACCGAATTTCGATTTACCTATATGGTATTTTTAATATACAGTATCGCCTTGCGAATGTCATTGATGGGCAGCCATATAAGCAGAAGCAAAAAGCCTATCCCGCATATTGAGGCTAAGGTCGGATTCTTTGCGCTTATCCATGAAAATCCTGCGCTTGCCGCCACCAAAAGTATAAACATAAGTATCACAGCAATTATGTAATTCCCCGTTGCCCGCAGTGAAAAGCCGAACAGTGTTGCTATAAACCACAGCGCCACAAAATCCAGCGCATAGCCGAAAACTACATATGCCATGCCGCCTCTTGCCTCCATGCCCTCGGCGAGCTGACCGCCCATAACAATAGTCAGTCCCACCGCAAAGATCAGCTTCAGTATAAAGCCGGAGGGGCTGAATACCAAGATCTTGCCCTCATATTCCTCATCCATTTTCAATTCCTCCCATAATTCATTCGGCCGCTTTCGGGGAATGCCCATTGCAAAAATTGCCCCTTGCGACCTTTTTTATTATAACATTTCTTCCGAGTTTTTGCAAGTATTCTCGATATATTTTTACATATTTTGTGTAAATGTATTTTTATAACTGTCAACCGCCAATCGTGAACAAACCGACCGCCTCTTGTAATTATTTTCTCTGCAGTTTTGCTGCCGTCAGCGTGTTCCTCATGAGCATGGCAATGGTCATAGGCCCTACGCCTCCAGGCACGGGAGTGATATATCCTGCCTTTTCCTTGCAACCCTCGAAATCCACATCGCCGCAAAGCTTGCCCTCTGCGTTCCTGTTCATGCCAACGTCAATGACCACCGCTCCCGGCTTTATCATATCCTCGGTCACAAAGCCCGCCTTTCCCACAGCAGCCACAAGAATATCCGCAACGGCGCATATTTCTTTAAGATTTTTTGTCCGTGAATGGGTAATAGTGACAGTGCCGTTTTTGTGCAAGAGCAGCATTGCCATAGGCTTGCCCACAATGTTGCTCCTGCCTATCACCACACAGTTTTTGCCCTCGACCTCTACTCCTGTGGAGGCGATAAGCTCCATAACACCCGCAGGAGTGCAGGGCAGAAAGCTGTAATCGCCTATCATTATGTGCCCCACATTGCGGGGGTGGAATGCGTCAACGTCCTTGACCGGGGAAATGGCGTTTATCACGGCGTTTTCGTCAATATGGCGGGGGAGTGGCAGCTGCACCAGTATTCCGTTCACCTTACTGTCGCCGTTGAGCCTGTTCACCAGTTCAAGAAGTTCCTGCTGTGTGGTCTCTTCGGGAAGCGCATATTCATAGGACTCAAACCCCACCTCTGCACAAGCCTTTTTCTTGTTGTTCACGTACACCCTCGAAGCAGGATTGTCCCCCACAATAACCACCGCAAGCCCCACGGTCACGCCCTCGCTTTTAAGCGCCTCGCACTCCGCTTTTACCTGTGCCTTTACCGCCGCGGAAACCGCCTTGCCGTCAATTAAATTTGCCATAAAAATTCTCCTTTCAAAAATATAGGGCACCGCATTCGGGCGGTCACTTATTCCTGTACCAATCTGTTAAAACACGCTCTGCCTTTTTTCCGTGAATGCCAAAGCCCTTGTCGCAGACGATTTTTTCCGGGGACATAAGATTTGTCTCCCAGTCCCACCAGAAGAAGCCCTCAAAATAAGGCTCGTCCCACATGGCACGCAATGCGCTTTCATAGAAATTCGCCTGCTCGTCCTCGTCCCGCTCATATTCCCTGTGAACAAAATCCCAGGGCATTGCGGCGCAGCCTCTTGCGCTACGGCAGCCTATCTCCATGAAAATGATCTTCTTGCCGAATTTTTCCCAAAGCCGCTTTAAATTTTCCTTTGGCTTTTCCCAAGCGGCGGTCATTTCATCTGCTGTCGCCCCACCCGCCTTTGCAACAGGGTAATAAGCGGAAGTGCCTATGTAATCCAGAGCGTCAAACCAGCTGACATTGTCCTCCTTGCCGTGGTTTGCGTTATAGACCAGCGGCCCGTGATAAATCTCACGCACACGCTTTATAAGCTCCCGCCAGTGCTCCTCCTTATGTTCCGTGCCTATCATCTCGCAGCCTATGCAGAGCATTTCGCAGCCCGTTATTTCGGCAATTTCCGCATAATGGCAGATGAACGCCGTGTAACAGGAGAACCATTCGTTCCAGTAGCTTTTAAGCCGTCCGTGCTCGTCGTACACGGGGAATTCCTTTTCGGGGAATGTGATGTTAGCCCGCCAGGTGCCGTCCTCGCAGTTGAGAATGGGCTTGAGGCAGACCTTTAAACCTGCGCTTTTCAGCTGTGAAATAGCCTTTTCAATTTCACGGTCTGTGTTGCAGGAGCGGAAATCAAAGCCGAACCGTGTGGAGGAAAACCGCTCCTGTGTTACCGCAAAGGCAAGGGCTGCCCAGTTGCCGCCCATGTCTGCAAGAGCGGTAATGCTTTCCATGGCTCTTTCCGTTCCCAGCATACCCCTGCGGCTGTCCCAGCCGTAAGTAAAACCTTTTATTTCCATATGTAACCTCGCTTTTTTAAATTTTCCGCTATTGCATTGAACGCACTCGCCGTCGGGATAATGCTTTATTTCCCCTGTCATTCAAAGCATTTGCCTTTAAAAGGGTTCTTATTGCCCGTGGGCTTTGCGGTAACACGAAAATATACGCAGCCGTCGGGACAGACTATCTCCTTGCTGTATCTGTTGTCGCCGCCGATATTCTCCAGATCGCCGCCGCTCCTGACTGCCTCCATAATAGGATAAAGCGTCATCATGACCTTTGAACAAATGCCCTGCCCCTCCGAATTTACGGGGCAGCCGTAGGTGCAGGTGTATGTGTCGCCGATCTCCTCGCCGTTCCGACAGTAGTGCTCCGTGCTGCTGCCCTGAAAGAAGCCTGTTACCTGTATTTCAAACTCGTATTCCTCATCAAGCCATTTTTTCATGGATAACCTCCCTTTCCAAAGCTTCTCTCAATTAATAAACTTCATATTATTCTCAATCATAGCGCATCTCTGCTTCACGCAGTCCACCGAGCGCAGGGGATCGGAGGGAGTGTTAAAGGTGTAGTCCATAAGCTTGTCAATGGTAGTGGAGGCAACGTGCACACGGGTGTCGGAGGAAGCATAGTAAATGTAAACATCGCCGTTTTCACGGACAATAGCGCCGTTGGTAAATACCACATTGGAAACGTCTCCCAACCGCTCGCCCTTGTGAGGCGCAATGAACAGCCCCGAGGGGGAAGCTATCAGCTTTGAGGGGTCTTTAAGATCGGTTGCGAAAACATAGATAACATACCGCAGCCCCGCCGCCGTGTTCCGAACGCCGTGAGCAATGTGTATCCAGCCCTTGGGGGTCTTTATGGGCACAGCCCCTGCGCCGTTCTTGACCTCGGTGATAGTGTGGTACTGCCTCGGGGAAATAACCGTTTCCTCGGTGCATATAACGGGGTTTTCTATGTTCTCGCAAAGCCCGAAGCAAACGCCGCCTCCCGAGCCTGTCTGTATAAAATCGTCCTGTGGACGGGTATAGAACGCATATTTTCCGTCCACAAATTCGGGGTGAAGCACAACATTTCTCTGCTGGGGAGATTTTGACTTCAGATTCGGCAGCCTTTCCCAGTTTTCCAGGTCCTTTGTGCGGACAATCCCCGCCTGTGCAACCGCTGCAGAAAGGTCATTGCTGCTCTTATCCTTGCTTTCCGAGCAGAACACGCCGTATATCCAGCCGTCCTCATGCTGTGTAAGGCGCATATCGTAAACATTGGTCTCCTCGGGCTCTGTGTCGGGAAGCCTTACGGGATAGTTCCTGAAACGGAAGCCGTCCACAGGGCTGTCACTGTCGGCAACGGCAAAGAAAGATTTGCGGTCGTTGCCCTCAACTCTTGCCACTAAGTGATACTGCCCGTCAAGGAAAATTGCCCCCGAATTCAGCACGGCATTCACTCCCAGCCGTTCCATGAAATAGGGATTGGCGTCGGGGTTAAAGTCATACCGCCAGATAAGGGGAGCGTGGGCGGCGGTAAGCACGGGATTAATATAGCGGTCATAAATTCCGTTATATGTGGAGGAAACAGCGTTGGGACGGGTTATCAGCTGCTCATAAGCCGCCTCGGCACGGCTTTTGTTTTCATCAAAAAGGCTCATAATAGTTTTTCCTTTCGTTTTTCAAATTACATAAAATATGCCCTATGCCGTGCAGATGTAATGTTTATTTCAGACAGTCGCCGGCAATACGGAAGTATAGTTTTATTATAATCTATCTCCGAAAAAAAATCAACATATTATGGAAATTTTTCTCTAAAATTTTTCAGATAAAAAAGAGGCAAGATGAAATAACCTCTCATCTTGCCTCTGAAATTATTGCCTTTTATCAATTATCAAGCTGCGTAACCATACGCCTCTGCCTGACCAAAAAGCTGTACGCTGCAATTACTTGCTCTTCTTAACTGCGAATGCAGCAGCTGCGGCTACAGCCATAACGCCTGCCAGTGCAGCAGCGGAGGTGTTGCCGGTCTTTGTGGAAGTTGTGGCGGAATCGGAATCGGGAGTGCTGACAGCAGCCTCGGTGGTCTCAGGAGCAGCCTCCGTAACTTCCTCAACAGTCTCCTCAGCAGCAGGAGCGCTGCCGTCTGCGCTTGCGAGAGTGAATGTTACTTCGATCTTCTCTGCAGCGGAGAAATTCTCGGAATCAATAGGCTCATAATGAGGATCGTTCATATCGCCGGTAACGCCGTATGCGTTTCTGATCTCGATTCTGAAGTTGCCGTTCTCCTCAATATCGCCGTAATTGATCTTGCTGTTGTCAACCTTTATCTCGGTACCGTCGGTCTTAATGCTGTCGATGGTAACGATAGTGTTGTCAGGCGTAAACTCGGAGCCTGCGCCTATGATATCAACGCAGAATACCTGTGCGCCGTTGGTTGCGCTCATAGCGTTCTCGGCCTGAGTGTTGTCGAGAGATACGGTGTAAGTGCCGTAGCCGTCAACAGTAACGTCACCGGCTGCGCCTGCGTTCCAGTTGCCCCAGAGCCAGTCATAGTCGGTGAACATCAGAAATGCCTCATACTCGGCAGCGGAAGCGGTAACGCCCATTGCGGAAATTACCATAGCAGATGCTGCAGCCGCTGCTGCGATCTTCTTAAATTTCATAATTATTTCTCCTCCATTTTGTTCGTCTGCCCGAAATGTGACAGACCTTCATATTTAACCATAATACAATTATACACTTTTTTTCTCAAAAAATCTATATCAATTTTGCAACATTTTCTTATAGATTATTTGGTTATTTTTTACTCTTTATATAAAAAATGCCAAACCAAAGTGCATTTGCCGTAAATTCGGCACCGTAAATTCGGCACCGTAAATTCGGCACCGTAAATTCGGCACCGTAAATTCGGC
>CAMWIR010000146.1 GCA_947174365.1 uncultured Ruminococcus sp. | reverse complement strand
TAAAATATTATAAAAAATCTCCGAAAGCACTTTTCATTTTAAAATAATTATTATATAATGAAATTATATATAGCAAATTTTTGTAAAGAAAATACATAAAGGAGCAGGGCATAATGAAGCTGAAAAAAATATTGATATGCACTCTCATGACAGCGGCCTTAACGGCCTGTGCGGACAGGGATGAGGGAGAAAAAATCCCCTCTGCGTCCGAATCTGCGACTGTTTTGCAGGAAGAGGATACCACGGCGGAATCGCCCTTTTCCGAGTACAGCTTAAAGCTTAGGGGCGAAACGGAAAATTACATGATAATTATCCGCAGGGGTGAGCATGAAAATGAAATATCCGTGACCGTGGAAAATAACCGTTACCAAAGCCGTGAATTTATAATCACCGCACCCTACGGCTATGACGTTTACCTGCCCTACAGCAGTGCCGACGCTTCAACGGTTGTGCGGCTTATTGTGAATGACATTGATAATAATCCCATTCCCGATATTCTCCAGTTCACCTTTTATCTTTCGGAATACGGCGCCGGAAGCGCCTCGGATGAGCCCGAGCCTGCTTATTCGGTCAGCCGTATGTACACTGTGGACGAAACAGGAGAGCTGCGGGAAATTCGGATAGTTACCCCCGGCGACCCGGAAAATGACATACCCGAAACTGTTCATGATTACCTTGACAGGACCCAGCTTTACCACACAGAGCCGCAAAAATTCATCTATGAAATTACCGTTGACGGCAGTGTTTTCGATGAGAACGGGCAGGTACGCCCCATAGAGAACCGTGTTAAAATAAGGACTATGACCTTTGATTATGAAAATTCCCGGCTGGTACTCGGGTCGGAAGAAATAAGTGAAAAAAATCCGCTTTATTTCGGATACGCATACTGGGCAGCCGCAAATTATACCGCGCAGAATTTTATAATCTCATCCTTTAATGTTTCCGATTTTGATAATTTTGTGGAGATGACCTCACCCGACGGCATTGTGGAATATTACTTTAAGATCAATGACAACAGGTTCGCCGATACTGATGATCTGCTGGATTATTTAGGCGCAGTATTTTCCGATACTGCCGCACGCAAAATATTTTCCGAAGCACCGCAAAAATACACCGATATCAATGGCGAGCTTTACGGAATAGTGGGCGACGGCGGCTTTGATTACACCCTTGGCACGCTGACGTTTTCCGGAATGGAGATAAGCGAGGACAGAATGCTCTTCCGCTCACGTCAGGAAAAATACGACGAATACGGCGGCTTTACGGGCTACACCGACGGCGGAAATTTTGTGATCTCACGTGATGAAGAGGGCGAATGGAGGGTCGTTCAGTACAGATACCCCTACAGTTAGACAACGGAAATTTGCACAACGGTTTGCTTATTTTTCACAGGGAGGAATAGAAATGCTTGAAGTGATCTACTCTTTTTTCTTCGGCGGTTCGCTGCCTTTGCTAATGCTTTTTACAGGCATTATTTTCGAAAAAAATCCTTCGGAGGATGTGGGCGGGATAGGCTATAACACATCATTTTCCAGAATTAACAATGACACCTGGAAAACCGCTCAGGAAATAATGTCAAGGCTTTGGAAAAAGCTGGGGCTTGTCATGCTTGCGGTATCGCTTATGCTGCTTTTGATATTCAGCTTTATTTTTTCGGGAGACAGTCTTTTACTTGCAATGACGGGAGTAATAATGTTACAGGTCATTGCAATGCTGGGGAGTATTTTTTTGATAGAGCGAGAGCATAGAAAAATTTTTGATGATGAGGGAGAGAGAAGGGAAAAAACAAATGACTGAACTCAGAAACTTTTTTGTATATAACATGGTCGATTTTCATGAATATATGAAAAGCCATTACAAAACAGACGAATATTTTGAGGATTTTTTAAACAGACTTAACAAATATAATGCCGAATTCGGATTGGGAGAACTGATGTCGGATACAAAGCTAAGGTATTATTCCGCCCCATACAACAGTGAAAAATATAATATAATAAAATCATCCGTTAAAGCCGCTGCCGAGAAATACCTTATAAAAATCAGTGAACATACATATTCTTTAAAATGCACAAAAAAAGAGATTGACACAGCCCGGTTTTATAAAATGAAGCTTGGGATTTACGGCAGTGAAGATCATACAGAGCATTATAAAACAAAATATTCCGACAAATATTGCAGCGCCTGTGATACTCATCAGCGCATTCCCGCAGAGAAGGTTTTTATAAATAAATGCGAATTCAGGGGTAAGGATATTTCATGTTCCGATAATCTTAATAATGAAATTCTGCTGTCGGATAAAATTAAAAATTTAATTGAAGAAAATAATCTTACGGGAGTAGAATTTTACCCCGCACACCATTACAGCAAAATGATAAAAAATGATTATCCCGTGTGGCGTATGGCAGTTACAAGCATACTGCCGCCCGTTGATAAAAGTATGGATACAGAAATAATTGAGGGCTATTGCGATGTTTGCAAATGCCACCATATTCTGCCTCTTTCCTATCTGCGATACAAGAACAGCGATTTGCAGCAGGCTGCGGATTTTAATCTTTCCCGGGAGCACTTCGGGGCAGGATGGTACGGCAGTCCGGAGCTTATTGTATCACGGCGGGTGTATAATATTTTTAAGGGAAATAATGTTAAGGGCGTAAAATATGAAATTGTAGGAATGATCTGAGGAGGGAAAAGAGTGATTATTCTTGATGACATATGGGAATATTTTATTGATGACGCTCAAATAAAAAAAGCATATATTGATATTCCAGCAAGCGAGCTTTATTTACCCGATGATGATGAATCAATAAATGCAGATGCCGATTTTGCGGAAATTCCAAGACAGTTTACGCAAGGCGGATTGCTGCGGGAATTTATAAAAAACAGCAGTGACAAAAGACTTAAAAAGCTTGCTCGGGAAGTCGATTCCATGACCGATTTCGAGCTGCTCGATCATTACCATAAAAAATATTCGCCGTGGTTTGATGAGGATAATTATTACTCCGAATGGGTAGTGGAGGGAAAAGAAAAAGTAATTGATTTTGCCGAGGAATGGTGCTTTTCAAACGGTATCAAATGTACAAGAAAGAAACGGAAAAAGTTTGAAACATATTCGGCGCTGACAGCGTACAGCAATTGACAGCGTACAGCAATTGACAGCGTACAGTGAAAATAAGGGAGAATGAATAATAATGAAAGACGGCATTTGCGAATTTATTTTCCGAAAAAGCAGCAATAATTTTTTTGAGTTTTCTCTTGATATTTTAGGAAGTATTGGATATAGCTGCGTAAACCCCTATTTTAATAAAATATTTTTATGGCTCGGTGATACGGGAGATGAAACGGAGAGTTCCGATATTGCCGAAATGCACAGGCTGCTGCCGAATGAGGAAAGCGCAGCTCTTACAATGTGGAACGGCACCGATGATATTTGGGTTGAGGTTGAAATGGCTGTCTCTTCCGAATTTAATGTATTAACAATCGACCCGAGGCTGCTGTCTCTCGAAAATGGGCAGCGGATAATTGACGGGATCTACCGTGAAATTTCGGCACGTGATCACATAAAGAATTTAAGCAGGATCATTATTGATAAATCGTGAATTACCGAGGATACCTCTTATTACATTAACGATAAATTCCGCCTCGGATTGGCGGACAATTTTGAAAAGTATTTCCTGAAAATCACGGAGTTTTATGTGATGAATAAAAAGGATTTTCCGAGTACCGCCCATTGCCTTGATGATATGGTTTATTACTTTGATTTTCAACACAGTCCCGAGGAATTCTGCGCAAAAATCTTTGTACTTAATGACACTTAATGGTAATCTTCACAAACTTAATATTACATTTGGCAAAAAAATTTATAAAAATTTCCCAAAACCCCTTGCAATTTTCCGAAAAATGGTATAAAATATAATAAAGACCTTTGGGGCCTTATGTTTTCGGGACATTCCCCGAGGGTACATTTTTAGGAAAGGGTGTAATACCAATGGCAGGTTTAAACAAGGTCACAGTTGACGACATTAACGTAAAGGGCAAAAAGGTCCTCGTAAGGGTGGATTTCAATGTTCCCTTAAAGGACGGCGTTATTACCAACGATAACAGAATCACAGCCGCTCTCCCCACTATCAAGAAGCTGGTAAGCGACGGAGGAAAGATAGTGCTCTGCTCGCATCTGGGCAAGCCCAAGAACGGCCCCGAGGCTAAGTTCTCCCTGGCTCCCGCAGCAAAAAGACTGGCTGAGCTTATGGAGGGCACGAAGGTAACATTTGCAGCAGATGATTCGGTTGTGGGCGATAATGCCAAGAAAGCTGTTTCCGAAATGGCTGACGGCGAGATCGTTGTTCTGGAGAATACCCGTTTCAGAGGCGCTGACGAGACCAAGAACGGCGAGGGTCTTTCCAAGGAGCTGGCTGAGCTGGTTGACGGCGAGGTTTTTGTAATGGATGCTTTCGGCTCGGCTCACCGTGCACACGCTTCCACTGCGGGAGTTACAAAGTTCGTTAAGGAGACCGCTGTAGGCTACCTTATGCAGAAGGAGATAAAGTATCTGGGCAATGCGGTAGAAGTACCCGAAAGACCCTTTGTTGCAATTCTGGGCGGCGCTAAGGTTGCGGACAAGCTCAATGTTATCTCAAACCTGCTGGAAAAGTGCGACACGCTTATTATCGGCGGCGGCATGGCTTATACATTCCTGAAGGCTAAGGGCTGCGAAATAGGCAAGTCCCTGGTTGACGACGAAAAGCTTGACTACTGCAAGGAAATGATGGCAAAGGCTGAGTCTCTGGGCAAGAAGCTGCTGCTTCCCGTTGATACTGCTGTTGCAGCTGCATTCCCCGACCCCATTGACGCCGAAATTGCTGTTGACTATGTATCCGCCGAGGCTATTCCCGCAGATAAAATGGGACTTGATATAGGTCCCGAGACTCAAAAGCTTTTCGCCGAGGCTGTAAAGACTGCAAAGACCGTTGTATGGAACGGTCCTATGGGCGTATTTGAGAACCCCACACTTGCACAGGGCACGATCGCTGTTGCTAAGGCACTTGCCGACACCGACGCTACCACAATTATCGGCGGCGGCGACTCCGCAGCGGCTGTTATTCAGCTTGGCTTCTCCGATAAGATGTCCCACATTTCCACCGGCGGCGGCGCTTCCCTTGAATATCTTGAGGGCAAGGTGCTTCCCGGCGTTGATGTAATTGCCGATAAGTAATTTTCAGAGAATAGACGTTAGAGGTAAGATTTTGCTTCTGCCTTGACAGTAAATTTAAAATGCCGATTTGAGGGGGGATTTTCTCCCCCAAATCGGGATTTTTTTAAATTAATGCAACGGTATATTTTTGCAGCGGCGGCACGCCGTATGAAAGGAGTTTATTAAAGAGATGATCTTACAGAATGAAAAAATTGATATTTGCAGCGACTGCGACTTTTCCTATTCCAATATCACAGGCACAAGCTTTAACGGAGTTTCGGCGGTGGACTGCGACCTTTCGGAGATAACCATAACCGGCTGCAATATGATATCCGCACAGCTGGACAACGTAATGCTGGAGGATGCCGCCATAGAGAATGCCAACCTTGCGGGGGCGCAGATAAAGGACGCTGCCATGTCGGGAGTGAGGATAAACAACGGCGACATACGCAGAGGACGGCTGGAAAATGTGGATATAGGCGAGGCTGTTTTCAAGGGCTGCGACCTGTCGGAAGTAAGCCTCGAAAACTGCAATTTAGAGGGGCTTGCTATTTCCTCCTGCCGAATCTCGGGCATGACTATCGACGGAATACCCGTTAAAGAGCTGATCGAAAAATATTATCAATAAAACACTGCGCTTTTTCACTGTCAGATATTCCATAAAAATTAACATAAATGTATAAAAATATCCACAAAATGCTCGGTCTGTTATGTTAAACTTTTAATAAAGGTCTATAAATATCGACCAAATTTCAAAAAGAGGTGGAGCAAATGACCGACACAACGCCAAAAGCCGAGAAGCTCAGAGTATTTGCCGATTTTGATATGTTCAACAGAGATATTCTGATGAATGTCCTTGAAAAGCATTTGCAAAAAGGCTATATGCTCAAACATTCCAATCAGGTTATAGGTCTGCTGACCTTTGAGCCTGTGACTGCGGGTGATAATGTTACATATGCAGTTATACGCTCCGCCCAATATGAAAACGGCGGCATACTTCCCAAACCGTGGGTGAAATGCGGCAGAATGGGCGACTACATAATCTGGCGAAGCACGAGTCCCGCATTCATTCCCAAACCGGACAAAGACCCTGCCGAATGGGAACGCAGACGAAGAAACGGATATATCATTCAAGGAATAATGTGGCTGCTGCTTTTCGTAATGTACCTTACAACGGATATACCGGGGATATTCGGTTCGGCAAGGGGCTTTTCGGCATATCTGGACTTCAGGGCGGTGCGAGATATTGTTATGGGGGTAAACGGTGTCGCTTGTCTGGGAATGGCTTTTTCAAAGGTAAAGCGGGACTGCACCGAGCGTGGACAGCTAAAATATTTCAAGCAATACATTGAGCCTTATATTATTATTGTTCTGATAATCGGTCTGCTGATCTTTGCGCTTGCGGATATAAAGGAAAAGGAAATCCCTCTGCCCGACAGCCGTCTGCCCTTTTCGGATGAATTTGATAACAGCACCTGTAAACTTAAACACAGCTATGCCGCTGGTTGGTATATCTACAGCAATGACGGCGAAGGGAATCATCTGTGCTGTTTTCTTTACGAAGCGAATTTCAGCGGACTTGCCCAAAAGGTTTTCGGTGAGATACGTGAGAACAGAGACGTCAAAGGGGCTTATACCATATACCCTATGCCCAAGTATTGTTTTATAAATTATACGGTTTTTGAGCCTTTGGACGCTTCCCTGTATCGGAATATTGATGAAATACTCATCTGCGATGAAGATTCCGACTTTTACGAACTGACCCACAAGGGGCTGCTTGTCCGTTCGGGAGATGTTATTTTCGGCACTTCATACGACAAAGAAAACCTTTCGGAGAAAGAGATATTGCAATATCTTGATGAATTTTTTGCATAAGGGGTGAAAAATTATGAACGAGACAGTTAAGACAAGTGATAAACGATGTATGTTCGCCGACTTTGACTGTTACAATAAAGATATCCTGCTGCAAATTCTTTATAGACATTTGCAAAAGGGATATATGCTGAGCAGTCTGAAAGGCTTCATAGGTCTGCTGACCTTTGAGCGTGCGCCTGTAGAAGCAAATGTTACATATGCCGTTATCCGCCCGGCACTGTATTCATATGGCGGAAAGCTTGCCGAGCCATGGGAAAAATGCGGCAGGATCGGGGATTATATAGTTTACCGCAGCATGAGTGAAGCGAAAATTCCCGAGCCCGACAAAGACCCTGCCGAGGTTGAGCGCAGCTACAAAAACATAAATATTTTTACAAGCATAATGTGGCTTTGGCAGCTTATAATTCGGCTTTGTATGCCCAAAAGATCGGCAAACGATGCGGTTCTGATAATTCTTCTTATGATAAATACCGCAGGCTATATGTAC
>CAMWIR010000145.1 GCA_947174365.1 uncultured Ruminococcus sp. | reverse complement strand
GAAAAGCCCGAGGAAACGGAAGAAAAAGAGGAAGCTTCCAATATTACCGAAGCAGAGTGCATTGCGAATATTCCCGACCTCTACGATCCGGATCAGACAGTTGAGACCTACATTCCCGCCCATGCGGCGGATGCGAGCCTTTACACGCCTAAGCTTGTAAAGGTGATACGGAAGGATCAGCCGGATGATACGCCGGAACCTAATACCCCTGCGGTCTATGATGTGGATTCTCTGCTGGAGCTGTCAGGCAAACAGGGCAGAAAGTACGACACATCGGATATAAATATGCCTACACTGGAAGAAATTTTAGCGGAACACAGGCGTAAAAAAGGAGGCAGCAAATGACAAAATGAACAGTGCAAAAATAGTTATGTTAGAGGAGAAAACCGTTTCCTTGGGTGATGTTTCCCTGGATGAATTTTACGGATTGGGTCAGGTAAAAAGCTACCCGCTGACCCCTGCGGAGAAGCTTTGCGAATATATAGGGGACGCTGATGTTGCTATATGCAACAAATCGGTGTTTACAAGAGAGGTCATGGAAAAATGCCCCAACCTTAAATATATCGGGCTTTGCGCCACAGGGTACAACAATATCGACATCAAGGCTGCGGACGATCTGGGCATTACCGTTACCAATGTGCCGGGTTATTCCTCTAGGGCGGTAGCGCAGCAGGTGTTCTCCTATGTTCTGCACTTTGCGTCACGCACAGCCGATTACAGCGAAGATGTACGCAGGGGCGGCTGGATAAATTCCGATACCTTTTCTTATTTCACAATCCCCACATTTGAGCTTGCGGGGCTTACCATGGGAATTGTGGGCATGGGCAGCATTGGAATGATAACTGCGGAGATCGCACAGGCTTTCGGAATGCGGGTCATAGCCTGCACACGAACGCCCAAGAGCATTCCCGGAGTCGAGTTTCTCTCAAAGGAAGAGGTTTTTGCGCAAGGTGATTTCATTTCCATGCACTGTCCTTTGACTGAGGAAACATATAAAATGGTAAATGCAAGCTTGCTTGCCTTGTGCAAGAAAACAGCTTATTTCATCAACACCTCCCGCGGAGATACGGTGGACGAGGAAGCGCTGGCAAATGCCCTTAGATCGGGAGCTATAGCCGGAGCGGGAATAGATGTTATCTCCTGTGAACCGATGAAGCCCGACAATCCGCTGCGTGACGCTCCGAACTGTCTTATAACTCCCCATGTGGCATGGGCGCCCGTGCAGACCAGGCAGCGGCTTATCGGAATTGCAGCAGGCAATTTAAGAAGCTATCTTAACGGAACGCCCGTTAATGTTGTGAATAATGTAAAAGCTGTGTGAAAACAGGGAATCAATGTGAAAATCCCTATGCACAGCCGTTTGACGGCAATGCAATAATACTGACCTCAATTGGAATTATGGACAGAAAACCGATGCAAAGGCTTTCATATATGGGTTTTGCAGCGGGAGAAAGTTCATAATTTGGTGAGAGATCGGTGTAAAATACGTATTAGGAAAGGATCAAAAAATGTTTGATATAAGCAAAAAGAAAAGGATAGTTGTAAAGGTGGGCACTTCTACTCTGACCCACAAAACGGGACGGCTGAATATTCGCAGAATGGAGAAGCTGGTAAAGGTTCTGGCGGATATCCAGAACAGCGGCAAGGAGATAATTTTGGTGTCCTCCGGGTCTGTGGCGCTGGGAATGTCCAAGATGAATCTGCTTCAGAAGCCCAAGGAAACCACAATGAAGCAGGCTTGCGCCGCAGTGGGGCAGTGCGAGCTGATGTATATGTACGATAAGCTTTTCGGGGAATATAATCTGACGGTGGCTCAGATACTGCTGACAAAGTATACCTTGGACACGCCTCGGAAAAACAATGTTGAAAATACGTTCAGAAAGCTTATTGAGTGCAACATCATTCCCGTTGTCAACGAGAATGACACGGTGGCTATTGACGAGCTGGAGCTGGAATTCGGCGAGAATGACAGTCTGGCGGCTTATGTGGGCATTTTCTGCGGGGCGGATATGCTGGTCATTTTGTCGGATATTGACGGGCTTTTCGACAGCAATCCCAAGGATAATCCCAATGCAAAAATTATTCCGATAGTGGATAAGATTGACGACAATATCCGTTCTCTGGCGGGCGGGGCGGGGTCAAGCCTCGGTTCGGGCGGCATGATAACCAAGATAAACGCTGCTCAGATCGCCATGAATGCGGGGATCGACATGGCTATTCTCAACGGTCGGAACCCTGCTGTTCTCTACGATCTTTTTGACGGCAAGCAGCCGGGAACGATTTTTCTTGCATAGCAGCATAGCGTAATGATTTGATAAAATTCATAGCAAATCAAATAGATATGCAGGGGTTTGAAAGTCTTGAAGAGCAATAAATTCTTGCCTCTTGCTTCTGACCTCTTGCCTCTAATAGAGTAGGTGCAGATTTTGAATTATGTAATAATGGACCTGGAATGGAATCAGCCCGTGGGACGGGCAAATATGATAACAGACCCGGTGGCGCTTTACGGGGAAGTCATACGGATAGGGGCTGTGAAGCTGGACAGGGGACTCACTGAGACCGCCAGACATCACAGCTGCGTTATCCCTAAATATTACAAGACTATGAACTCGTCTGTAGGCAGAGTAACGGGGCTGCAAAGCCATGCCATAACCTATGGACTGAAATTTCCTGCGGCATTCGGACATTTTATGAAATGGTGCGGAGAGGATTTTGCTATTCTCACATGGGGAGAGGAGGATGAGAAGATTCTCCACTCCAATATGATACTGCACGGGATAGACACGGAAAATTTACCTAAATTTTACAACCTTCAAATTATTTTTGATGAGCTGATAGTTAAAAGTGAAAGGCAATACGGCTTGGCGGCGGCTTTGGAATATTACGGTCTGCCTGCGGATCTGAAAGCCCATGACGCCCTTAACGATGCAATTTATACCTCTCGGATAGGCATAAAGATGGATTTCCCGAAATATCTGCCGGGGTATGACGCGCTGATCGAGGAGCTGGAAAGGCAGCGGCTGGAGAGGGCGAAGAAGAATGTTAAGGTTTTTTCGGGGATTCACAATGGAGAAAATGTGTTTACGGCGAAGAAATATGTTCTCTGCCGCTGCCCGGGTTGCAAAAAAATAATGCGCAGGGGGGCGTTTTATCATGATACCCCCGACAGTGTAGTAACAAGGGCGGTTTGCGCTGCCGAGGGCGAGTATATGGTAAGGATAGAGCGCTGTGCAATGGAGGACGGTACATATAAGGTGATCCGTACTGTAATAAAAATGACCGACGAATACAGGGAGATTTGCAGAAAAGCCGAAGAAAAGGGGATAAGAGCGACGGCAGAGGATGAGATCAACAATAAGCATACGGACTGACTTTAGCGGGAGGATTTTAAATGGAGCTGAATGACAAGATATATAATCAAATTTTAAAATTATGTAACAAGGGCGACAAGCTTCTTGAAAAGAGCAAATTTGAAGCAGCCATAAAACAATATACAAAGGCATTGGAGTTAGTGCCGCATCCAAAGGAGTTTTGGGAGGCAAGTACATGGATATATGCTGCGCTGGGTGAGGTATATTTTCTTAAAAACGACCACAACAGTGCTTTGAATGAATTTATGAATGCGTACAATTGCCCGGACGGCATTTCTAATCCATTCATTAATTTGCGCATAGGCGAGTGTTATTATAAAGTAAATGATATTGCCAATGCAAAGGAGTATTTGCTTAGGGCGTATATGACAGAGGGAGATAAAATCTTTGAGGGGGAAGAGGCTGTTTATTTGAGGTTGATCGAATCAATAACAACCGATAACGGTTCCGTAAAAAAAGAAAGCAAACTCAGCTCTGCTCCCAATAATAAAGAGATAGACGAGGCTGCTATGATAGACAGATACAATGCCTTTTGCAAAAACCAGGAATATAATAAGGCTATAGATGAGCTTGAAGCAACCCTGAACAGCTTGTCGGGTGATAAGTATTCTCATTCGGAAAGCTTTTTGATAGTCTGGCTTATTTTGTCGGCGGCAATAAAGATCAATGATACAAAAGCGATGGAAAAATGGGTCGATAAAGTTTTTATTGCCGATCCAGCAGCCGATTATCACGGAGAAAGAGAGCTTTGGGCAGGTAAGGCGTTATTTGAATTGAAAAGGTATGATGAAGCACGGGATTACTTAAAAGCGGCATATGCTAAATCCGACAGCGGGCGCTGTTTTACAGCAAAGGATAAAAAATATTTGGACTTTATAAATTCTTGAGTTCTGATACTGATCTCTCGCAGCGCAGTGTCGCTTAATTGCTCACAGGAAATGTGAAGAGGTCATAAAGCCCTGTGGTAACTCTATAAATTTCAAACCTCGTAAAGCGGACGTTGCCTTTATACGGATCATATGCAGGTGCGCAGCGGAAATAAATTTATAGATATTTTGTAAAATTTATGTAAAAATAAATAAAGCGCCTGTTTTTTCCCTCTGATATTACGACTTATATCTTGCATTTTTTTTAATAATGTGATATAATATTTTTAATAGCTTATGTAAAGTAACGGGGAGCGCCGAATCTAAGCGGTCGGACAGCTTATCGGTTTCCCTGCCTTGCGGAAACGGGGATTGCAGACTGTATGAAACGTATAATCTCAAATATCAGGAAAAGCTTTATAAAAAAAATAATTGCACTGATCTTTATTTTTAATATTGTGATCATAGCCCTTTTTACATTTATGACGTACATAATCACCAAGAGCAATGTCAGCGGCAATGTGACCTCGGTCATTGACAGCTCGGTAACAAGCGCTGCCAGGGCGGTAAATGATTATTTGGATACGGCTGTTGTGCCGCTCAAAATGATAGAGAGTGTTGCCCGGGACGGCAGCAATAATGAGCTTATGAACGAAATGCAAATGCTTACCGATTCCTACAGCGGGGGCATAAAGTTCTGGTATCTTTCCGCCGAGGGCAGCGCCGTGACCGCAGACGGAGAAACCGATGGGATAATTACTGCCGATTACAGCTGGTATGCAGATGCGGAAAATTCCGAGAGCCATTTGCCCAGGGTATACACTGCCGCAGAGGGTGGTACGTTTTTTGACAGCGAGGCGGCTGTGACAGTGGTTATGCCGATAAATAAAAACGGCGAATTTATCGGCTGCGCAGGGGCTGAGTTTTCCGAGGAGGGTATGACCTCCAGGCTTCAGAGCAGCGTATACGGAGAGGGCATTTATGCGGTGATTTCCGACAAGACGGGGGCAGTGCTGTGTATATCCTGCGATGAATCCCAAATGGATAAGCTTATGGACGGCAGATCGCTGACGGACTTTATAAGAGAAACGGGCAGCGGCGCTGTGAAGGATTTCAAAAACGGACACACCACCAACTATGTAAGCTGCCGAACGATCCCTGCGGGGTGGAAGCTGACGGTTATTTATGACGGCAATGTGGCGGACGGTAGCTTTTCAAGAATGTACAGCCAACAGGTCATAATCCTTGCCTGCCTGTTTGTGCTGGAGCTTATTGCGACGCTCAACGTAATAAAGCATGAAGCAAAGGATATACCCGAGATCTCACGATCGATCGAGGAGATATCCCGCAAGAATTTCAACACAAGAATAGGCTCTGTTTCGGAAAATGAGATCGGTCTTATAGCAAGATCGGTGGATGAGCTGGCGCAGAAGCTCCAGGATCAGAACAAACAGATAGATGAATATAGGAACATTGACCCCACTACTCAGCTGAAAAACCGCTACAGGCTGTATGAATACCTTAATGATCTGGCGGTGAGCAGAGATGAGACCAGGCAGCGGTTTGCCCTGCTGTTTGTGGATATTGACAACTTCAAGTGGATAACCGAGACTCTGGGGCACAAGCTTGGAGACGAATTCCTGCGCACCTTCGGGCAGCGGCTGAAGGCTGCCGTGCCCAATGTGTTCCGTTTCAGCGGGGACGAATTTGTGGTCGTTACGGAATTTAACGATGACTATGGGGTCATTGAGGAGGTCATAAAAAATCTGCGGGCAGAAATGGCAGAGCCTATCGAGATACTCAATGACAAGCTGTATGCGCAGTTTTCGGTGGGTGTGTCGGTGTTCCCGGATGATGATACGAATCTTGATATGCTGCTCAGAGACGCAGATATTGCGGTGTCCAGAGCAAAGGAAAAGGGCAAGGGCAGGACGGCTTACTTTAACCCCTCCTTCCACCAGAAGCTTGCCAACAAGGCAACCATTGCCCAGAAGCTCAACAAGGCGCTTGAAAATAACGAGATGTTCCTTAAATTCCAGCCGATCATTTCGGTGCGCAACGGCGATATTCACGGCTTTGAGGTGCTGGTGAGATGGGAAAATGACGAACTTGGTCATGTACCGCCGTTCACTTTTGTGCAAATTGCTGAGGAAACGGGGGCTATCGTGGAAATAGGTACGTGGATCTTTGAAACGGGCTGCCGCTATCTGAAGCGAATGAACGAGTATAACAGCGACATAATCATGTCCATTAACGTTTCGGCTGTGCAGCTGAAGAAGAAGGACTTTATTGATAAGGTCGTAAGGACACTGGAAATTTTCCATATTGATCCGAAGAATTTGCAGATCGAAATAACCGAGACCTGTCTTGTGGATTTTGCCCAGGGCGGAAACAATGTTCTGCAAAAGCTTGCGGATCTGGGGATATCGCTGGCGCTGGACGATTTCGGAACGGGCTATTCTTCCTTCGGATATTTAAAGGATATGCCCATTAAAACGCTGAAGGTGGACAAATCCTTTGTTGACGAGATATGCAACAAGAATAAGGACTTGCAGATAACAGGCTCGATCATTGATATGGTGCGCAACCTTGGCATAAAAACTGTGGTTGAGGGGGTTGAGTCCATTGAGCAGTATAATATTCTCAGCGAGATGCAATGCGATTATATCCAGGGCTTCCTGATGAGCAAGCCCCTGAGCGCCAACGACGCTATGGAGTTTGTAAAGAGCTATGACGAGCTGCACAAGCCCAACCGTCGTTCGCTGGAGGAAAACTCCAACAGGCTTGCCGCCGAGCGGGAGGAAAAGGAGAAGCAGCTGGAAGAAAAGGAAAGTAAATAATTTAACGTATAACAACGTTCTGTAATGTGCAAAAACCCGACAGCAAAAAGACGGGGGCTTATAAAAAAGTTTTCGCCGCAACGCCATGGCACTTATGCTTTTCGGGCAAAAGTGCTGTGGCGGTTCTATTGATAATGTAACGGCTTTGATGTATAATTATTACTAAGATAAATCGGAGTTTAGAGGAGTAGTGAATATATATGAATAATACAGTTTTAGAACATATAAATGAATTATTCGATTCATATGACTTATTTAGTGGAACAGGCATAAAAAAGATATACAGCTCAGTAAAAAGAAAATATCCTAATATGTCCGAAGAAGAAATCGAAGGAATCAAAGATTATTTATGTGAATTTTATGAGTATTGTATGAACTTTGCAGATATTATATCTGACAAATATAAAACGCCGTTTTTGCCAACAGGTGAAGAAGCGCAAAAGGAAATTACAGAATATGTGATCGAATGCCGGAAGCAATATCCTGAAATTGACCAGGAACATATCTGTCACTAATAAAAATCTCCGAGCCCACGCGAC
>CAMWIR010000144.1 GCA_947174365.1 uncultured Ruminococcus sp. | reverse complement strand
ATGTAAACTATTCTTAACATTTTTACCCGAAAATGTCACCCAAACTTTCTTGTATATTCCGAACAGTATGATATAATTAAAGTGAATAACATAATACAGATGTTTCCCGAAAACGTGCAATAAAGCAAAAAAATACCCAAAAACCATTGACATACTTTTACAGATATGCTATACTTTATAAGGTATCGGCATTGACCGACAAAATATTACATAAAAGGGGTAGTTAAAATGACTTTATTAATTGTTCTCGTGATCGCAGCCTGGATAACCACACTGGTTTTTTACGTGATATGGGCCAGGCAGGATAAGGAATTTGCAAACTTTCTTTCTTTCAACGCCGACAGATTGCGTTCGGGAGAGACCTGCGAATTTAACGGCAGTTTTTATAACCTTAATACCCGCCTAGTGCGGTATACATACTGCTGTTCCATTCTTGTTATGACTTACACCCGAAGCAGCGCTCTGCGCCCTGTGGAAAATTCGGGAAACGATAAAATCATCTGCATCCTGCTGACCCTGTTCGGGGGCTGGTGGGGCATTCCCTGGGGACCCATCCATTCCATAAAAGCGTTTATAGATAATGCGTCGCCAAAGGAGATAACCATTTCGGAAATTTTGAACCGATAAGATCAAGGAGAATATCATGAGCAAGATCGTCTTTTTCTGCATTCCCGCCCACGGGCACACGAACCCCACATTGGGGGTAGTAGAGGAGCTGGTTAAGCGGGAGCATGAGGTGTGGTACTATTCCTACAGCCCTTTCCGCGAGAAGATCGAAGCACGGGGAGCAAAATTCATAGCCTGCGACGATTACGATACCGAGCAGAAATTGGACGCTAAATCAGCAACAAGGCTTGGCAAGGATCTGGCGTTTTCCACCCATGTTCTTGTGGAAACCACCCTTGCGCTGGACGATATGGTAATGCAGCAAATGCAGGAGCTTAAACCCGACTGCATTGTTGCGGATTCCATGGCTGTATGGGGCAAAGCAGTTGCATTAAAGCTTGATATTCCTTTTGTTTCCTCTACAACCACCTTTGCCTTTAATCAGTATTCAGCAAAAATTATGAAGCAGGATATGGGACAGCTTTTCGGAATGATCTTTTCCATGTCCAAAATAAACAAGGATATCAAAAGGCTGCGGGACAAGGGCTATCCCGTAAAAAGCGTGCTGGACATTATTCAGAACGATAATGACACCCACACTGTTGTATACACCTCTCCCGAATTCCAGCCCTGTTCGGAAACATTTTCCGATAAATATTCCTTTGTGGGTCCCTCTGTAAGACCCGCTGTCAATGAGATCGCCAAAACCTATGATAAGCTGATATACATTTCCATGGGCACTGTTGTGAACGATTCCTTAGAGTTTTTCAAAAGCTGCATTGCTGCCTTTTCAAATACAGAATATCAGGTCATTATGTCGGTGGGCGATATAATCGAAATAAAGGATCTGGGGGATATTCCCGATAATATTTCCGTTCAAAAATTTGTCGATCAGATATCTGTTCTGAACAAAGCGGACGTATTTTTATCCCACTGCGGCATGAACAGCGTCAATGAAAGCCTTTATTACAAAGTCCCCCTTGTGATGTATCCCCAGACCCGTGAACAGGAGGGCGTAGCAGCAAGGGTAGAACAGGTAGGGGCGGGAATACTCCTTAAAAAGCCCTCCTCCGATTCTATCCGTGAAACGGTGGAGCAGGTAATGAACACCCCCTCTTACCGTGAAAATGCGGCAGCCATTTCAGAGGGCTTCAGGAAATGCCCCGGTGCAAAGGGTGCAGCGGACAAGATAGAACGTCTTTGCAATACTTAAAAATAATGGGAGCAGTAAATTTTCACTGCTCCCGATTTTTTTGCGGCTATGTCATTTAGTCTTTAACCAATTGTCACCCTGTGATAAACCTTTTTGCCCTTTTTGATGATAACGCTCTTTTCAATGGCAATGACACCATTGGGATCGGTGATCTTCACATCATCAACAGCCACGCCCCCTTGAGTTACCAGTCTGCGTGCCTCGCTCTTTGAGGGGCAGAGAGAGATTTTCACCAGCAGATCAAGGATATTTATACCGCCTGCCAGCTCTCCTGCAGGGATAACCGTCTCCGGCATATCCTCAGCCGCTCCGCCGCCTCCGAAAAGCTGTTTTGCCGCCGCAAGACTCTTTTCCGCTTCCTCCTTGCCGTGGATAAGGGCGGTCAGCTCGTAGGCAAGAATTTCCTTTGCCTTGTTAAGCTCTGCGCCTTCCATAGTGCGCTCCATTTCCTCTATCTGCTCAATGGGCAGGAAGGTCAGCAGCTTTAAGCACTTGATAACGTCATTGTCCCCCACATTGCGCCAGTACTGGAAGAACTCATAGGGAGAGGTCTTTTCGGGGTCAAGCCACACTGCGCCCTTTTCCGTCTTGCCCATTTTCTTGCCCTCGGAATTTGTCAGCAGGGTGATCGTCATTGCATGAGCGTCCTTACCAAGCTTCTTTCTGATGAGCTCCGTTCCGCCCAGCATATTCGCCCACTGGTCGTCGCCGCCGAACTGCATATTGCAGCCATATTTCTTGAAAAGCATATAGAAATCGTAGGACTGCATTATCATGTAATTGAACTCTAAGAATGTAAGTCCACGCTCCATTCGCTGCTTGTAGCACTCGAATGTGAGCATTTTATTTACCGAGAAGCACGCCCCTACCTCCCGCAGAACATCAATATAATTAAGGCTCAGCAGCCAGTCCGCATTGTTCACCATTATCGCCTTATCATCGGAAAAGTCGATGAAACGGCTCATCTGCTTTTTGAAGCACTCGATGTTATGCTCGATAGTCTCCTTTGTCATCATCTTGCGCATATCCGTCTTGCCCGAGGGGTCGCCTATCATACCCGTGCCGCCGCCAAGCAGGACAATGGGCTTGTTTCCTGCCATTTGCAGCCGCTTCATAAGGCACAGCGCCATAAAATGCCCTACGTGCAGGCTGTCGGCGGTAGGGTCAAAGCCAATGTAAAAGGTGGCCTTGCCCTCGTTTATCATGCTGCTTATTTCCTTTTCGTCCGTGACCTGGGCGATAAGCCCTCTTCTTGTAAGTTCCTCGTATAAATTCATTGTTTAAAACTCCTTTTTAATTTATTTTAATTATATTAGAATTTTTTAATAGCCGATGAAATCAATTTTTGATCTCACGGATACCACCGCCTTTCGAGTACTTTCTTCTCATACGCCAAGGATATAAAATCCTTCAAAATCTGCTTCCGCTCTTTCCATCCATGGAATGAGGGGCATATATTTTTCCGTTATCCTCTCCCGCAACGCACTTAAAACAGCAGAGGTTTTTTCTCTGTCATAATAATTGGGACAATAGCAGTTGAACCCGTTTTCATCGTTGGGTAAAAGTGCGCAGCATAAAATGTCCCCGTATTCTGTGTAAAAGTCGCCGAAATTCTCCCAGCTTATCAAAAGAGAATCATCGCTCCAATGTGTAATAATGTCAAAATCTGTTTTACCGCCCGAAGCAGGACGGCATGACCTGCAAAATGCAAATTCAAGATAGCATGAACCCTCTCTTTCGGACACACTTATAAACATACCGCTTCACCTTTTCACTCAAATTCTCCCGTAACACTGCCCTTTTGCAGAATATGTTCCTGTGCCTTTTTTAAAAAATCTCTTTTAAAAGAATCCGCCCCCAACTCCAGCATACAGTCTAATGAGTACACCGTAAGCCTATAGCTATGCGTTTTGCCTTTGGGCGGCTTTGGACCTGCATATCTGTGCATACCGTAGCCTATGCCCTGCACACTGCCGTCGGACAGATTTTTTCCTCGTGCAATGCCGCCTTTTATGATATTATCGGCAGGAATATTCCATATCACCCAGTGGGTGAAATCCTTTATAGGGTGGCCGATATCCTCAAGTGTTACTGCCAGACTGACTGCCTTTAGGGAGAGATTTTTTATCACAATTTCCGGGGAAATATCCTCTCCCCTTCCGGTGTTTTCTATAGGAAATTTTCCGCACGATATACAGCAGTCAATCTCTAACATTTCGTACATATCCGCCTGTCTCCTCCAACTAATTCATCTTTTCCTATTCTCTGTAAAACCCGCCCCTATGGAAATTTTCCTCCCCTGTTTTTCTCGCCGTAAGACGAAACGTCACAACCCCGTCCGGGCATACAAATTCTTTTACATAAGGTGAATCGGGAACACTGCCGCTGGGTGAAAATCCCCCGATATTTCTAAGGTCTCCCCCGCCCCGCACAGTCTCAAGCATGGGAAAAAGCAGCAGCATACTTTTAGAGCAAAAGCCCCTGCCCTCACGGTTAACAGGACAGTCATATGTGCATCGGTAAACATCCCCCACCTCGTCCCCGTTACGGCAGTGTCCCTCTGTCCTGCCGTCGTGGGAAACGCCTATTACCTCAATTTCAAATTCATAGTCCTCATCATACCATTTGTTCATGTCATTTTCACCTTTTTCGGATAACTTACATCATCATCGCTGTACCTTTGCAGCTCATCAAAAAAATCCTTTATGGCAATTATTCCCGCCGACCACAGAAAAGCCCTGTTCTTCTCGCTCATTTTATCAAATTCAAGCCAGCAAAGCCCCACAAGCTTAGGCTCTCCCTCTACATCAGGGTCAACCCCGAGAGCAGGCTCACTGTCACCTATATCTATCTGATAGTTATAGTATATCCTGCCGTTATCCGTGACGTCGGCAAATTCTCCCAGTTTCTTGACTATTTTGCCGTCGACCCTGCATTCCTCTTTCAGTTCACGCAAAGCCGTCTCTTCGGGTGTTTCCCCCGGTTCAATGCCTCCCCCGGGTAAGCAGTAGTATTCCTCACCGTCCACACAGTGTCTTGCCATAAGTATTTTCCCCTCACGCACTATGATGAACTGCGCTCTGCCCTTGTACATTTTACCTCTCCCCTTTCGTTGCCTTCAGCGTATAAGTCGCCCCCCAGCCTTTCAGTATCAGGACATCGGAAAAGCCCGCATTTTTTAAAATATCCCTTTCATGCTCCTTTGTCAGAGGAGTGTCATAATGATAAAACTCATTATCTGCAATTCCCTGCTGCCGTTTAAGCCGATCATAATTTTCACGGTATTCCCTTTCAAGCTCCTCCGACTCCGCAAAATAATCCGTCAGAATAAAATATCCCCCGTCCTTTAATGCACTCAAAAGCTTTTTATAAAGGCTCTCTTTCATATCTGCGGTAAAATGGTGCAAGGATTCCACCGACACCGCCCCGTCATACCGTTCATTTCCAAAAGGAACATCAAAATACGACCCGTGGACAGTTTGAATTTTTTTATCGGGAAATTTTTCCCTCATTGCCCCCAGCATAGCCTCCGACAGATCTATGGCAGTGACCTGCGCCGTGGGATTTATCTTAAAATATTCCCCCAACTCCAAACCTGTCCCGCAGCCAAGGTCAAGCAAGCGGCAATCCGCATTTTTCGGCAGCTGCTCTGCAGTAAACCTGTAAAATTCCCCTGCCGCCTCTATTTCGGTCAGCATATGCTCGTCATATCCCGACAGCCGCTTTTCAAAAAACTCGTCCATTTTTTCAAGCATAAAATCGCCTCAATTCACTTGTAAGCCGGAAATTATTCCTGCTCCACAAAATCCATGAATCTTATCCGCACTGCAATATCAGCCATATTTTGTCAAATCTGCGCTCTTTCAGATCCTGCTTTCTAATACAATAGTATATCCTGCCGCAGTCGCCGAACATCATAACCTCTTTTTCGTTATCAATAGTGTCCATTTGCATAAGCATGAGCCAGTCCTCGGCAGCATTTTCCATTTCTTCTGTTATTTTGGTAGGTCCGTTGCCGGTATATTTTCCTCTTTCGGCTACCTGTTCGCATTCAAGGAAAAAATCTCCCTGAACAGTATCAGGATACCCCAGCAGCTTACAGCGGAAATCACCGTGCTTGTCGTAAAACTCTTCATAAATATTATCATATTCGTCATACTCATCATTCGACAACTCGAACTCGGGGTCACTTGGGTAATCATCGGAATGCTCATACTCTATTACAGCCTCTGCAAAACGAAAATCCTCCTCCAAATCATCTGGGAAATCCATAAGGGAAAGCTGCGAGATATCCTCAAAATAATATACCCTTGCACATCCTCTGTCTTTGGGGTCAAACCCCCACTTTTGAGTATCGCACTCGTAGAAAAAGCTGAGGATTCCCTTTGAGGGTAAAATTTTTTCGTTATCCATATCTGCAAAATCGGAGCAGTTTAACTGTGCAATAAATGAAAGAGGAAACTTTTCAACAGAGTCGCTGCCAAAAGCGCTCCCCTCGTAATAAGGCCATTCAAACCCCTGCGGGACAGCAGGACGTCCGCCGTATTTTGAACAGCAGATTTTATCGGCATCTTTCTCAAAATCAAGATTCATGAAAATTGTACTTTTTTTCAATTTCTCCATAAAATCCGACATATCTCTCATAATGCTGCCTCCTTAATAATAAAAAAGCCCTCCAATACCTGCATACTGCAGGTATTGGAGGGCGAATAACCGCTGTACCACCTCGGTTTATATCCGCAGACAATTGCAATATTATTGCCAATATTGACATATTGCCCATATTGCCATTGCGAATACCTTTTACGAAACTTTAACGTGTTTCACTCCGAACTGCCCTACTGTAAATTTCAGACAGTCTGCTCGGGAATGTAGCTCCGCTGCGCCGCTGCCCCCTCCCACCGACCGGAGGCTCTCTGAAAAACGGTTGCCGCTGCGTTTGGTTTCCGTCACAGCATTTCAAAATTATAAAATTATCCCTTTATAAGAAAATTTCCGACTGATGTCGGAAATAATTAGAGCAGATGACGGGAATCGAACCCGCATTTTCGGCTTGGGAAGCCGACGCACGAACCATTGTACTACATCTGCGATTAGAAGTTACTTTGTTTTGTGTTTTTAATGCTCTTGTGTTTCGTCGGTTCTCTTGACACTGTTCATTCATCTCACAGAAAATCAGAGGCAAGAAGCAAGAAATAGCTTGCTTTCTTTCCGACAATATATATTTTACCATATCCGGAAGGATTTGTCAAGAGGTTTTTAAAAAATTTTTATTAATTCCGCAAGTATTAAATCACCACTTACTTATATCAATTTCAGTCCTTTCTTCAATAAGCTCAAGCTCCGGATCGTCAATCGGAACATATTTTACATATGTACAGCCGGTTTTTTCAACATCAAAAATCTTGAAACCCATTTCCATGAGAGTTTCCCGTATCTTACCATCACTTTTGGATGAATGGGAAAGTTCTTGCACTGTAACCAGCCGCAGTACATTATTCACATCTTGTCCATAAACATAAAGCCTAAAACCTTTATAATCCGCATATGTTTTTATTTTATACGCTTCTGATATCTCACTTTTGGGTACCTCCTTTTCACAAGTAAAAAATTGATGTTCTTTCATATACTCTTCACTATAGGATAATTTAAAACCATTGTTAATATCATTTGGATTATGAGAAAGTATGAGAACATTTTTCTTGTTTTCAATCTTGCCGTAAAACAGACTATACTCTTTGTTGTGGTAAATTACATAATATCCATCTCTTACTGCCATTATTTCAAAGCCTCCAATATTAAAAATTCATCAAGACTTAATTATGTCTCTTATACAAATCTACGAGCCCACGAGACCACTCTACATCTCGTATGCCCTA
>CAMWIR010000143.1 GCA_947174365.1 uncultured Ruminococcus sp. | reverse complement strand
CGGTGGGGGACAAGCTTTAAGGGCGGGCGTATCAATGACCGTTTCCCGAAAGGGCTGTTTCCCCGGGTTAAGATATAGCATTTGCGTTAATCGGCACAGCGGCGCCGGTATACGCTTTGCAACCTTTGCAATTTGCAATAAAATTTTGAGCCGCTGAGTAAGGAGTAATTATGGTAAAGATTATTACAGGTAAAAAGGGCTCGGGCAAAACCAAGGTTCTTATTGATATGATCAATGCGGCATCAAAAAATACCGACGGCTATGTGGTATGTATTGACAAGAGCGACAAGCTGAGATATGATATTCCTCACAGCGTAAGGATTGTTGACACTGATGTTTCCAATGTTTATTCCTTTGAGGCTTTCTACGGTCTTATTGCGGGGCTGGTTGCGGGCAACTACGATATCAAGGAAATATTCGTTGACTCCATTCTGAAGATCGGCGGCGCTGATTTTGAGGCGCTGGGCGCTTTGCTTGCAAAGGTGGACAAGCTTACGGGGGATGAAGTTCATGTGGTTCTCACTGTTTCCGCTGATCTTCCCGAGCTTCCCGAGAGCGTTGCAAAGTTTGCGGAGAAGTAAAATTTTTGTAAAGAATTTTACAGACTATTGACATAAGAGTCAAGAAATGTTATAATTTAATCTGCTTATTGTATTTGCAGGAGTGTATTATGGTTATTGATGTACGGCGGCTTTTTGAAAATCCCGGGGAAAAGCTGGATATTGACGGCGAAATTTCACGGGGACGGCTGAAGGAGATCGTAGGCTATGAGTTCCTGCCTCCTGTGGAGGTAAAGGGGATTGCCGAAAGCAGAGCCGGGATAGTTACCATGCGCTATACTGTGAATGCACGGCTGAATGCCGAATGCGGCAGGTGCCTCGGCAGGTTCATAAGGGATTTTTCCTTTGAATTTGAGCATATTATCGTGCGTGAGCTTTACGGCGAGGACACGGGCGATTATGTGGTCGCTGTAGGTGACAAGGTTGACCTGGACGAGCTTGGGATATCCGACCTGCTGCCCGAAATGCCGTCAAAGCTGCTCTGCAAAGAGGACTGCAAAGGACTTTGTCCCAAATGCGGCGCAGATTTAAATGAATCCGACTGCGGCTGTGAAAGGCACGGCAGTTAATTTTGGTAAGGAGGTGCTGAATAATGGCAGTACCAAAGAGAAAAGTCTCCAAAGCAAGACGTGACAAGAGGCGCAGCGCTGTATGGAAGCTGGACGCCCCCGCTCTTTCCAGATGCTCTCACTGCGGCGAGCTTACCGCTCCTCATAAGGTTTGCAAGAACTGCGGTTACTACAAGGGCGTTGAGGTAATCAAGAAAGAAGCGTAAGTGCTGATCTTAAGGGCGGCGTGTTGTCTTGCGGGGAGTTTAATGCATTGATTCATTAAATTATTAATGCATTTATCCGCAGAAAGTCATCGCTCTTTAAAGTAGGACAAGTTTTTATTCTCTACGGGAAAGCAGAGCGGATTTTTTCCTCTCTGCTTTTTTCGTAATACCGAATTCTGCTTGAAATTTTTTAATGTAAAGAGACGGTCGCGGCTGCAAAGACCGCAAGGCGGGGAGGCAAAAAAATGGCTGCAAGAATAAAAGAGGTCACAGCTCATTCGCCTTGTGCTGCCTGCGGGATAAGGGCGGGGGATGTGCTTGTATCTGTAAACGGTCATAAGATCGCAGACGTTCTCGATTATATGTACTACTCGGCGGAGGCTGAGATTAGGCTGCTGCTTGAACGGGGCAGCGGTCATGTAATGGTAAAGATAGTCAAAAGCGAATATGACGATCTGGGGCTTACTTTTGACAGCTTTCTTATGGACAGCAAGCAGAGCTGCCGCAACAAGTGCGTTTTCTGCTTTATTGACCAGATGCCCCCGGGAATGCGGGAGACCCTTTATTTCAAGGATGATGACGCACGGCTTTCCTTTTTGCAGGGAAACTATGTGACTCTCACCAATTTATCCGATGAGGATGTGCGGCGTATAATTGATATGAGGCTGGGCATTAACGTTTCCGTGCACACCACCAATCCCGAGCTGCGGTGCAGAATGATGAACAACCGCTTTGCGGGGGAGAAGCTGAAGTATCTTTATCAGATCGCCGAGGCGGGGCTTTCCATGAACTGCCAGATCGTTGTCTGCCCGGGACTCAATGACGGTGATGAGCTGCGGCGGACTCTTGCGGATCTTGGAAAATTAATGCCGAATATAAACAGCATTGCCGCTGTGCCCGTGGGGTTGACGGCTTACAGGGAGGGGCTGTACCCCTTGACCCTTTTTGACAGCAAAGGGGCGGGGGAGTGCATTGACATAATGGAAGAGTTTCAGAGAGAGTTTTACGAAAAATACGGAACGAGGCTGGTTTTCCCCTCGGACGAGTTTTATCTCACAGCGGGCAGACCCATTCCGAGAGAGGAATATTACGAGGGCTATCCCCAGTATGAAAACGGCGTAGGTATGCTGCGTTCGCTGGAGGATGAATTTTATGAGGCTTTGGAAAAGGCGGTCGGGGAGGTTTCGTACAGGGGATTGCTGGACAGGGAACTATCCATTGCGACCGGCGTTCTGGCATATGATTTTATAAAGAGTCTCACGGAAAAGGTCACGGAAAAATTTCCGAATATCAAATGCCATGTTTACAGGATAGAAAACAGATTTTTCGGGGAAACAATAACCGTAGCGGGCTTGCTGACCGCAGGCGACATAATGGAACAGCTGGCGGACAATCCCCTTGGCACTGAGCTTTTGCTCACAAGCGCCATGATAAAGCATGACAGTGATCTTTTTCTGGACGATCACCGTATCTGTGATGTGGAGAAGGCGCTGGGAGTGAAGATCAGACTGACGGAAAATGACGGCGGTGATCTGCTGAATGCAATTCTGGGCAGATAATGCGATAATGAGGTTTACCGAAAAATTTATATAAATGCAAAGCGCAAAGGCAAAAGTTTTATGCAGGAGTGATGATAATGGCAAATACAGCGCTGCCCATACTGGCTGTGGTGGGTCGTCCCAATGTGGGGAAGTCCACGCTTTTCAACAAGCTGGCAGGCAAGAGGCTTTCTATAGTTGAGGACACCCCGGGAGTCACCCGTGATCGCATTTACACCAAGTGCGAATGGCGAAACCGCGAATTTATGATAGTGGACACAGGGGGTATAGAGCCTGTGAGCGAGGATATCATATTAAAGCAGATGAAGCGGCAGGCGCAGGCGGCTATCGAGAGCGCCGATGTTATTGTGTTTATGACTGATGTGCGCACGGGGGTCACGGCGGACGATTACGAGGTGGCGACTATGCTGCGCAGCAGCGGCAAGCCTGTTATTGTGGCGGTGAACAAATGCGACTCGATCGGCGATCCGCCTGCGGCGTTTTATGAGTTTTATAACCTTGGCATGGGCGATCCCATTGCCATTTCCGCACAGCACGGGCACGGGTCGGGGGACCTCTTAGATGAGGCGTTCAAGGCGTTCCCCGAGGAAAAGCCCGAGGACGAGGGAGACGATAGGATAAGGGTCGCAGTTATAGGCAAGCCCAATGTGGGAAAATCCTCCCTTATCAATCGTATTGCGGGGGAGGAGCGGGCTATCGTTTCGGACATTGCGGGGACTACCCGCGACGCTACGGACACGGAGATAGAAAACGAGCACGGGAGGTATATTTTCATTGACACGGCTGGAATTCGCCGCAAGTCGAAAATTACCGAGAAGATAGAGCATTACAGTGTGCTGCGGGCATATATGGCGGTGGACCGTTCGGATGTGTGCGTTATCGTAATAGACGCTGTGACAGGCTTTACCGAGCAGGATTCCAAGGTGGCGGGATATGCCCATGAACAGGGCAAGGCCTGCATTGTGGCGATAAACAAGTGGGACGCCATTGAAAAGGAAACAAACACCATGGACGAGTACACAAGCACCTTAAGGGAAAAATTCAGCTTTATGTCCTATGTGCCTTTTATTTTCATTTCCGCAAAGACGGGGCAGCGGGTGGACAAGCTTTTTCCTCTTATCAACAGCGTTAATTCCCAGAACAGTATGCGGATAACCACGGGAATGCTCAATGATGTGCTTTCCTACGCCACTACAAGGGTTCAGCCCCCCTCGGACAAGGGCAAGCGGCTGAAAATATACTACATGACCCAGCCGTCCACAAAGCCCCCGACGTTTGTGGTGTTTGTGAACCGTGCCGATCTGTTCCATTTTTCCTATCAGCGGTATATCGAGAATCAGATCAGGCAGACCTTCGGGCTTACGGGTACGCCTGTGCGGTTTGTTGTCAGGGAGAGAGATTCCAAGGATGTGAAGTAAGTATTGGTACGGCTGCTGTCCTGCCGCAGAATATTGGAAAAGGTGTGAGCATTATTTGGAGAAACCTTATTTACAAAAGACGATAGATGATTCCATTGACAGATTTTATGACAATATCAGCAGTAACATTGAAATGCTGCCGGGCATTCCAAGGGATAAAGGGCTGCTGATACTTAATGAGCTGCTGTCTTTTGCTTGCGACGCTTCAAATCAAATGCTGATAGATCATTCAATGTATCTGATAAAAAAGATACCCCGAGGGTGGTTCGGGGAGAATGTGCAGGAGGCTGTCCGGCTTGATTCCGATGACGCCTGGAGCTTTGATCTTGGCGACCCGTATGTGTTTGACAGATTGATATGCGTTTTAAAGCAGATGGACTGCGGCGCATATGCAAAAAAACTTACCGATCGGCCGCCTGCGGGCAGCAGAATAAAATAAATGCAGCTATGGGACACAGACATATATGAACTGAAGTCTCATGGTTTGCAACGGGAGGAAATTTTCATGATAATTCTTGCTCCAATACTGACGGCGGTGCTGTCTTATTTGCTTGGCAGCTGCAACTCTGCCATAATTGCGGTCAGACTTTTAAAGCATGAGGATATTCGGAATTTCGGCAGCAAAAACGCAGGGCTTACAAACACCCTGCGCTGTTTCGGGAAGCTGCCCGCTTTGCTTACTCTTATAGGCGACTTGCTCAAAGGCGTGATCGCGGCGTTTATCAGCATTAAGCTTTGGGAAATGCTGCTCGGTGCGGATTTTGAGAGCGTTTACCTTTTTGATGAGCGGGCGGTGGGCTATTTATCAGGGATATTCTCGATTCTGGGGCATATTTTCCCCATATACTACGGCTTCAAGGGGGGAAAGGGCGTGCTGGTTTCCTGCTCCATTTTGCTGGTGATAGACCCTGTGACATTCTGCATAGTGATACCGTTTTTCATTGTGGTGGTGGCGATCTCAAGGTATGTTTCGCTGGGGTCGATACTGGCGGCTTGCGCTTACCCTGTGATAACCTTTTTTGTGCATATGTTTGTGTATGATGTGGGGCTGCCGAGGTCGATTTTGCACACGGCAATGGTAATGGTGACAAGCGCGCTGCTTATTTATATGCACCGCACAAATATTACTCGTCTTAAAAACGGTACGGAAAATAAGTTCGGGCAGAAAAAGAAAAATCAAGTACCTAATGATGCACAGTAAAATTTAAGAGTTCGGAAACAGAAGATAGTCTGTTCCGGACTCTTTGTTTTTCTTTTAATAAATTACAGGTTACTGTTGATTGCTGCGTTTTTTAGAAGATGTTTTCTTGATTTTGCTTGTCTGTCGGGTCATGGGTCTCGATGTACATTATTATGTCAATAATTTGTGAGTCGGTCATTTTTATGACCTCCGCTTATATCATAGTTTTGCGGTATTAAGGAGGATTTTTTCAGTCAATATTCAAAAAATCCGTCAGCCCGCTAATATCCAAATCATTGAGGCATTGAGCAAAGGCAGACATTTTTTCGGCGTATTCGCTGCTTTCACAGTCCAGTCCTAAGTCCTGATAATGGGCTTCGGCGGATTCGTAGGAAAGCTTTGCCGCTTCCGCTGCTTCTCTGCTGTCCTTAAAGGCGATATAATGCAGCAGGTGCATTATTTCACAGGTAATATTTACGCAGACATCAAAATATTCGCCGTCTTCATCTTGAAGATTTTCCAGAAAATCATTGCAAAGTGCGATGTACTTTTCCGATTGGACGCGGTCGAGAGAATCACGGTTCATAAGGATATGGGCAATAGTTTCATAACATACTGCAAATATGTCTATGCTCCGGTTCTCTGCTTCTATGTAGTATTTATAATTGCGCATATCACGCAGGCAAAGAGCAATAATAAAGTCAACATTTTGTTCAAAGGTTCGGCCTTGGGCTTTTTGAGTCATTTTCTCTGTAAATTCGGTATATTCAAGCATATTGGTTACCTCTGTTATTTTAGGTATTATGTTATTATCAACAAACATATGATATCATATTTATAATAATTTGTCAAGAAAAACAGTGAAAAATAATTTTACTTTGACTGAAATTTATCGTAGAGGGTTAGAAATTTTTACACTGTGCTGCGTTTAAATAACTGCCTTTACAAAGTAAATAAAATATTTGACATTACAGCGGTTATATGGTATAATGTGCATAGACGTATAAAAATGAGTTTGTAAAACGAAAAATAATGTTTAAGGATAAAATAAAGAGGTCAATTTCTTGCCTCTTGCATCTTAAAATTCTTGCTTCTTGAAGGGGTTGTTCTTTATTGTGAAAAAACGTAAAATAGCTATACTGGGCGCAGGGGCGTTCGGACTCAGTTTGGCGGTTATGCTGGACGGTATGGGTCACAGCGTTACGATACGTTCAAGGCACTGCGAGGATTTGCTGCGGGACAGGGAAAATAAGGATAAGCTCCCGGGTATCAAGATAAATGAAAGAATTGAAATATGCTCGGACATCTCCTGCGTTGGCGGCAAGGAGCTGGTGGTTGCGGCTGTGCCTACGGGGCAGGTGCGCAGCGTTATGCGGGAGGCTGCTCCCTATCTGGACGATATGGCTGTTATTGCCAACACCGGCAAGGGATTGGAGGCGGACAGCTACAAGCGCATGAGCGAGGTCATTAACGAGGAGACAGACAGACCGTGTGTTGTGCTTACGGGTCCTTCCCATGCGGAGGAGGTGGCTGTGGGTATGCCTACCACAATTGTGGCTGCCTGCGGAGACAGGGAAAAGACAGCGTTTGTTCAGGGGATCATGACCAGCGGCACGCTGCGGGTTTATATTAATGATGATGTTATCGGCTGCGAGATAGGCGGGGCGCTTAAAAATGTTATTGCACTGTGCGCAGGGATATGCGACGGAATGAAGCTGGGGGACAATACCAAGGCTGCCCTTATGACCAGGGGGATATGGGAAATTTCCCGTTTGGGGGTTGCCATGGGAGGAAAAATGGAGACATTTGCGGGGCTTGCGGGGGTTGGCGATCTTATTGTGACCTGTACCAGTATGCACAGCAGGAACCGCAGGGCGGGAATGCTTATCGGCGAGGGCGTTTCCCCTGAGAAGGCGGTGGAAAGAGTGGGCACGGTGGAGGGCTATTTCTGCACCAAGGCGGCTTTTGAGCTTTCAAGGAAATTCGGGATATGTCTGCCCATTACCGAGCAGTGTTACAGGGTACTGTATGAGGGGGCAAGCCCCAAGGACGCCATTCGCAGTCTTATGACTCGCCCCAGCCGCAGGGAAAGCGAGAATGCGTTATACGATATATAGAGGTTAGAGGTTAAAGAGATGACTTTCCGAAAACCGTTTAAGCGGGGACAGAAATTTGATAAGGTAATTTTGCGGCTCAATAAATTTGAAATGCCGCAGAATTTTTGTGATATAAAGGGGTGTTTTTATGAATATTGCTTTGTGCGATGATGAGCCTATGGCGTTATGTTCTCTGGAAAAAACGGTGGAGAGCTTTTTTGCGGGAGACGGCGGAGCAAAGGTAAGCTGTTTCGGCAACGGAGACGAGCTGATTCGGGAAATGGAAAAAAGCCCTGCGGATATTGTTTTCCTTGATATACAAATGCCGGGAAGAGACGGCATGGAGACTGCACGGCTGCTGCGAAACAGGGGATTTGAGGGGGATATTATTTTTGTAACGGTGCTGCCC
>CAMWIR010000142.1 GCA_947174365.1 uncultured Ruminococcus sp. | reverse complement strand
GCATAAAATGTATTGCAAAATGAATTACATTATGATATATAATTATCTGTAAAATAAGGAGAGAAAAAACATCTAAGCAAAAAATTTGTTTTTATGCTATATATTATCTATTAATGCAATTACAAATAATTAAAATTATACGAAATTGTTTTGAGAAATAAAAACAACTATCAACTAAAACAAATCTTAATTATTGTCTCCCGCTTGACAAATATATGAATTATGTGTATAATAAAAACCATAACATAGGAAAGAGTGATAAAGCATATGCAAGAATCCGAATCGGTAAAAAAGAAGAACCGATATATCATCCTGAAGCTCATAGCCGCCGCGGCAGCGGTTTTTGCCGTGCTTGGCGCGGCGAGCTTTCCCTTTAAAACAGTTTACTATGAGGTTTCAGCCGAGGGAATAGGGGAGAGCGTTCGCATTGTTCAGATATCCGACCTCCACTCCGAACGCTACGGTAAGAATATGCAAAACCTCATAAAGGCTATTGACAGCACATCTCCCGATATCATAGTTCTTACAGGTGATATTTATGATGATGTATTGCCAAAGGACAACACCACCGCTCTGCTTTCGGACATAGGCTGCCGTTACCCATGTTTTTACGTGGCAGGAAACCACGAGTTCCGTACTCCAAAATGGGTGGAGTTCAAAGCTGAAGCGGAAGCCTTGGGAGTTCATGTTTTAGAAGGAGATAATGTTAACATAAACGGTATCACTATCTGCGGCGCAGCCCGTGCCGCAGACAACAGCATAGGCTGGGCAGACAGCGTTGCAAAATGTGCGGACGATCTGAATTCTGCCCCGTCCTCCGATGATCCTCTTGACACAGAGCAGACTCGCGATAATACCGGGAACTCATCAGACTTCACAGTCCTCCTCTGTCATTTCTCCGAGGATATAGACTTTTACCGCTCTTTCGGCAAATTCGACCTTATTCTCTGCGGCCACGCTCACGGAGGTCAGTGGCGGCTGCCCTTTTCTCAAAACGGTTTGTATTCCCCCGGAGAGGGTATCTTCCCCAAATATTCCGGAGGTCGTTTTGACTTTGACGATTCCTGTATGATAGTAAGCCGTGGACTTTGCCGCACAAAAACCCTCTTCCCCAGAATTTTTAATAATCCCGAGCTGGTGGTGATAGACCTTGTGAACAACTGATTATAGGCTATCTCCCAACCAAGGCTTAGGGAGAAAACCTCGCCAAACCGTCATATAAATTAAAAGCAAACGGGGCTGCTGCAAAGCGGAATACCCATATAGAAGTTTTTAGCCCGAAAGCGGTTTGGATGAACCGTTTTCGGGCTTGTTTTTTGATTATGTTCTTGCGATAGGCTCAATATATCCGTTTTTTCTTAATTGTATATTAGCTTAAGGATTTGTTTATCTGCATCAAGATGCGCTTTTACACCGATTGGCATAGTATGCATCGGCGCTGTATGCCCGCAGTCGAAATCCGCAAGGATTGGAAACTTAGGCTCGCCTATCATTTCAAGTAAGATATCATAGGGCTTTTTGCCTGTACCTTGATCATCAAAGGCTCGATGTTTGCCAATTATAAGACCGCCTATCCTATCAAACACTCCGCAAAGTTTGAGCCAAGAAACATATCGCTCCACATATCCTGCCCATTCCTCGGTGTTTTCAAGGAAAAGAATATCACCCTCATTTATCATCGGCATATATTCGCTTCCCCAAACAGAGGTGAGGGTATTGAGGTTTCCGCCTATCAGTCTGCCGATCACCTTACCGCCTGATAAAGTAAACATTTTATTTTCAAGGACTCTCTCTGTATCTAAATTCTGATTCCAGTCAATCACCTCATCGGAATAATGATCGGGCGTTTTATAAGTATATCCAAAACGTTGATTCACTACGTTTTCAAATGTCGAAAGTGCAGTATCGGAATACGGCTCAAGTCTTGCGTAGGAGGTTACCATATTTGGTCCGTAATAGACCGTAACACCGGTTTTGGCATATAAAGCCATCAGCAGCGAGGTAATATCAGACATACCAACTACAATTTTCGGATTTCGCATAAAGCAGTCATAGTCAATATACGGCAGCATGGAATTCGTGACAAAGCCGCCTATGCTTGCCATAATACATTTTACCGAGCTGTCATAAAGCAATTCGTTGAATTCATCGGCTCTTTCTTTTGCCGATGCGGTGCGGTATGAATCTATGCAGCCCCAGAGCTTTCCATGCTTAATGATATATCCTTTTGCTTTTAGAAATTCCTCCGCCCTTTTTGCAGCATCAGGTGATTCTGCTGTTATGGGATATGAGGAATTGAAAACACCTATCGTGTCCCCCTTTTCAAGCCGAGGAGGAAGGATAACATTCTGTATGTTAAACAGCTCCTTTCTACACAATTCAAAACTAAGCGGTCAATATGAAAACAATTCTCGCCAAAGATATGATGTCTACGTTAAATTCCGATAAGAATTATAGCATAACCACAACAATATGTAAATAATAAGACATAGTACTCCGACCGTAAAACCGGAAGTACTATGTCTCAAACTTCCTTATGAGTGCTACGCTAAGGCTGCTCCGTTTTTATGTTTATAATATAAAATCAGAAGCCCAAAATCTTTGCAAAATCCGCAGAAATGGTCTTTTCCAGTGCAGCCGCTTCATCTCTTGTGCTGCCTGTGGTGGTGTAGTAAGCCTTTATTTTAGGCTCCGTACCCGAGGGACGGATAATTACGCCCGCATTATTTTCCAGTTTAAACGTAAGCACATCGGATTTTGGCAGGGTCAGCATGGTCTTTGTCCCCGTAGCAACGTCCACAGAAGTTCCCGCAACGTAATCCTCAAAGCGGATGACTTTAAGTCCGCCTATCTCCTTGGGTGTATTTTCACGCAGTCCGGACATGATCTCTTTCATTCGCTCCATGCCAGTAGCTCCCTCGCATACAAAGGAAGACTGGGTGTGAACATATACGCCGTACTTCTTGTACATATTTTCTCTTGCCTGGATAAGAGAAATTCCCTTGGTGCGGTAGAATGCAGCCATTTCGCAAATGAGCATGGAAGCCACTACAGCGTCCTTGTCGCGTACATATGAGCCTGCCAGATAACCGTAGCTTTCTTCAAAGCCGAATACATATCTGTCGGCCTGTCCCTTGCTGTCAAGGAAGCCTATCTGCTCGCCGATAAACTTGAAGCCCGTGAGTACCTCTATCAGCTTAACGCCGTATTCCTCGGCAATTTTAGCGGCAATGTCGGTAGTAACGATTGTCTTTACAGCTACAGGATCTTCCGGCATAGTGCCTAGCTTTTTGCGCTCGGAGCAAATATACTCCAGCAGCAGCGCTCCCACTTCATTTCCCGTAAACAGCACATAGCCCTTGTCCGAGGGAACGGCAATACCCACTCTGTCGGCGTCAGGGTCGGTGGCAAGAAGCAGATCGGGCTTTACCTTTTCGCAGAGCTTAAGCCCTAAGTCAAGCGCCTCTTTTATCTCGGGATTGGGGAAAGGACAGGTGGTAAAGTTTCCATTGGGGTATTCCTGCTCGGGAACTACCGTGACCTCGTCAATTCCTATCTTCTTCAGTATCCTGCGGACAGGCTTGTTGCCCGTGCCGTTAAGAGGAGTGTATACAACTTTAAGCCCGCTGGACTTAACAAGATCGGTGTGGATACCTTGCTTTAACACTTCGTTCATATAATCGTCAATAACCGATTCCTCGATATATTTAACAGTGCCCTCATCCAGCGCCTTGTCAAAGCTTGTGGTTTTAGCACCTCCGAACATATCCACCTTGTTGATATTTTTAAGAACGATCTCCGCAGCCCCCAAAGTAAGCTGGCAGCCGTCAGAACCGTAAACCTTGTAGCCGTTGTATTTGGCGGGATTGTGAGAAGCGGTGATCATAATACCCGCGCTGCACTTTAACGCTCTTACTGCATAGGAAAGCATAGGCGTTGGCATAAGCTCGGTGTAAATGTGAACCTTTATCCCGTTTGCAGCCAGCACCGCCGCCGCCTCTTTTGCAAATACGTCAGACTTTATCCTGCTGTCATAGGAAATAGCCACCGAGGGGTCGGAAAATGTTTCGTTCACATAATCCGCAAGTCCCTGAGTAGCCCGTCTTACGGTATACACATTCATTCTGTAAGCGCCCGCACCGATAACGCCCCGAAGTCCGCCCGTGCCGAACTCCAGATCACGGTAAAAGCGATCCTTTATAGCTTCATCGTCCCCCTCAATGGATTTAAGCTCGGTCCGTAAATCGGGGTCGTCAACAGCCTTTTCGCACCAAAGCGCATAAAGTTCTTTTTCGTTCATAACAATCACCTCATATAAAAATTAATAAAAATTAATGTTAATTTTTTCTTGTTAATATTATTATATAGTGTATCATACTTTTGAAAAAAAATCAAGTCTTTTCTGAAATTTTTCAACTCCGCTTTTCGAGAAATTTCACTTTAATTCTCATAGCAGGGGATAATCTGTATGTAATCGGCATTTGCAACATTTTCTAAAGTACAGATACGGTAAAGCATTTTGCACAGTGCTGTTTCGCAAGTAGGATTTGACAAGTTAACGCATTTTAGAGTTACCGTGCAGAAAAATACATAACATAATGTCTCCATTAAACATAGCAATCAGAAGTAGTTGTTGCGGATCTCCTTTGCGGCAAATCTGCCCTCAAGTATCTGTCCAGGAACATCCGGGTGAAGTCCGTCTTTTAAATATTTGCCCGTGCCGCCCTCGACCTCAAACTTTTCGCAAATCCCGCAGCCGCCGAAGCAGTCTATAACTTGCACCGACATACCGATAGAGATTTGCCGCAAAATCTTTATTGAAGCTTCGATTTTCTCATTGTGGGCAGGGTCTGCCGCAGGAATGGGAGTCAGCAGGAAAACCCTGCAAAGAGGATATTCCTCCATTATCCGCTGAATGCACCACCGTGCCGCACCTGCCTCGGTGAACAGGTCAACATTCTCATTTCCCTCAAGGCTTTTGCCCGTAAGAGCCTTTTTCGGGTCGCCGAGGCACTCCCATGCGTCATTTGTGCCCATTGCAAATGCAAAAATATCGGGCACGGGGAATCTGCCGCTTTTTACCTCTTCAATAAATCTCTGTGTATGCACCACAGCGCAGTTGTTGGCACGCTTCTGAAGCTCCTCGGGGTCGTCCGTTTCCAGCCAGCCGTCGCTTATTCCCGCAAAATCCGGGTCGGTGTAATCTTGAGTAGTAACCGTGCCGCCCTTGCAGGGGAGAGTGCGCTTGTACCATACAGCGCTGCCCACAGCCACATTGTGGTGACTTGCCATTCCCAACTCCTTAAAAACATGATAAGACCATTGCTCTCCCGCAGTGATACTGTCGCCGTCAACACCAAAGTTTAATTTGGAAAAATCCATAAAATTATCATTCCTTTCGTATCGGTTCATAATTATTCAAATCCGCTTTTTTCTCTTTTTCATTCGGAAGATCATCGCCGAAACAAGCACTATCACCAGTTCAAGACAGGCGCATATTATAAATTTCGCCGAAAACGGGTCGCTTATTGACTGCCCCATAAGAGTGGTGAGCACAGCCCCGGGCAGCGTCCCCAGAACAGACCCCGCCAGGTATTTTTTGTAGCTGTATCTCATGCTCCCCAACGCCATGCTGATAATATCATAGGGCAGGCAGCTGATTATACGCAGGAAAAAGGCGGAGGCAAACTGACTGCCCGTGCCTGTTTCACGAATTATGGCAATCTTCCTGTGCTTCTCCGCAAGCCTGTCGCAAAGGTCGCTTTCGGCGTATCTGCCTATAAGAAATGGGATAGTTGCCATAACAGCGCACCCTGCCGCACTGAGTGGTATCGCCGCCAAGGGCGGAAACAGTACCCCGCAGGCAGCAAAAAGCAGAGCCATAGGGAAAAAATAGGAAAGTGATTTCAGTGCGAACATCACAAGCAGCACCGCAGCCGCCGCTATAGGTTCGGCAGGGGTGTATCTCAGCAGCTGTTCCAATGACATATCCTTGAATACTGTCAGATAGACCGCCGCCATTACCGCTATCATCACAAAGGGTGCTGCCTGAACTATCCGCTTCAGAGTCTTGCGCATTTTAAGCTATCATCTCTTTTGACGTTCCGTTTTAAAATTTTATTTGTTGACGTTCGGAAGTCCCGCAAAGCCGACAGCAAGATCGTCATCGGTGGGAATGTAGTCGCTCATTTCGCCGTCGTTGTATTTCTGATATGCCACCATATCGAAATAGCCCGTGCCTGTAAGTCCGAAGAAAATAGTCTTTTCCTCGCCTGTTTCCTTGCACTTCATAGCCTCGTCAATGGCAACTCTTATTGCATGGCTGCTCTCGGGCGCAGGGAGAATGCCCTCGACCCTTGCAAACTGTTCGGCTGCTTGGAATACAGCAGTCTGCTCAACGGAAGTCGCCTCAATAAGCTTGTCATCATAAAGCTGGGAGAGAATGGAGCTCATGCCGTGATACCGCAGACCGCCCGCATGGTTTGCGGAGGGGATAAAGCCGCTGCCGAGAGTATACATCTTAGCAAGAGGGCAAACCATACCCGTGTCGCAGAAGTCGTAAGCGTATTTGCCTCTTGTAAGGCTGGGGCAGGAAGCAGGTTCAACAGCGATAAATCTGTAATCCGCTTCGCCTCTCAGCTTTTCTCCCATAAAGGGAGAGATAAGTCCTCCAAGGTTGGAGCCGCCGCCTGCGCAGCCTATGATAACATCAGGCTTAACGCCTATTTTATCAAATGCAGTCTTTGATTCAAGCCCTATGATCGACTGGTGCAGCAGTACCTGTGAGAGCACCGAGCCAAGCACATAGCGGTAACCCTCGGTGGATGTAGCGACCTCCACTGCCTCGGAAATTGCGCAGCCAAGACTACCTGTAGTGCCGGGGTGCGCCTCTAAGATCTTCCTGCCCACATTGGTGGTCTCCGAGGGGGAGGGGGTAACGTCGGCGCCGTAAGTCCTCATGACCTCACGCCTGAAAGGCTTCTGCTCATAGGATACCTTTACCATATATACCTTGCAGTCCAGCCCCATGTAAGCGCACGCCATGGAAAGCGCCGTGCCCCACTGTCCTGCGCCTGTTTCGGTGGTAACACCCTTCAATCCCTGCTTCTTTGCATAGTAAGCCTGTGCAATGGCGCTGTTGAGCTTGTGGCTGCCCGAGGTATTGTTGCCCTCAAATTTGTAGTATATCTTAGCGGGAGTGTCCAGCGCTTTTTCAAGGCAATATGCCCTAACCAAAGGCGAGGGACGGTACATTTTATAAAATTCCAGAATTTCCTCGGGAATGTCGAAATAAGGGGTGGTGTCGTCCAGCTCCTGCTTAACAAGCTCATCGCAGAAAACCGCCGACAGCTCACCCGCCGTCATAGGCTCCAGCGTCCCGGGATTGAGCAGGGGAGCAGGCTTATTCTTCATATCCGCCCTCACATTATACCACTGCTTGGGCATTTCCGATTCTTCGAGATAGGTTTTGTAGGGGATTTTCTTTTCCATTTTAAAAACGTCCTTTCGATTCATATTTTTATTTAATATTTCGCTTGGCAATTAAATCATACAAATATTATACCCTTTTTTCCCAAAAATGTCAAGTGCCGTCAAAAGAAATGGCGGTAAATAATGTTAATATTTTGTTACAGTATTTACCATATATTTTTACAGGCTGATTATAAAAATTTTGAAAGCAGTTCACACCCATAAAAGTCCGAAGATTCTTTTCAAGTCCGGGCAAATTTTCTGTGCTTATACAATTATAAATGATAGGTTGAATGAAGCTTCTGATAATGTATCCGAAACAAATTTAAATTTATTAATACTGTTGACAAAATATTACAAAAGATTTATAATATAAAAAAGCCTATGAGGTTGAATTTTTTAAATGACGGAATTTGAAAATAAGCTTTACGATATTGTTTCCGAAAGCCGAAGGGAGTTTATAAAAATGAAAAATGTATCAATAAAAATTATATTGGGTTTGAAAATATTTTTTTTAATATTTTTAATTGCGG
>CAMWIR010000141.1 GCA_947174365.1 uncultured Ruminococcus sp. | reverse complement strand
CGCTCTATCCTTCAACCCTTTTTCTTTTTTGTCCAATATCTATTGTAGCACTACACCGAAATGTCGGATATTAAAAATTTATCTATTGACATTTGCCTGTAAATGTAATATAATAAAAGTTACGTTAAAGTTAAATGGGAGAAATTCCCTGTAAATAAAGGAGTTATAAAAATGGCGGCAGAAAAAAGCATGGATAAGATAGTTGCCCTTTGCAAGGGCAGAGGATATGTTTACCCCGGCAGCGAAATTTACGGAGGCCTTGCAAACACATGGGATTTCGGCCCTCTGGGCGTTGAGCTGAAAAATAACATTAAAAACGCATGGCGTAAAAAGTTTGTCCAGGAGTGTCCTTATAATGTGGGACTGGATTCGGCTATTCTCATGAACCCTCAGACATGGGTGGCTTCGGGTCATCTGGGCGGATTTTCCGACCCTCTTATGGACTGCAGAGAGTGCAAGACAAGGCACAGGGCGGATCAGCTTATCGAGAGCCAGTCGGAGGAAAATACAGCGGGCTGGGATAACGACAAAATGAGCGAATTTATCGAGTCCCACGACATCAAGTGCCCCGTGTGCGGCAAGAAGAATTTTACACCTATCAGACAGTTCAATCTGATGTTCAAGACTTTCCAGGGCGTTACCGAGGACAGCAAGGCAGAGCTTTATCTGCGCCCCGAGACCGCTCAGGGAATTTTCGTGAATTTCAACAATATCCAGAGAACTTCCCGTAAGAAGATACCCTTCGGCGTGGCGCAGGTGGGCAAGTCTTTCAGAAATGAGATAACCCCCGGCAACTTTATCTTCCGTGTGAGAGAGTTCGAGCAGATGGAGCTGGAATTTTTCTGCAAGCCCGACACCGACCTGGAGTGGTTCGCATACTGGCGCAGCTATTGCCGTGATTTCCTGCTGGGACTGGGGATAAAGGAAGAAAATCTCCGCCTGCGTGACCATTCAAAAGAGGAACTGAGCTTCTATTCCAAGGCGACTACCGACTTTGAATATCTCTTCCCCTTCGGCTGGGGCGAGCTTTGGGGCATTGCAGACCGTACCGACTACGATCTTTCCCGTCATATGGAGGTTTCGGGCAAGAGTCTGGAATATTTTGATCCCGAGACAAATGAGAAGTATATTCCCTACGTAATAGAGCCGTCTCTTGGCGTTGAGAGGCTTTTCCTTGCCATTGTCTGCGAGGCATACGATGAGGAGGAGATAGGCGAGGGCGACAAGGCAGATGTGCGCACGGTTATGCACCTGCACCCTGCTCTTGCTCCTGTGAAAGCGGCTGTACTGCCTCTTACAAAGAAGCTCAAAGATCAGGCGCTGGAGCTTTACGGCAAGCTTGCAAAGAAATGGAATGTGGATTATGACGAGGCAGGGCAGATAGGCAGACGTTACCGCAGACAGGACGAGATAGGCACGCCCTACTGCATTACCTATGATTTCGATACCTTGGAGGATAACTGCGTTACCGTCCGTGACCGTGATTCAATGGCGCAGGAGAGGGTAAGCCTTGACAAGCTGGAGGAATATATCGCAAAGAAGCTGGAGTATTGATAATTTTATTGGCGTTTTCCCGAAATTACCGGCTGCATTTTAAAAGGGTGAGTTTATGAAAATGAAAATTACGGCTATTACCGTTTTTTTGGCAGCCGGTCTAATATGCTCCGGATGTTCGGAAACATCGGAAAATGAAAGGGTCGGACAGGAGCCGCAGACCCTTACAGAAGATACTGCGAATTTGGAGAGTGAAAATATGAGCGATACGAACGACCTTTCACCTTTTAGAATTTCGGAATATGAAGGCACTTACAGCCTCCTTCTTGATGTGGATATGGGTTATCTGGAGGATATTTTCGAGGCACGGGAGGATGAGGGTCTGCTTCCCAACGGCTATGGCTGGGAGGCTCTTGCCATGGCTTTTATCGAAAACGAGTGCCCCGAATATGAGGACGCCATTAATTTTGACAGCGAGGCAGGAATGTTCTGCGCTTATTGCAACGACAGGGAGACCCTCGAAAGCTTTGCGGTAAAGTTCAAGGCGGCTTGCGAGGACAGGGACAGGATAACGGAGATTCTTTCAAAGGCCGATCCCGATAATTTCTGATAAAAGCATTTTTAAAGGGCTTATGCAGCCGTGCTGCATAAGCCCTTTTTCTGTTTTTATGACAAAAGCTTCTCCACAGCCGAAAGCAGCTCCTGCCATTCAGACATCATGTTTTCCAAAGCTGCTTTGCCCTCGGGGGTTATGCGGTAGTATTTCCGCCTGGGTCCGGCAGAGGTCTCGCCTGTGTAGCTTTCGGTGTATTTGTCGGCGTGAAGCCGCCGCAGCACGGCATAAACGGTGCTTTCATTAATATCCGTGAACACATCCGTCACCGTCCGCATTATTTCGTAGCCATACATATCCTTTTTGGAAACTACGTGCAGTACGCAAAATTCCAGCACGCCCTTTTTCATCTGACCCTTTTCCATGCCGCCGCCCTCCGATCTTTAAGAAAATTCCGTGATACTATGCTGAAATCAAATGCCCTATTCAACACTATTTTTCCTCCCCCTGATGATCAAAGTGACTGCAAGCCATACCGCTGCGGAAATTATCCCCGGAATAAATACCGAAATATTGCATGCGGGGGCGTTCATATCCATTGGGTCAAGCCGTCTGAGATAAAAGAAAACATTTGACATTCCGCCGCAGCACCCAAGCAGCAGGGAAAGGGTCGGCAGGCTGAAAGCGTCCCGCCTTATGACCGCACAGATAAGGCAAAGCGCCGACAAAACAAATATGAGCCGTGTAAATGCGCCGAGATATTCCCCTGCATATCCGTAGTATTTTGCTTTAGGGTCGCCGTCCATAAAATTAAAGGCATATGCATCAAAAAAGTCAAAGGACTCTGCCGCCGCCCATATGGCCGCCGCCGCACCCGATGCGGGCAGCAGAAGCAAATATTTTCCTCCATGACTGCACACGGAAACAGCCCAGGCTGCCATAGCTCCGACCATAAGCGCAGTGCAAAGGAGCATATAAAGGAGATCATAGCTGTCGGGTGATCTTCTTGCTTCGTTTATCAGCCCTACGCAGAATATCCCCGCTCCCGTAAGCAGCAGCGCACACAATGCCATTGCTCTGTCGGCAGGGCCTATACGCAGGTTCTTCACGCATTTTTTCCCCTCCGTTAACAGCAGTATAAGCCAAGGTACTATCGGTAGCAGAAAAGCTATTGCGCTTGGTCTCATGGCCCCAATGGAATATCTTAAATTACCGCTCCAATAAACAAACAGTCCCGTAATCAGCAGGCTTATAGCAGCAGGCAGCACTCTGCGCAGAATATCCGTTTTCCCGGGCACAGCTGTTCTCTGCAAAAATTCCGCCGCAGCCACTGAGGGCGAACCCAGTTCGGCGCAGATAACGTCCTCTGTTGCCCCCTCGGCTGCGCCATCTTCAAAGCGCTCCGCAATTTCTTCAAGTATCTCCGTCACTTCCTCGGCAGGCAGCCTGAACCGCAGTCCGGCTTCAAGGGCTCTTATGTACTGTTTCCTGTTCATACGATACCATTTCCTTTCTACTGTTTATTGAATAGTAGCTACTGCAGTTATAATATCACACTACTGTTCAAAAGTCAATAGTTTGAAAGAAATTCATATTGATTTGTAAATATTTCACAAGTGATTTAGCTTTAATTTATGCACAAAGCAGAATTATAGATTATTTTTTCTTAAAATGAAACATTTTGCCCTTTTGAATCGTTCCTTTAATAAAGAAAGATCTCGAGAGAATGTTTCCCGGGACGAATAGGAAAGGAAGTCATATAAAGTGAAATTTAACAAAACGATCGCTGCCGTATTGCTTAGTGCATTTGCTCTCACGGGCTGTACGGGAGATGAACCCGCTGATACGGGCACGGACATTTCGGGCGTGACCTTAGAAAATTCGGAAACGATTGCAGAAACGTCCGCCGAAAAGCTGTCGGAGGACGCTTCGGCGGAGGACGGTGAAAATCCCGTTGAAGAGGGCGATAATTCGGAATCGGAGGAAGATTCCGATAAGATCGTAAGCGCTGACCTTGAAGAAATAATGCTTATGTTTGAAAGCACCGCTGTTTATCCGGAAATCGGCGAAGAGCCTACAGATGATGAGCTTTTGGAAGTGGGTTTGCAGTTTGCAAAATTTTACAGCACCGAGGCGGGGAACTTTTTCGGCTATGGCGGCTACAATAACTGGAAATACGACTATGACGAGGCGGCGGGAGGCTACATCAGCGAGGGGATATATACAGACTGGGAGACGAAAACATACGCCCCCATGGACTACGAAACCTCCAAGGCGTTTATGACAGAGATGATCGGGCTTACGGACAAGGGTTTTGATGAGCTTTGCGCAAATTCTCCCACGTCATATTATGACCTGGACGGCAGCCTTGGAGTGCGCCCCGGGGACGGCGGCGGCGCAGGCTGGGATTACAACCATATTGTGGGCTGCACCCGTGAGGGAGATGTTATCACCTTTGACTGCGAGCGTGTGGGCTTAGAGGAAAGCTGGGGGTATGATGAGGATATGACGAAGCCTTTCACTTTCCGTCTCGCCTTTGAAGATGATATCTGGAAGCTGGACGGTGTTTCCGACGGGGAAAGTTTTTTCGGAAGCTATTTCTTTGGCGGAGAGCGTGAGAATTGGTTTGCGCTTGTAACATCATCGGAAGAATAAAATTGCACAGAGAATTGCTGTGTATGAATGGACGGTTTTAGTTTTCGGCGTTTTTTAAAGCAATCAAACGGTCGGCAAATCGGTAAAAGAAACGGAGGCACTATGCAAATATGCATTTGCGAATTTGCATAGTGTCTCCGTTTTTATATATTTACGAAACTGCTTTAAGCTTTTTACTGTTTCTTCTCCGAATTTTTCTCGTAAATTATCATCAATCCTTTGAGCATAAGGTCGTCGTCGAGGATTATTTTGCTGCGGCACAGGGGAGCTATAACGCCTGCAAGTCCTCCCGTGGCAACGGCTGTGCAGGTTTCTCCCATGCTTTCGTTAATGCGTTCGATAAGCCCGTCAATAGCCCCTGCGTTGCCGTAGAGAATGCCGCTTTTAAGGCACTCTACGGTGTTCCGACCTATCACCCGACGGGGCGGCTCAAGGGCGATTTTCGGCAGCTGTGAGGTGCGGCTGATAAGGCTGTCGTGGGACACTGCCACGCCCGGCACAATCATTCCTCCCATATACTGCCCTTTGCCGTCGATGACCGAAAGGGTGGTCGCCGTTCCCATATCAATGATTATAAGGGGCAGGGGGTACTCCGCAATGCCCGCAACAGCGTCCACCACAAGGTCGCTGCCAAGCTGTGCGGGATTGTCGATGATTATGCTCAGTCCCGTTCTTATTCCAGGCCCCACTATCATTGCTTCGGTGTGAGTAAACCGCTCGGCAGCGCTGGCGACCGCCTTTGTAACCGAGGGCACTACCGAGGAAATGACCGCCCCGTGAAGCTCGCTCGTATCAATGCCGTTAAGGTCGAGGGCAGTTTTTATGGTTGCCGCATACTCGAGGCTTGTGGCTGTGTGGTTGGTGGAAACTCGGTCGGAAAAAAGTATCTCCCCATTTTTGCAGCAGCCGATAACTATGTTGGTGTTGCCTACGTCAATGGCTAATATCATTTTTGGTACGCTCCTTTTTAATGCTCTTTAAGTAAAAACCGATCAAATCAAAAAGGCAAGATACGAGAGATCATATCTTGCCTCATGCAAATCAGCTTGTACTCTTGCTTGCATTTGATGAATTCAGACCCGAACGTGAAAGGGCATAGCCCACAGAGCCTGCAATAACCGTTGTTGTTATCCATTCGCCGATTGCCTGAGCTCCCACAAGGGCACACACGAACAGAAAAACATTTTTGCTCGGTGCAAGGGCGTTTCTGAGATCGGTAACTTCCTTGCTGTTTCCGAAAAGCAAAATAAGGGTCGACATATAGAAAACCGTGTTGAGAAATGCCGAAAGAAAGCTTGTTATATATGAATTTATCATAGGCTTTACGGATCTTTTTCTCATAAGATCGGACAGCAGACCGATAATATACCCGTCAAAGATACGGGGAACAAAACACAGCACAGCCGTTAAAAAGGGATTTACACCGAAAAGCGCCGTGGACAACGGACTGCGCCCGAAGCACTGCAAAAGGCTTGTAAATCCGAATACTCCGCCTATCAATGCGCCGCCTGCGGGACCTGTGGTGTATGCGGCAACCGCAAGTATTATGGGGTTGAGCGTTATGGGGACAGGTCCGATGTTCGTGTACCCCGCGGGCAGATAAGACATGGCTATCATAATTGCGCTGAGCAATCCGAGCCGTGTAATGCGTGCTGTTTTTGTTTTCATATTAAATTCCTCCTTGTTATTATTCTCCTCACGGGAGATACAATACAATTACACATACATTATACCACGAATGTTAAAAAAAGGATATATATTTTTTATTATATTTATGTTATAATAGTGTTATATAAGGCGGCGCATTGTATGTACATTATGTTTGCGTGAATATTTTGTGAACTTTTAAAAACCGTGCGGACAAGGTGCAAATGTAAATTTCCAAAACATTAGATCAATCGGTGAAGCCGAAACATTCATTATTAATTATGTCGTTTGGAGTGTTGATTATGTTGACGGGTAAAACGATTATTCTCGGAGTGAGCGGCAGCATTGCCGCATACAAGATACCTAATCTTGCAAGAATGCTGAAAAAGCTTGGGGCGGACGTACAGGTAATTATGACAAAAAATGCGGAGAATTTCATTAATCCCATTACTTTTGAAACGCTGACGGGTAACAAGTGCCTTGTTGACACTTTTGACAGGAATTTTCAGTATTCGGTGGAGCACGTGGCGCTGGCGAAAAGGGCGGACGCTGTTATGATAGCCCCTGCTTCGGCGGACGTTATCGGAAAAATTGCCTGCGGGATAGCCGACGATATGCTGACGACCACGGTCATGGCGTGCCCTTGCAAGAAAATAGTTTCCCCTGCAATGAACCACAATATGTATCACAACCCGATAGTGCAGGACAATATCAAGCGTTTGTCCGCTTTCGGGTACGAGATAATTTCTCCCGACAGCGGAATGCTGGCAAACGGCGACAGCGGCGACGGGAGAATGCCCGAGGAATCGGTGCTTCTGGAGTATATTTTAAAGGCTTGCGCATTCCCCAAAGACCTTGCGGGGAAGAGCGTGCTGATAACTGCGGGAGCGACAAGGGAGGCTATTGACCCGGTGCGCTTTATCACTAATCATTCCACGGGGAAAATGGGGTTTGCCCTGGCGAGGGCTGCCATGCTGCGGGGGGCGCACGTTACCCTTGTATCGGGGCATACGGAGGCTGAGCCGCCTTTGCTGGTGGACGTTATTCCCGTGACCTCGGCGCAGGATATGGCGGATGTGGTGCTGTCTGTTTCCGATAATTACGACATTATCATAAAGGCGGCGGCGGTGGCGGATTATACTCCTGTGACGGCTGCCCCGGGCAAGATCAAAAAGGCGGACGGTGGGCTTACTTTAGAGCTTCGCAGGACTGTGGACATTTTAGCGGAGCTGGGAAGGACAAAGCGTCCCGGGCAGGTCGTCTGCGGCTTTTCCATGGAAACGGAAAATCTGCTTGAAAATTCCCTGCGCAAGCTTATAGAGAAAAACTGCGACATGATATGCGCAAATTCTCTTACCCAGGCGGGTTCGGGCTTTGGGGCGGACACTAACATAATCACCCTTATAACCTGCGACGGCGAGATACCTTTGGAGATCATGACAAAGTTTGACGCTGCAAATAAAATATTGGACGTACTGGCGGCAATGGGCTGATAGAGGCAAGATATTAAGAGGCAAGAAGCAAGAGGTTTTAGACTGATGTGAATGAAAATGTAAAATTTTTGTGAATATAATATGCAGCAATGCGGCGGGATTTTTGGAAAAGTTTTCCGGAAGTCCGCTGCATTTTGATATCATGTTTTATGGATTTGCAATGGGTTTTGAGTTGCACTAAGCTCTTGGACATAGCTTTAAAATATAGTAATGGTTGGAAATGTTTTCTAAATTCTTCCTTTTGTTGGAAATTTTCTTAAAATTTGTATAATATTCACAAAAAATGCTGTGTAAAATTAGCGTAATTTTCGGAAAATCTTTCTTTTAATACTGGACAAACGGATTTTTTTTTGGTATAATATATATGTACAACTATGTGA
>CAMWIR010000140.1 GCA_947174365.1 uncultured Ruminococcus sp. | reverse complement strand
TTCTGGAAAATTTTGGCTTATTTAACAAATTTTTTGAATTTCATTGTGCAAAATTTAGCGACATTCACCTAAAGCAAGCCCCTCATCCAGCCAAAGCCCTCCTATTCTCACCCTTTTAAGGGATGCTACTTTGTTTCCCACAGCCTCTGCCATTCGCTTGACCTGATGATATTTCCCCTCCCGCAAAATTATCCGCACCACACGGTCGTCCTCGGTCAATATCAGCTTTGCCGGCAGGCATTTTTCTCCTCCGTCAATAACCAGCCCCTCGGCGAACAGCCTCGGATAAATTTCCTTTGCAGGGCTTTCCAAAGCCGCAATATATTCTTTTTCCACATGGCCTGCGGGAGATGTTATCCTGTGCGCTGTTTCCCCGTCGTCGGTGATGAAAACGAACCCCTCCGTGTCCTTGTCCAGCCGCCCCGCAGGGAAAAGACCCTTCCTGTAAAGCTCGGGCGGGATAAGCTCGGTCACGGTTCTGCTCAGCTCATCGCGGGTAGCGCATATTACCCCCGCAGGCTTATTAAGCATAATATACATATTTTTGCGGTATAATATGTGCATTCCGTCAAGAGCGATTTCATCACTCTCGGGGTCGATCTGCATATCGGGTTTTTTGACGGCAATTCCCCCCACAGTAACTCTGCCTCGACGTATCAGTTCCCCCGCTTCCTTTCGGGAAATATTTTTCTGACTTGCCGTAAACTTATCCAGCCGCATTTTTCATTTTCCTTTCGGTCTACATTATTATGTTCCGCATTCGCTAAAATATTCCGAAAAATTTTCTTTTATTCAGTTGATGCCAAACAGCGGTAAACGTGCAGCCGGGCGCACAGCAAGGGTATACGCCCTCGTTGAACCCCGAATGAAATGTGTGTGTCTGTTAATCGCCGAACAGCAGCCTGTTCGCCATTTTTTCCGGCTCGTCAAGGAAACGCTTTGTTATAATGTAATGGGATGTCTCCCGGAAAGTCACCCGGTCTATCTCTTTTTCTCTCAGTTCATATATTACAGCATTCGGGTAAGCCATAAGCACGGGAGAGTGAGTGGATATGATAAACTGTGAATTCTTCTCCGTAAGGTCATGAATTATCACCATAAGGGACATTATCCCCGTAGGGGATAGCGCCGCCTCGGGCTCGTCGAGAATGTAAAGCCCGTTTCCGAAAAAGCGGTTTCTGAGCACTGCCAGAAAGCTCTCCCCGTGAGACTGCTCATGAAGCGAGACCCCGCCGTATGCTCCTATAACACGGGGCGAGCCGCAGGGCTGACTGTCCAGCTCCTCAATGGAGCTTGCAAGATTGTAGAAGCTTTCCGCCCGCAGAAAGAAGCCGTCCTTTGGGTATGCTCCCCTGGACAGGGTAATGTAATCGCTTAGCCCCGAGTGACTGTCAAAGGTGGAGAAGCTGAAATTTTTCGTGCCGCCCTCGGGGTTGAACCCCGCAGCCACCGCAACAGCCTCCAGAAGAGTGGACTTTCCCGAGCCGTTTTCCCCCACAATGAAAGTAATGTCATTCCCAAAGGAAAGCCTCCCCCGACCCGCAAGACATTTCACCGCAGGAAGCTCCGAAAAATAAGCATTTTTCGGCAGCGGCTTTTTTATAATGATCTCCTCAATATAATGATTTTCCATAACAGTTCCCTTTTAAAAGCAAAATGAACACAGCCTAAACTCTTGCTTCCTGCCTCTTTTTTTCTTGCTTCCGTACATGGCATGGAAAGGTTCCGGAACACAAACAATATGCAGTCATTGTCACTGCTTCTTCTCCTCGTGATATTCCTTTTCCGTGTTCACATTCCAGACATTTTCCTTTGAAGTTTTCCCCGAAAGAATGTTGTCCACCGTCTCAAAGGCAGTCATCATGGAGTGATCCATATTGTTGTAGCGGTGCTGACCGTTTCTGCCCACACAGTAAAGGTTGCCGAAGGTGTCAAGGAACTTTATTACCTCGCCCATTCCCTCATAGGTGTCAAAATAAGCAGGATACGCTTTTTTTACCCGCTCCACATGGTAATCGAGAGCGTCCGACTTGTCGGCGATAACGCCCATTTTCAAAAGCTCCTTTACAGCACGTGCGGCAAATTTCCTGTCCTCGCAAAGCCAGTCCTCGTCCCCCTCGGCGCAGAAATATTCCAGTCCCAGCCAAACGGAGTTTTCGGGGTCGTCGTTCATATACGGAGACCAGTTGTTGAATATCTGAATGCGCCCCATTTTCATGCCCGGATCCTGAACGTATATCCAGCAGTCGGGAACAATGTTGCCAAGAGTCTTAATATCGGTTTTGTTTACAAGCGCCATTTTCCGAAGTCTCAGTCCCACCGTCATAAAATCCCTGTAGGGCAGCCCGCGGGTAATTTTCAGAATATTTTCGGGAACATTTTCCATACCCTCCGCAAGATCCTTTACAGGCATGGAGGATATAACAATATCTCCGTGTAGGGTCACCTTTTCGCCGCCGTTCACATAGACAACGCCCGTAACCTTCCCGTCCTCGGTAAGTACGGACTTTACCTCGCAGCCCGTGAGAATATCGCCGCCCATTTCGCGTATTTTCTCGGCGCAAATTTCCCAAAGCTGCCCGGGGCCGTATTTCGGGTAATCGAATTCCTCGATAAGAGAGGTCTCAACCTTGCGGTTATTGCCCTTAAAGACCTTTTCGGCCATATTTTTCGCAACCGCCAGCACCGAAAGCCCCTTTACCCGCTGCGCTCCCCAGTCAGCGGAAATCTCTCTCGGGTGACGTCCCCAAAGCTTTTCGGTGTATCCCTCGAAAAACATGGAGTAAAGCACTCTGCCGAAGCGGTTTATGTAGAAATTCTCCAGATTATCCTCGGGCAGCTTGCGGAATATGGAGGCAAGGTAGCTGAAACCGGCCTTTACCGTCATCAAAAGTCCCATTTGCCCGAAAACCTTGCCGCTGATAGGGTAGTCGAAAAATTTCCTGCCGAAATATATCCGTGACACTCTTGTTCGTCTCAGCATTACCCTGTCGGTCTTTTCGGGGTCGGGGCCGCCGGGGGACAGCTCACGCTCCCTGCCCAGCTTCTTGTCGTCGTAAGCGGGCGCGCCCTGCTTCGGGCAAAGCTCCTGCCACATCTTGTTCACCCTGTCCGATTTGGAAAAGAACCTGTGACCGCCGATATCCATACGGCAGCCCTTGTAGCGGACGGTCTTGGAAATGCCGCCAATGCAATCTGATTCCTCCAGTATTATCACCCTGTATTCCTGTGATCTTTTGAGGATTTCATATCCTGCCGTAAGTCCCGCAGGTCCTGCGCCGATTATGATAAGATTTTTCATTTGCTTCATAACACCCTTTCAGATTAATTAATAGTCATTGGCGATACTTTATACTAATAATATATTAAAGACTTTACGGCGGTTTCCTGCCCGTAAATACTACTGTTGATTGTACACAAATTCGTAGTCCGTCGGGCTTTCGGGCTTTATATTCGGATATTTTTCAAACAGATCTCTTCGCATATAAATACAAAGATAATTTTCCGCTCCGCCCATTTTGTAGCCTTGAGTGTAGGGGATCGTTTTTATAAGAAAGTAATTCGTCCGCCGCCCCTCGGGAGTGTCGTAGACAAGTTCCGTAACAGGCTCGCCCACCAGAATATCGGGAAGTGTCTCCCGCCAAAGGGCATATTGCTCCTCATTGGCCTCCTCGGAAAGTCTGTGGAGAATATATCCCTTTGTTCTGTCGCCGTTATTGAAATTAAAGAAAATATTTTCATCAAAATAAGGGTTTATGTTTACCGCCTGGTGCTGCTTGTCGGCGGACACAATAATGTTGCCGCTTATTTCCGGCTCATAGTACCATGATGACATTATATTAAGTTCATCAAAGTGATTTTCCTTTATATATTCAGCAGCCGCTTTGCCATAAAAATAATCATTATTGATATCATTGACCGAAGCCGCCAGGCTCCAAACCGTTCCCGCCGCAAGTGCAATACCGCAGACCGCTGTATTTGCAATCGTGCCAATGTTGGCGCCAATATTTTCAAGACCCCGGAATTTTTTTGAAACAGGGGGGTTCACATCCCTTTCTTCAATGCATATCCAGAAAATGAAGCAGTAGAACATTACTATTATCCCGATATGGTGGTTTATAAAGTAAACCGCCGAGCCGAATACCGCCAGCAAGCTCATGGGCAGCAGGAATTCCTGCAATTTACCTTTTCTGTAAGCCAAAGCTGTCACAGCAAAAAACAGCATTCCTCCCGGCAGGGAAAGGGTGAGTATATCCCGCAGCCCGAAAGAGTTGTATTTGAGCACGCCCCCCAGACCCGATCCCGAGCCCACCAGCATAGCGTCCGCAGGAAGCATAAAGAACATATACCACAGCCCCCGCAGAAAAACAAGAGGGATAAGCTTTACAGTGTCATTGGTAAAGGTCTCATCATAGGACAGTACTGAAATTATCAGCCCTGCCGCCCATATAAGCAGCAGGCACAGCGCCCCGAAGCGCTTTGTTTTTATAAATTTTGTAAATATCCCCTTAAATCCGCCGTATTCCTTTAATATACCAAAGCACCAGACTGCCGCAAGGCCGCCGCTGAGAACTATGCCAAAGGCGGAGGACGCACACAGCAGCATAAGGGAAAGCACATAGGGAAACGGTTTTTCGTTGCGTTTTTTATATGTGATCGCCGCCAAAATGAACCCCAGCATCAAAAGCCCGTAAGGACGGGCGATAATGCCGTACTGGTAGAAGAAAAAATATGTAAAGGGCAGCAATGCTCTGACAATAGGCTTAAAGGGGGACTTAAACATTACAAGGTATACGGACGCCGCCGAGATAATCAGCATGACGGCCTTCAGCGAAGCCTCATAAGGGCAGCCGAGCTTGGCGGGCACGCTCAGCAGCAAAGTCCAGATACAGGGATGTCCCTCGTAATGGGGGATAACAAAAAGCATATCATAAAAGCTTGCGTCTCTTGCAATAAGCCAAGCCTGCGCCTCGTCCAGCCAAGGCTCATGGAAGCAGGAAACCGCTCCCTGCAATATAATAAACAGAGCGAACAGCGCCGCAAATCCCTTTTTGGGAATATTCACATTAGCGACCCTCTCTGCAAGATCATAAAGTCCGCTTTTTGCCGGAGAATTTTCCATTCATTCACATCCTTAATATTGTTAAATCAATTATATCATACATTTTAAAATATTGCAACATTTTTTCGGAAATAGTACCCGTAAAATTCAATTACGTAAATTCCGAATTTTCCTCTTGCAATTTCAGGAATAATGTGGTATAATATAATTGTATTTGTTGACCGTGGGGAAAAACAGACCCCATCGGCAGTGAGAAAGGTGTGATCTCATGGGCTATAAGCTCCTGATATACGGTAAAAGTCCCGCAGCAATGAAAGATTTCTTTTTTCAGACCAGAAACAGCTTCAAGTGCCTCAGCACAACCAATCTTAAAGAGGATATACTGACACATATAGAGGTGTTTGCTCCCGACGGTTTCCTGCTGTTCTGCGAGCCTGCCGACGACAGCATGGTAGCCCAGCTGAAGATGCTCAAATCAAACCCCGATTATAAAAATATTCCCATATTCATTACAGGTGAGTCGGGAGTTTGCGAGTCCTTTGAGAAAAAAGCCACGGGAATGATAGCTCTCACCCTTAGAAAGCCCACCTCCGCTCCAATAATGGAGCAGCAGATAAACCGCTTTTTAGCCGCAAATCCCGGCACAAAGAAGCCCGACAAGCCCGGGGACAGCAAGACAACTCTGAACGTTTCCTTGGACGACCTTATGCGTTCCTTCGGCGATACTCCCCCCTCCGACCCCAACAAGCGGCGGCATATTCTGGTGGTAGATGACGACAGAAGCATATTGAAGCTGCTTAAAACCGCCCTCAGCGATGATTACGACGTGACCGCCATGGTCAGCGGAAATATGGCAATGAAATTTCTTGAGACAAAGACAGCCGACCTTATTCTCCTTGACTATGAAATGCCCATAGAAAACGGCGCAGAGGTGTTCAAGAAGCTGCGTGCGGACAAGCGCTTTGCGGATATTCCCGTGGTGTTCCTTACGGGCGTTGCCGACAGCTCCCGCATTAAGGAAGTGCTTATGCTCAAGCCACAGGGCTATCTGCTCAAGCCCATAAGCATGGACAGGCTTATGAGCTCTATCAAAGGCATTCTCAAGTAGGCAGGCAGCATGGCGCATTGCTTGCAATGCATATTGTTTGCAATACACATTGTCTGCAAAGAACCTTTGTAAGTTCAGCGATTTAATATGATGATTACATAAAAAGCCGTATACAGGCAGCTTCTGTATACGGCTTTTTGACGTGCAGAGTTAAAATCAACCTGCAAACAGCTATATCTTGGCTATGGAAACGCTGATTAAATGGCTTTTAAGATTTTCTGGATTTTAAAAGCGGCTATGGGTGGCGGTATTTTCCCCGCCGGTCATGTATGATCACGGCGGTTGGGAAATACCTTTAATCAGCAGTTCCCTATCTCTTTAACGGGTCTGCCCTCGATATACCCGCGCCAGCCCATGGGCGCAAGCTGGAATTTCGGCGCAATGTTATCATCAAAGGCAAAGCCGTAAACCTCCGGGTTGAACTTTGCAATGTTACCCATGCAAGTCCCCACGGCTTCCTCATACTTTTCGTCGTTATAAGGCTCGCCCTGGAATATCAGATATTTGCAGGGGGAGAGATCTATCATCTTAAAGCCCTCGGGAATATCATCGGAATAATCGGCAGGCACTTCCACGCCGTGGGCATATATTCCGTTTTTCGTCGGGCGCATTGACGCGGGCAGCCACACCCCCACAGGCTCGTAAAGCGCCTTTTTTATTCCGCACAGGTAATCCCACGGGTGCATACCGTTCAGGCTTTCGGGCGGGTCGGCTGCTATTTCCTCACAGTATTCGTAGTATTCCGCCGCATTTTTGCTCGGGTAAAAAAGCAGCTTGCGGGCGGGGCGTTCAATTATTTGTGTAAATATTACCGTCTGTTTGTTTTCCATATTGCATACCTCCGATTTATTGTTTTGGCGGTCAAGGTAACGGTAGGGAATAAGCCATCCGGTGGGTTCGGGGACTTTGGCAAACCTTTTCGGTGAAATGCCGAAGCAGTTTGAAAATGCCCTTGTGAATCCCTCCTGTGAATCAAACACGAAATCAAGCGCCACATCAATTACCCTGCGCTCCCCGCGGCGAAGCTCAAAGGCAGATGATACCAGCCGTTTTTGGCGGATATATTCAAAGGGCGGCGATCCCGTTTCCTTTTTGAATATCCTGATTGTGTGGTATTGCGAATAGCCCGCTGCCGCAGCAAGATCATTTGCGGTTATGGGTTCCTGCAAATGCTCGTCTATGAATTTCTTCATTTTTTCCACAGCTTGGGAATGGCTGCTGTTTTCCACCGTTCCTCACCTCCCAATATGAGTATACCATAGATCGAAAGGATTTTTTTGACCCGGACTGCGGAGTTTTGCTCCGCAGTCCGGGTAGCATTTCTTAGCACCATGTCAAGATTATTTTGTATCTGTCCCTGTAGTTATATTCGATATATCAATATTGTTATTAATAATATATAGACAGGCGGCAGTTATTAACATTGCCTTGCTAATGCCTGTACTATTACAATAATTATTTATCACATTATAAACATCAGGTTTAATATTGGCTTGTATTTTTTTGTAATTTTCTTTATTATATTTATTGCTTGCTTTAATGTGTGCCTTACTTACAGCCATAAATTTAAATACCTCCATTTGTTATATTTGTGCATAATCAACAGTAATCACGGTTATAAATTATATAGTATTTTTTCAAAAGACTATTGACAATAACCGTAATCTATGTTATACTTAATACAAGATTAATGCAGGAGCGACCAACTTCATTGAAATATTATTATATTAAACAAAAGGCAGTGAGAAAGCTGCCGGATTATGCAGCAATAACAGCAGAAAAGCCGTTGCGATTGAAAGGATAATATTTGCCGATTTTACATTTATTATAACATAAAATCACTGTAAAGTCAAGATGCCGAAAAGAAGTAAACATATCATACATATAATTAACGGGAGTGCATATATCTATGAAAAACATATCTATACGCATAGACAAGGAAACACCTAATAAGCTGCATTATGTAGCGGATTACGAAGCTCGCTCCGCCAACGGACAAATCTTAATTTTGATAAGGGAAAACATAGATGACTTTGAAAAAGAGCACGGCGAGATAGAATTTGGCAAACGGCCGTCCGAATTGATACGCAAATGATTTTAATTCCGGAGCCGTCCCCTCAAACGCTAAGGTAAATGGCTTATTGTGCTGATGAAAATGTG
>CAMWIR010000139.1 GCA_947174365.1 uncultured Ruminococcus sp. | reverse complement strand
GCGGAGAGGGGGATATTTCCGATCTGACGCCTGTGCCGCAGGGTGAGTACAAGTATATTACCGAAGCGCAGACGGCGGTGCAGCCTGTGGAGGCAAGGGCGGAAGAGAAGAAAGAGGCGGAATTTTTCCGTTATATCGGGGAAGCATTCAAGAATTACATAATCGCCGAGACCGAGGACGGGGTGCTTATTGTGGACAAGCATGCTGCCCATGAGCGTATCCGTTTTGAGCGCCTGCGCACGGGCAGGGAGAATTTAACGGCGCAGATGCTGCTTGAGCCTGTGGAGTTGGCGCTTGATTACGGCGAATATGACGCGCTGATGAAGAATCTGCGGGTGTGCGCCGACTGTGGGTTCGATATAAAGCCGCTGGCTGCTCCGAAGGTGCTTATAAGGGGCATTCCCTCCATACTTGACAGGAATGACGCAGAGGATATTGTTACGGAGCTGGCGGGGAATTTCGCTGCCCACAGGCATGATCCGCTGCCCGAAATTCTTGATGATATGTATCACACAATGGCGTGCAGAGGGGCTATAAAGGCTAATGACATAACTTCGGCGGACGAGCTTACGGATCTGCTGAGGCAGGTGCTTGCCGATGAACGGGTGAGGTACTGTCCTCACGGGCGGCCTGTTATGTTCAAGCTAACAAAGAGGGAACTGGAAAAGCAGTTTAAGAGGATAGTTTGATGATTATAATGACGGTCTCGGTGTTTGGAGCTGATAATTGGGGAAGAGTGACTTTTTGGGAAAGGTGAAAATATGCTTGAGGAAACTTTATTTAAAAGAAAGAAAATGAATGAGGAGAAGTTGCTTGATTATGGATTTCAACGGGTTGATAATGGGTTTATTTATGTGAAAAATATTTTGAGGGATGAATTCGTGCTGGAGATCTCGGCGGATGTCGGGGGCAGGGTTGCAAGCCGTGTGACAGAGCGGGAAACGGGAGATGAATATGCGCTGTATAAGACAAATGCAGACGGGGCGTTTGTGGGAACTATACGGGAGGAATGCGAAAATGTGCTGACAGATATTGCGGACAAATGCTTTGAGCACGATGTTTTTAAAATGAAACAGTCCCGTCAGATAATAGATCATGTCAGGCGGACTTATGGTGATGAATTGGAGTTCTTATGGGAAAAATTTCCCGACAATGCGGTTTGGAGGCGAAAGGACAGCGGAAAATGGTACGGTGCGGTTATGGTATTGCCGCTGAAAAAATTAGGACTTAGATCCGATGAAACGAGCGAGATCATTGATCTTAGGATCTCGCCCGATGATATTGAAAAAATAATTGACAATAAGAATTATTTTCCCGGGTGGCATATGAACAAAAAAAGTTGGTATACCATAATTCTTGATGAAAGAGTATCAACGGAAGAAATTTATGCAAGGATAGATGAAAGTTATGTGTTGGCGAAAGGTAAATAAATTGATGGTCAGGCGAGGGCTGCTGGCGGGGACGTCCGTTCTTAACTGGGTCTTTTCGGTGGGGTATGTAAGTGAGATATATAATTTCATGGCGAAGTATAATTTTATAGAATATCCCGGGGAAATTATTGTTGACGGCTCGGATTTTACGCCGCTTGCAGACCTTGCGGTCACGGGTATGAACGGAATGCTGATTTTTTTGACGGTTGGGGCGGATATGATAATTTCGGCGGTATTTATTCTGATATTCTCGGTTCTGCTGAGTGCAGTGGCTGTTGGGAGAAATGATGAGGTCACGGGAGCGGATGTGGTATTTGCAAAGAGATTTATTATTGTTTCCTCCGTTCTTGCGTTTATTGCGGGGGTGCTGTTATCAAATGTAAATCTGACAGGGTATGTTCTTGCTTTATCATGGCAGCAGCCGCTGTTTATGCTTCTGATATATTATCGGGATTTGAAGAAAAAGCAAAGTGGTGTGAAGCGGGAGACGGCGGAACAATAAATCGGACAAAGATATTCGCTTCCTCTTTGGAAACTTATGTGAGTGCTTTTTGCGTGCAAGTTAAACGGCATTAAACATACATTTTTAGTGCAGACTTTAGAGACAATAAAAAATCAAAGCATTATTAATTATTAACTAACTTCAAGGGGTGTGCTGCATATGGAAAAAATTCCGCTTTTGGTGGTCTGCGGGCCTACTGCTTCGGGGAAAACCGCTGTGGGTGTGAGCCTTGCGGGAAAACTGAACGGGGAGGTCGTTTCTGCGGACTCCATGCAGATCTATAAGGGACTGAGGATCTCCACGGCAAAGCCTGCGGTGGAGGAAATGGGGGGAATTCCTCACCACATGATGGATTTTCTGGAGCCGTGGGAGGAATATTCGGTGGCGGATTATGTAAGGGGGGCGAAAAGGTGCATTGAGGATATCCGTTCCCGAGGCAGGCTGCCGATAGTTGTGGGAGGGACGGGGCTTTATATAAATTCCCTTATTGATAATATTTCCTTTGACCATATAGCCTCCGACAGCGGTTTGCGGAAAAGGCTTGAGAGAGAGGCAGAGGAAAAAGGCGGGGAATATATGCACGGGCTGCTGCGGGAGATCGACCCGCAGACGGCGGATAAGATACATCCAAACAATGTTATACGCATTATCAGAGCCATTGAAATGGCGGAAATATCCGGAAAAAGCGGAGAGGAAAACCGACAGGAAAGCAGGAAAGAGCCGTCGCCTTACGAGCTGTGCATGATAGGGCTTACCTGCTTTGACAGAGCTGTGCTTTATGAGAGGATAAACAGGCGGGTGGACGGAATGGTTAGGGAGGGTCTTATTGAAGAGGTACGCAGGGTCAGGGAAAGCTGCACTCCTCACACGGCGTTCAACGCTATCGGCTACAAGGAGCTTATGCCTTTTTTTGACGGAAATTTGTCCTTGGAAGAGGCAATTGAGCAAACTAAACTGAATACAAGGCACTATGCAAAAAGGCAGCTGACGTGGTTTCGTCGAGATGAACGAATTTCTTGGGTGGATACGGCTGAAAATGGTCAAATTGACGGAATTATCAGAAATTGCTTAAATATAGTAGCCAAATCCAAAATTATGTGATATAATGAATATGTATAATAAGATAGGGGAAGTCTGTATACACGTGAAAGGAGTTTACGGGTTTTAAAAAAATAAAAAGGAACAATCGGACGCTCCGGGAAATTCTCCGAAAAAACAAGAGATAAATCCGCATGAAAAAACGGAAAATGAAAGGAACGGTAAAAATGAACAAAACGCTTAATCTTCAGGATGTATTTCTTAACCAGGCAAGGAAAGAAAAAGTTCCCATTACCTGCATTCTTACGAACGGCTTTCAGTTCAAGGGAGTGGTAAAGGGATTTGACAGCTATGCTGTAATAATCGACGCGGAGGGTAAGCAGGAACTGGTTTACAAGCACGCTATCTCCACAATAATCCCCGCAAAGCCCATATCTATCCTTGACGCCGAGAACGGCGAAAGGTAAGAGCTATGGGAAACGCTTTGATGCGGTTTCTGCTGGCGCTTTTGGCGGTGGCGGTGCTGCTTATGCTCAGCAGCCAGATATATAATACGGTGAACGTTCAGTACACTACAGAGCAGGCGGTCATTTTTTCCTCGGCGGAAAAGGTCACATTCCGTGGCGTTTACATAAGGGACGAGTCTGTGATAAGAAAAAGCTACAGCGGCGTTCTGAGCTTCCCCATAGAGGACGGCAGCAAGGTGGGCAACGGGTCGGTGGTGGCATACATTTACCGCTCGGAAAGCGATATTGAGACCAACCGCAAGATCAGCGATATGGAGGCGGAAATAGAGCTTTTACGGGCTGCCCAGAACCCGGGCACGGTGCTGACGGCACGTCCCGAATTCATTTCGGGGCTTATTGCGGAAAAATATCAGACCATGTCGACCATTCTGTCGAAGAGGGATATTTCCGAATTAAAGGACTGCCGTGACGATCTGCTGACCCTTATGAGCATTTACCAGATCTCGGTAAATCAGGAGGACGGCTATGACGACAGGATCGAAGAGCTGACAGCTTCCATTGACAGCTTAAAGGCAAAGCAGCAGGGATATATTTCCACGGTAACATCTCCCGATTCGGGCTACTTCGTAAGCTTTACGGACGGGTACGAAAACAGGCTGAACACTGCGGACAATGCTGCTGTTACGGCTGAACTCATAAAAGAGGTCACCTCGGGAAAGAACCGGGGCAGCAGGAGCAAAAGCGAGATAGGCAAGCTTGTAAAGGGCTATGACTGGAAGATCGCAGGAATTATCGACAACTCCGAGAGCGTTTACAATTCCGGGGACACGGTAAAGGTGAAATTCGCCTCCACTCCCGACACAGTAACGGCGGTTATAGAGAGCCTCGAGCCTACGGACAACCCCGAAGAATGGGTGCTTATACTGCGGTGCGATGAGATGACCTTTGACCTGGTGCGCAAGCGGACGGAGAGAGTGGAAATGACCCTTAACCCCTTTGAGGGTATACGCATTCCCAGGGAGGCGCTGCGGTTTAACAGCGACAATGAAAAGGGCTGCTACGTGCTGTGGGGGCAGAGGGTGCTTTTCAAAAAGGTCGACCCTGTGTTTGAGGATGAGGACTATCTGCTTTCGAAGATAACCTCCGATGAGACGTTTGTGTGCGTTCATGACGACATTATCATTGACGGCGTGGACACGGCGGCTTACAAAGCCAACTCCGAAGAGGTGGACGACAGCATTGAGGAAGAGGACAAGATTCCCGTTTACTCCCAGACGGAGGCCACAAGGGGAGTTATTTCCGAGGATATTGCAGATCTGCCAGAGACAGAGGCTGAAATAACAACATCCACCGACGACCCCGAGGCTGTGCCGAAATCGGGACGTTCATAAGCATCCTGTTATTCCGGGATATTTCTAAAGTAAATTTTTTAAGCTTTTAAAAATTGCAATGCAAGGAGGGTGACTGCAATGGAGACGGAATTTGCGGATATTGAGGAGAATATAAAGCGCATTCGAGGTAATCTTGGCGAGGCTGCTTTAAAAAGTGGGAGAAATCCCGATGACATCCGTATAATGGCTGTTACAAAGACAGTGCCCTTTGAGCGGGTGAATTTTGCGGCGTCCCAAGGGCTTACGCTGTTGGGCGAAAACCGTGTGCAGGAATTTTTACAGAAAAAAGAGCATTATGTAAAAAACGCCGAGATCCACTTTATAGGTCACTTGCAAAGCAACAAGATAAAATACATCATTGACAGCGTGGAAATGATAGAGTCGGTGGACTCGGTAAAGCTGGGAGAAGAAATTTCGGGGAGAGCCGGGAAGATCGGAAAGATTATGGACATTCTGTGTGAGGTGAACATCGGGGGAGAGGAAAGCAAAAGCGGCTTTTCGCCCGAGGAAATCACCGAGGCGGTCTGCCGTTTGGCGGAATTACCCGGAATAAGGGTAAGAGGGTTTATGACTATCCCGCCTCCTGCGGCTGACGGCGGCAGCTTATATTTTGAAAAAATGCAGCGGATTTTTGAGGATACTGCGGCAAAAAAAATTCCCGGGACGGATATTGACACCCTTTCCATGGGAATGAGCGCAGATTATACGGAGGCTGTCCGTTTCGGCAGCACCCTTGTAAGGATTGGCTCAGGGCTTTTCGGAGCAAGGAATTATCCCGTATGATTCCCGAAAAAACAAGCATTTGAAATAAAATCAAAAAACCAAAAAGGCGGCGGAACAAGCCGTCAAGAAAGAAAAAAGTGAAAGGAAGAAGTATAAAATGGGATTCATGGACAGTATCAGAACAGCTTTAGGTTTTGAGGGCCCCGAGGGCTATGATGATGAAACGGAGTTCCCCCCCGAGCCTGCCTCGGACGCAGGGGAGTACGGCAGAATGATGCAGACCCAGGGAGGGCCGGGCGAAGATCGGAGCAAGCTTAACATTTCCGTTACCGCCCAGTTACAGGTAATTCTTGTTCGTCCCGAAAAATTTGCGGACACCAAGGATATTGCCAACCACCTTAACAACAAAAAGACAGTGGTGCTTAACTTAGAGGCTACTACCCCCGATATTACCAGGAGGATCATTGACTTCCTGGGCGGCGTTGCCTATGCCAACGGCGGCAGTATAAAGCCCATTGCCAACAACACCTTTATTATTACGCCATATAACGTTGGCTTTCAAGGAGCTGAGCTTTCCAGCCAGCTTGAGAGCAACGGCGTGCTGCTTTAATGAAGTCGAAGGCTTCCTTTTTGGCGGCTTGCGGGCTCAGTAATGAGGACAAGCTTCTTGTTGCCCGTATTGATGATATGATAAGGGCGGTGGAAAAGAGCTTTTCACCGAAATTCAGCGGATTTTTGGCTGTCGGTGAGGCGGCGCTGGCGGAGCGGTTTCTGGAATATATGGGCTTGCGTTCGGGGAATGAATATCTGTTCTGGGGCGGCTTTGAGGGCGCCGAGAGGGTCATTCTGGGATTATTTCCCGGAATATTTCCTGACACTTTTCCCGAGAACTTTTCCGAAGAGTCGGAAAGGCGGCAGCAGTTCCCTTTGCGAATCGTAAAATTCGGCGGGAGAATGACGGGTACGCTTTCTCACAGGGATTACCTGGGAGCTGTTATGTCTCTTGGAATCGAACGCAGCCTTACGGGGGATATTATCTGTAGGGAGGAGTGCGCGTATGCGGTGCTTTCCCCTGCGGCGGCGGAGCTGGCTGTAAACGGCATTACAAAGATAGGCAGGGTAGGGGTGAAGTGCGCCTATTCGCCCTCCGAGGATAAGATAGAAAGAAACGACAGCTTTAAGGAAATAAACTGCACTGTGCCGTCAATGCGGCTGGACTGCATTATTTCAGAGGCGGTCGGTGTTTCCAGATCTAAGGCGGCGGGGCTTATACGTTCGGGTGCGGTTTCGGTAAATCATCGGGCTGCGGAAAGCGTATCCGAAAACGTGAATGAGGGGGATGTTCTGTCGGTGAGGGGCTGTGGGAGGTTTATTCTCGCTGAAACGGACGGCAGGACAAAAAAGGACAGGCTGAAAATTGTTATAAAGAAGTATCTATAGCTTTTACAGCGAATTTTCCATATCTGAATTTTCAGATGATACGGACTTTAGGAAAAGCATTTCCCAGTTGACGGTAAAAATATAAGGAGAGGATCATGACTATGATAACCGCAAATGATATTAATATGAAAAGATTCGAGCAGGCAAGACCCGGATATAAGACCGAGGAGGTCGACGAGCTGTTAAAGCAGGTCGCAGATCAGCTTACGGTAATGGAAAAGGAACGGGACGACTCGGAAAAGAAGATCGAGGTGCTTGTTGAAAGCGTGCGCCGCTACAAGGCGGACGAGGAGGCGCTCAAGGACGCTATGATCGGCGCTCAGAAGCAGGGCAGAGCGGTGATTTCCGAGGCAAAGGAAAGGGCGGAGCAGATAATAGCGGAGGCTCAGAACAAGGCAGAGCAGATAATTTCCGCCGCCAATATAAAGGCGGATGAAATTGCGGGCTCGGCTTCGGTGCGTGCCCGCAGGGAGCAGGAGCATTTAGAGCGTATGCAGACAGCGGTAAAGGAATTTAAGTCGGATCTGCTGGCTATGTATAAATCTCACTTGGAGCTGATAACGGCTCTTCCCGAGGACGATGATGAAGAGGAGGAGGCATCCGAACAGCAAGTACAGCCCGAGCAGCCTGTCCAGCCCGAAATGCAGCCGTCAATGGGGGATACCATTGTTATGGAGCCCTTTGATGATACAAGGATAATTGAACCGTCCGTCTGATAAGGATTACGGCTGACGTGCCTTCGGGAGCAAAATATATTCATATTCAAAGGTGGTAAATAAAAATGTCACAGGATTATAATGCAACAATCAATCTGCCCAAAACCGACTTTTCCATGAGGGGAAATCTCCCTGCGAAGGAGCCGGGAATGCTGGAGGAATGGAAGAAGAAGAGGCTTTATTTTAAAATGATAGAGAAGAACGAGGGCAAGCCACGATATGTTCTTCATGACGGACCTCCATATGCAAACGGGGCTATCCACCTTGGCACTGTTCTGAACAAGGTGCTCAAGGACATTATTGTCAAGCAGAAGAATATGAGCGGATACTGCTCTCCTTATATTCCCGGGTGGGACACTCACGGGCTGCCCATTGAGCTGAAGGTTTTAAAGCAGATGGGTGTGGAAAACGGCGCTGTGCCTGCTCCCGAGCTTCGCAAGGAATGCAGAAAGTACGCCATGAGCCAGGTGCAGACACAGATGGAGCAGTTCCAGAGACTGGGCGTATTGGGAGATTTTGACGACCCATATCTTACATTAAAGCCCGAATTTGAGTCCAGACAGGTGGAGATCTTCGGGGAGATGTATCGCAAGAACTTTATCTATAAGGGATTAAAGCCTGTGTACTGGTGCCCCGA
>CAMWIR010000138.1 GCA_947174365.1 uncultured Ruminococcus sp. | reverse complement strand
ATATATGTGTATGTATTGTCATTTTTACGGTAAATACAGAATCTGCCGTAAATTTATAAGAAAATGCCGCAGCCGCAAAACCGAAGGCTTCACGGCATCAGTTAAAATAATATGATAATGGGAGTGTATTCAAAATGATGGTTCTGGTTATAAACGCAGGCAGCTCCTCACTTAAATATCAGCTGCTTGACATGACCGACGAGAGTGTTATTGCAAAGGGCAACTGCGACCGCATAGGCATTGGCGGCCACATTTCCCATAAAACCGCCGACGGCAGGGCAGTTGACGCAGACTGCGATTTCCCCTCTCATGATGCAGCTGTACGCAAGCTGGTAGAGGTTCTGACCACAGGTGAGGCAAAGGTCATCGACTCAATGGAGCAGATCGACGCTATCGGTCACAGAGTAGTTCACGGAGGCGAAAAATTCAGCGAGGCTACCCGTATTACGGACGAGGTCGTTGACATGATCGATGAACTTTCGGAGCTTGCGCCTGTGCATAATCACCCCAACGCTGTTGCAATAAGGGTCTGCATGGAGGTAATGCCCGGAGTGCCCATGGTAGCGGTATTCGACACGGGCTTCCACCAGACCATGCCCGAAAAGGCTTATATGATGGGACTTCCCTATGAGGATTACGAGCAGTATCATGTGCGTAAATACGGCTTCCACGGCACTTCACACAGGTTTGTATCTCGTGCCGTTGCCGAGGCAGTAGGCAAGAGCGTAGAAGAACTTAAAATAATCTCCTGTCACATGGGCAACGGTTCGTCGGTAACGGCAGTGAACAAGGGCAAATGCGTGGACACGTCCATGGGCTTTACCCCTCTGGACGGCCTGCTTATGGGCACTCGCTGCGGCTCGATCGACCCCTCCGTAGTCACCTATCTGATGAACAAAAAGGGCTTTACGCCGAATGAAATGTCCGATTATATGAACAAGAAATCGGGACTGTTGGGTATCTCGGGAGTTTCCTCGGATAACCGCGACGTTTCTGCGGCAGCGGCAGAGGGAAATAACCGTGCAAAGCTTGCCAATGAAATGCTCAAATACCAGACCAAGAAGCTGGTGGGCGCATATGCGGCAGTTATGAACGGCGTTGATGTGATACTGTTCACAGGCGGCATAGGCGAAAATGACGGCGCAGTGCGCAGCGGCGTTTGTGCGGATATGGACTATCTCGGCGTGAAGATAGACGAGACTGTCAACAGCGGCGCAAGAGGCAAGCTGACAAAGATCTCCGCAGCCGACAGCAAGGTTCAGGTTTGGGTAGTTCCTACCAATGAGGAGCTGCTTATTGCAAGAGATACGCTGGCGGTCGTCAAGGGCTGATAAGCGTAATATGTCCCCCGTGAGACCGGGGCGGCTTATTCAACATAACTGATAAAGGGCTGTTGCAGTGATTGCAGCAGTCCTTTTTCTCATATTCGTGATATTTCCCGCCGCCTGTAAAAAATCCCTCGAACCGTAATCGTCTGTCAGGCCAAAAATATTTTCACGTAATATTTACAAATGTTGCCTTAATAATAAATTAATTGAAATTCCACAAAAATTATATCGGAAAAGTATTTTTAAATGATATAATTAAAATAGCTCCTGTCAGGGGGCATGGTTTTACATAGCTTAACGAATTTTTAAGGAACTGCTGATTAAAGGTTTTCCTCCGCCTACGGCGGAGGAAAACCGAACCCCATAGCCATTTGTACACATTAAAAACTGTTTAAGGCGATTTAATCAGCGTTTCCTTAATTTGAAGAAAATATATACAGATCAAAGGTGGTAATTATATGCCCGATATTGTAGCGCTCGGAGAGCTGCTTATAGATTTTACACATTCCTACACGGGAGAACTTGTCTTAAAAGACAGCTTAAAAGACACCTCAAAGGGCAGCGCCAAAGACAAGCCCGTCTATGCGGAAAACACCGAAGCCTATGTGCAGACCGCAGGAGGCGCACCCGCAAACGTGGTCTGCATGGCTGCAAAGCTGGGCGCAAGCACGGGGTTTATCGGTAAAATAGGCAGGGATATGTTCGGCTTTTATTTAAAGGACGTCCTGCGGAAAGCGGGAGTGGATTCCTCGGGGCTTATTGTCGACCCAAATTATATGACCCCTCTTGCGTTTGTGCGCACCAATGAGGACGGCGAGCGGGACTATGTTTTCTACCGCTCACCCCAGCTCAGCGCCGATCTTAACCTGCGTTACGGAGAGGTAAACAGGAAGATGATCGAGGAATGCCGCATTTTCCATTTCTCCGCCATGAGCCTTACCGCCGAGCCTGCAAGGACGGCGGCGGCAAGCAGCGCCGAATATGCAAAAACGCTGGGCAAAATCGTTTCCTACGACCCTAACTGGCGTCCTCATTTGTGGGAATCAAAGGACGCCGCACTTCGAGAAATGCGCAGCGTGGTGCAGTATGTGGATATTATAAGGGTCTCCGAAGATGAACTGCAGCTGATAACCGACTGCGGCACTCTGGTTGCAGCAGCGGCAAAGCTGCTTAATGCAGGGATAAAAATTGTCTGTGTGACCCAAGGGGCAAAAGGCTGCATTATAGCTACATCCAAGGGAGTGGAGCGTTATCCTTCTTACAAAGCTCCCACGGTTGACACCATGGGCTCCGGAGACTGCTTTATGGGAGCATTTCTGCACAAGATAGTTGAGTCGGGCAAGGACCTCCACGAACTGACGAGCGATGATATAGGCGAATTTGCCATGTTCGCAAACGCCTGCGGAGCGCTTTCCTCTTCCAAAAAGGGAGCTATCCCCGCCATTCCCTCCTTGGAAGAGGTGGAGAAGATAATGGCGGAGCAGCCTATTGTCAGTAACTGACGGTCAACGGTTGACAGTCAGCAGTTAATGAAACATTGGCTGTTTAACGTGCAGTGTTCAGCGAATCTGATTTGTACAAATTAGCCAAATTTTTCAAAACCCCTTGCAATTGCAGGAAGTATGTGGTATAATAAAAATGTTAAACTGTAATTAAAAAGAAAGAGAGGCTGATAAAAATGGGCGCACTTGAAATAGTGAGCGGCATTGTTCTGATATTTTGCAGCGTGTTTATAGTTGCCATAACCCTTATGCAGTCCCAGAAGCAGCAGGGCATGACCAGCGCCATAGGCGGTTCAAACAATGACAGCTTCTACGGCAAAAACAGCCAGAACACCCGTGAAAAAGCATTGGAAAGGCTTACCAAAATAGTTGCGATAATCTTTTTTATTGTGGTGATCGGCGTGAATGTTATTGAGGTTATCGCTTCAAGAAGCTGATTTTTCGCTGTACCGTCATACGTTTTGGGAAATAAAGGGCAGGAGGCAAGAACTTTTCGTAAGCTTGCTTGCTGCCCTTTTAGATTATAAGAGGTTAGAAGCTAGAGGCTAGACGGCAAAAGATGAGTGAGTCGGAGGTGAGCGGCATGGTGTGGGGAGATTATAAAAATAATATAATAGAGTATGTTTTCGGGTGTATGGAGCGTTCGGAATTTGCCCCATATATTTGTCCCGAATGCGGTCAAAGATCGGTTCACCTATATATGCATGTACATAATTTAAATACAAGACGGGGCGGTTTATGGATATGGTGCAGCAGCTGCCGTAATTTTTTACACAGTTCTCATTATATCCCATTAAATTGGAACAATTTCACGGGGGTTGAACCGGAAAAATTAAGCGCAATTCCGGCGTACTTAGATGAACTGAAGGTTGAAATTGATATGTATTTAAATATGAACATAACACAAATTAATAATAAAGGAATGTAAAAAATGGAATTTTCACAGATATGCGTTGCAAGGATACTTAATGTTTTGAATCAGGCAGGGAAAAAGTCACTTTCGGAAAAAGAACTTTTCAATAAAGTAAAGGGAAAGAAAATTTCCCGTGAGGATTTTAAAAGGGCGCTGCGGTATCTTTCGGAAAACGGGGATATTATCTCAAATTCAAAGGGATATACCCTTGCCGCCGCCCATGGAATGTTTACCGCAACCGTTGCACGGATAAACCGTACCTTCGGCTTTGTCAAGGACAGTACAGGCGCGGAAATGTTCGTGCCGGGGAAATATCTTAAAGGGGCAATGCCCGGAGACACGGTGGTTTGCAGCTTTATCGAGTCAAAGGGGGAATCTCCCGAAGCTAAAGTGGAGGCAGTTGCCAAAGAGGGATTTTCCGAATTTACGGGGATACTGGAAGAATCGGAGGGCGAATTCAAGGTGCGCCCCGACAGCTTTTGCCGCGACCTTATCGCCGTTGACCGAAACCGTCCCGGGGCGTGTGTCGGGGATAAGATACTTGCGGTGATAACCCGCAGGGGAGAGCGCCACGCCGACCACAGGTGCGATATTACAGGGGTTTTCGGCAGCGCCGACAGGGCGAAAAGCAGCGCCGAGGCTATTCTTTTCATGAACGATATAGAAACCGATTTCCCTCTTGCGGTGCAGGACGAGGCACGTCATATCGGCGGTATGAAGATCACCGACCGTGATCTGTACAGCCGCCTTGATCTGCGTGATGAAATAATCTTCACCATTGACGGCGCGGATACCAAGGACATTGACGACGCCGTAAGCATTGAAAAAACTCCCGAGGGCTATAAGCTGGGCGTGCATATCGCCGATGTCTCCCACTATGTAAAAGAGGGTTCGGAGCTTGATAAGGACGCATTTATGCGGGGCACTTCCATTTACTATGCCGATAAGGTAATCCCAATGCTTCCCCCCGCCCTTTCCAACGGTATCTGTTCACTGAACCCTTGTGAGGACAGGCTGGCGTTTTCCTGCCTTATGGAAATTTCCCCGGAGGGGAAACTCCTGAAATATAAATTCTCCAAAACCGTTATCCGTTCCCGTGTTAAGGGCGTTTACAGTGAGATAAATCAAATTCTTGAAAATAAGGACACTCCCGAAAATGTTCCCGTCACCATTGCGCAAAAATATGACGGCTTATACGACACTATCTTTTTAATGAAAGAACTGGCGGATATCCTCACCGCCAATAAAATAAAGCGAGGCGCTCCCCAGATCGAGACCCCCGAATGCAAGCTTATTGTGGAAAACGACCGCTGCGTTGATGTTAAACGCCGTGACCGAGGGGCGGCGGAAGTCATTATCGAGGAATTTATGCTCATGGCAAATGAATCCGCCGCGAAAACTGCAAGGGAACGGCAGCTGCCCTTTGTTTTCCGCGTTCACGAGGACCCGTCTCCCGAGAAAATTTCCGAGCTTATGGAGGTAGTGGAGCGGCTGGGTATACAGCATTCTCATTTTACCGATGTAAAGCCCGTTCATTTGTCAGAGATACTGCGCAATTCCAAAAACATCAAGGACAGAGATCTTTCCGTAGTTATCAACAGTATGGTGCTGCGGAGTATGGCAAAGGCGAAATATTCCAATGAACCTTTGGGGCATTTCGGGCTTGTGCTGGCGGATTACGCCCATTTTACCTCGCCGATCCGCCGTTATCCCGACCTTGCCATTCACCGAATTCTCACCGAAGCGTGCTATAATAAAACTCCTGCCGATGTTATTGCAAAGCGGTTCGGGAAATTCGCCGCCGCCGCTTCTCTCCAGTCCTCCGACTGCGAGCTTACCGCCATGCGTGTGGAGCGGGAGTGTGAGGACTGCTACATGGCGGAATATATGTCGGGTCATCTTGGCGAAAGCTATGACGCCATGATAAGCGGCGTTACCGAATACGGTATGTACGCCCAATTGGACAACACTGTGGAGGGGCTTATAAAGATCGAAACTCTTCCCGACGGCGTTTACGAATATGACGGACATTTCTCCCTTTCCAAAGACGGCAAGACCGTTTACTCCGTGGGAGACAAGGTACGTGTCACCTGTGTTAGAACTGATATAGCGGGGGGCAAGATTGATTTTGTTATTGAGGGAACAGAGTTAAATGATAATAAATAATTGACAGCAAATATTGCTTTTGCATAATGGTAAACAAGAAATTACGGAGGAAATAAAATGAAAAATATCAGATTTTATGCAGCGCCCAAATACAGCGGGGCGGAATATGAAGAGGCTGAGAATGGGATATATATGTTCCATGAAAATGGGTATGATAATGAGGACGATTTGGTTTACGTGACCTCTCTTATTTTTGAGCAGGAGCCGGAATTCGGTGAGAATGCTCCTGACAGCCCCTATGTTTCCCAATACCCTTTGGAAGATATTTTAGACGATTTTATGTGCGTGTGCGGGGATTTTTATGACAGGGAAAATGAAGAGGACAAGCAGAACTCCTATGTGGAATTTGTATGCGAAGATATTGAACCTATACGGGATATATTATCTTTAGTGGGCAAGCACGTTTATATGTCGCCCGAGTATAAGCTTATTATTGAATAGGCAGAATAACTGCCCTGCACACAAAAAGCAACCGAGAGCACTCATGCCGCTTGGCTGCTTTTTTGTCTGCAAATTTTCGCAAGTTTTGCATATTGTCTTGCGCCTATCTTGCATACAAATTCGTATCCCATGCGGGAATATACAAATGGTGGCGCATATAAAGCCGCAGATTCGGATTGAGAGCGTGGATTTGCAGGGGAATGGCGAAAATATCCTCGGTGCGGTGGTAGCAGGCAATGTTCAGTCTGCACCCTTTTTTTATAAGCTCCGCCGCCCCCTCTATAGCCTGTTTTTCCGCCCCCTCAACGTCCATTTTGATGTAGTCCGCCTTTTCGCAAAGACTGTCCCCACGAAGGGCAGGGACGGGCTTTACCTTTGAGGCAGCGGAGCTTGACATATCTACGGAGGCGTTTCTGCCCGAGCGTCCCGCAAAATTTACAAGTCCGTCCTCATTCCATGCGGCGGCGTTGAAAAGATGAACACTCGGCAGATCCGCTGTGTTTTCTTCAAGCTTGCGGTAATTTTTCGGGTCGGGTTCAAGAGCGAAAATTTGCTTGTAATCTCCATTTGTAAAGCCGCAGAATTCCTTTACCGTGTCGCCGTTGTATGCTCCCATGTCAATGTATATGCCGCCGCTCTCATTATCGCCGTCGGGGTACAGAACATTATCCCAAATTTCCTTTTTATCGGTGGTAATTTTATGTAAATATTCCGGCTTGCCGCTTATTTTGAAATCAAGGATATTTTTGTAGACCTCCCTTGAAATATCATCCGCCAGAAGATTATAAACGTTTTCGATTTTTTCTGCATTTTCCAAAGCATATTCATATGTAAAAATACCGCCGCCCACCACGGGAACATCGGGGGCAATAAGGGTGTGCCTCTCGGAAATTTCCATGATCTTATCATACAGCGACCTGTAGCCCGCACCAAAGGCAAGGACTATAACAAAATCATCGGCAAGACTGCCCATTTTGGCTTCTATCTCAGACAGGGTATGCACCTTATGCCCGTGAAAGGAATGCCCGCGCACAAAGCCGTCACTGGCGAAAAAGCCCGCAGGAGCAGCGCCGAAAGCTTCCATTACGGATAATATCTTATCCGCTCCGTTGCCCATGCCGTAAAGGAATATGGGGCGTTTTTCCGCTGCAAGCTTTTCCCAGCAGCTTTGCCGTTCGGTAATAAAGTCAAGCATTGCCGTCATCTCCGTCAAAGCCGTTTTCATGCTCGTTCTCGCAGTGTCCGTTTATCATATCGCGGCCGCGGATATTGTAGCGGTCACGAAGCTTTTCCACCTGCCCATCGATCATCTTCATAAGCTCCCTGGGCGCTTTTATTGATCTTACCTCCTTGACGGGAGTGTCCATATCTCGAACGTTTATAATTACCGTGCCGCAGCCGAAAATGCGCTGAGACAATGGCATAACAAGCTTTTTATCTGTGACCCTGTACAGGTCGAATTCGTCCTCCACAACGGTAAAAAACCCCGTTCGGGTAATGAATTTGCTTTCGGTGAGAAAATATCTTGTAAAGGAAATGGGCAGCCCGAATATTGTCCGCTTTTTATCCGTCCAGAGATAGTCAAAATCAGCTTTCATGTTATCACCTTTTCCTGTAAAATTTTTCACTTCAATTATATCATTTTTTAAGGAATCAGTCAAGGAAATTTTTACATATTATCCCGTTAAAAAGCTCATCGGCATCGGAAATTGGACAATGAAGCCTTGAAAAAGCTTGCGTATATGATTTTTGCAAGAGCCGAATGCTGCAATTTCGGTGTCGTTTACTGTAAGAAGCTGCCGTCAAAGAGTTTTCTCGGGTAATTGTTATTTTTTTGAGTTATCCGTCTCAAGCAATATAAAGAAACTGTTTTCTCCCTCCTTGCTCTCCGCCCATATTTTCCCCCCGTGCGCCTCAACAATGCTGTCTCGTATACACATATCCTAGCCCACCACACCTCACGCCCTAACTGATGCCGTCTTCTGCGAGAAAAAAAAAATCAG
>CAMWIR010000137.1 GCA_947174365.1 uncultured Ruminococcus sp. | reverse complement strand
TCTATCCTTCAACCCTTTTTTCTTTTTTGTCCAATATCTATTGTAGCACTACAATCAGTGCTTCCTTAATTGCTGATTCATACTTGACATTCTCGTCCAAATAAGTTATAATTATAAAAAAGGATAATTCGGAATTTAGGAGGAAATTTCAATGTATATAACCTGTCTTGATTTAGAGGGCGTGCTTGTGCCGGAAATATGGATAGCCTTTGCAAAGGCAAGCGGCATCCCCGAGCTTACCCGCACCACCCGCGACGAGCCCGATTACGACAAGCTTATGAAATGGCGTATCGGCATTTTAAAGGAGCACGGCTTGAAGCTTGCCGACATTCAGAAAACTATCGGCACTATCGACCCCATGCCTGGGGCAAAGGAGTTTTTGGACGAGCTGCGTGAGATTTGTCAGGTAATAATCATCAGCGACACCTTTTCTCAGTTTGCGGGGCCGCTGATGAAGAAGCTGGGGCAACCCACTATTTTCTGCAACAGCCTTGAGGTAGCACCCGACGGAGAGATCACCGGACATAAAATGCGTGTGGCAAACTCCAAGCTTACCACCGTTAAGGCGCTCCAGTCCATAGGCTACGAGACCATAGCTGCGGGAGACAGTCACAACGACCTTGCCATGATACAGGCAAGCAAGGCGGGCTTTTTGTTCAGAAGCACCGATCAGATAAAGGCAGATCACCCCGAGCTGCCTGCATTTGAGGAATACAGTGAGCTTATGAACGCTATCAAGGGAGCAATGGAATAATATTCCGAATAATATTCCGATTAAATTTTCCGCAAATAATAAGGCGGCATTGACAAATCACTTGCCAATGCCGCCGTTTTTCACTCTATTTCATTTAGAAACTATACTCAACAATTTAAATTAACATTTTTTAAGGCTTATTAACCATCGGTTATGATATTCAATTTGTTCAGCCACATCACACGGAGTTAATGTCCTGTCAAATGCAAATAAATCAACAATATCCTTTTTTTGCGCCCTCATTCCCATATACTGAATATATCCTGTCCGACAACACCCCATTGTCAATTGCATATTTGACGGATATACTTCTTTAACAGCTCCATTGCAGAGCAGTTGCATATGATCCTTTTCCAGATCCATTCGCAAAAGACATAACGCATCAAAATAATTGCTAGCTGAATAACTGTTTCCGCTTATGATTTTTATTGTCACTTTTTCCGGATCTTCATCTGACTCATCAAACAGCAACAAGTTAATGCTTTTTAGGATATGCAAATTATTATCCCATATATCTACATTTACAGAATCTTCTAACATAATTAAGCCCCCTTTGTAATTTGAAGCATATATAACATCACCGGTATATTTAACTCAGGGTATTGCAAAACCCATCTCAAAAGCAGCTGCCTAAACATTACGATCACCCGCTTTTGTCAGCCTGTCAAGCAGATCATATATTGAGATAGCAACTCGGAAAATATTATCGTATCTCTTCAAAAGTAAAATTATAAGGCGTAACATATTTCCTATTATGTTCTAAACATTCATAGATATAAAAAAGCCTTTCATCATCAGAGGAAAAATTACAGTCGTCTAAAAATCTGTCGTCAATAATTATTTGCCCCCCTTTTGTACCTTTTATAAATTGTTTTAATACATCTTCTTCACAATAAAACGGTTCTTCAAATTTGGCAATATAAATATTATTATCCTTTAAAATTGTTTTAACCGATTCGAGACAGCCGGACATTACGAATGCTATAGGATAAAATTCCGAAATAAAAGCATAATATAAACTTCCTTTACCCTTAACCAATAACCAATCCGACATATCATCATAATCGCAAGTATAGTTTGCTGATTTATTTAATTTTTCCTTCATTTTCAAATGATCGTATTTATTTTGTGCTTCAATGCCCGATTTAAATACTTTGGTTACATCATTTTTGATATCATTTTCTGTAAAAGTGTTGAACATAATCATCATCCTTCTTATTCAGCTAAAAAACTCCGATCTGTCAAACCCCGTTATAACTTCGGCGGCGATATCTCGCCGCCGTTTATCGCTGTTCAATTGAACACTACTCGCCAAAGGCGACCCAGGGAACTTCCTCGCCGCCCGCAGCAAGGATCGCGTCCTCGCACATTCCCACATGACACATTATGTGACGTATCTGTGCGCATATCACGCTGAGATAGGTAAACTCCATATCATCGAGAATCTTCCTGCAAAGCATTTCGTCTGTAAGTGAGTCAAAAAATTTGTCCTTTTTAATGTCAAAGACTTTAAAGCAGTCCATGACCTGCTCCTTTGTCATAAAGCCGTCTCCCTCGGTGCACCACTCGTCCCCCAACAGCTTGCTGCTTACATTGTCGGGAAGCTGAAAGCAAAAATTGAAGTCCCCGCTGTAATCGAGCCTCAGCCAGAAGTCGCTCCCCATAAGGGCGTGAACGATATGATTCCAAATGGGCAGTCCATTGTTATCCGTTCTCCATAGCCCGTCAGGACATATCTCCACTGTGCTTCTGAGCATTTTATAGCTGTCATCGTACTGTATTTTCAGCATTTTGACAATTTCATTCATATAAAAATTCTCCCGTAATTTTAAAGGTCAACCGCCAAAGCGGATCACTCCAAAGGCGATACCCACCCGAAGGTGTCCTCGATCCTGCCCCACTGAATGCCCGTAAGGGTATCATAGAGAAGCTGAGAAATTTTGCCTATTTCGCCGTTGTTCAGAGCCATTATCTTATCCCCGTATTTCAGCTCGCCGATAGGGGAAATTACCGCCGCCGTGCCTGTGCCGAATGCCTCGTCGAATGTGCCGTTCTCATAGGCTGCCACAAGCTCGTCGATCTCGATATTGCGCTCGGTAACGGTATAGCCCTTGCTCCGCAGCACCTCAATGCAGGATTTACGCGTGATACCGCTGAGGATAGAGCCTCTGTCCAAAGAGGGAGTAACGACCTCGCCGTTCAATACAAAGAATACGTTCATAGCGCCGACTTCCTCGATGTACTTTCTGTGAACGCCGTCCAGCCAGAGTACCTGCTCATAGCCCTGCTTATCAGCCTCGTCCTGAGCCTTGAGGGAAATTGCATAGTTGGCAGCCGCCTTGGTAAAGCCCGTACCGCCCGTTACCGCACGTACATAATTCGGCTCAACATAAATTTTAACGGGAGCAAGACCTGCGGCATAATATGCCCCGACAGGAGAACAAATTATGGCAAATATAAGGTGCTTTGCGGGGTGAACGCCAAGCATGGGATCAATGGCGAAAATGTACGGACGGATATACAGGCTTGTGCCCTCGGAATGAGGAACCCAATCCTCGTCAACCTTTACCAGCGCTTTGACTGCTTCAACACAGAAAGCCTCATCAATGAGGGGAATGCACAAACGGTCGTTTGACACATTCATTCGCTTCATATTCTCCTCCGGGCGGAAAAGCTGAATTTTTCCCTCGGCAGTTCTATACGCTTTCATGCCCTCGAAATCCGCCTGACCGTAGTGGAGGCACATGGCGGAGGGGTCTAAGGGAATGGGTCCGTAAGGCACTATACGTGCGTCGTGCCAGCCCTGCCCTTCGTCATAGTTCATCAGGAACATATGGTCTGTAAAAATCTTGCCGAAAGAAAGCTTTGATTCGTCCTCGGGCTTTGCTTTCGGAGAAAGGGTTTTGGTAATTTTGATCTCCATAACTGTAAACACTCTCCTATTTTCGGGAAATGCCTTTGTTTCGCCGTTATTCTGCTTATCACAGGCTTTTCACGTCTCTTGACATATTCCCTTGATTTTTAATTTGCGGCAACGGGTGTTTGTAAATTTTCTGTTACATAACTGTAAATTCAAGTCTAAAAACGCCCAAAAAACCGTTGTTTAAGTAAATTATAACATATAATTTTGTATTTTTCAAGTAAAAGTTATATAAAACCTATTGCTTTTTTTTGATTGATGTGATATAATATAAATTGTGGAAAATCCGGAGGGTAACATTTTGCAGAACGGGCATTCCCAAAAGAATTTTTCTCACTTTCCGCAAAAACATATCCCAACAATATCATACGTCTTCGTAGCTCAGCAGGATAGAGCGTTCGCCTCCTAAGCGAAAGGCCGTGGGTTCGAATCCCGCCGAGGACGCCATCCGGGGCATTAGCGCAGTTGGGAGCGCACCACACTGGCAGTGTGGGGGTCAGGGGTTCAAGTCCCCTATGCTCCACCATTTTTATATCCCGCAAAGCCTTTTGTAGATAGGACTTGTGGGATTTGCATTTTCTTCCTTTTCAGCAAATGCCCATTGTGTACCCATTATTTTGAATTTCTTGCCCTTTACCGATATTATGGAGTCTGTTGCTATGCAGTAACAGGCTGTTTCTTTTCGGCAAAGCACAAGGCGTTTTCAATGATGTTGGAAGTCCTCGCCTGCGCCTCTTGAAACTCATGAGTGTATTTCCCCAAAGTTGTCGTAGGCGTGGAATGTCCTAAATCGGCAGATACTGTCGCAACGTCAACACCTGCATTGATTAGCAAACGTCCGTATGCAATGCTCCAGTAAGATGAACCCACAATAAACATATCCTGCAAAAGGAAAAAGTGATTCATAGCGTCTACAGTATTAAGCGCACCGCCGCGACGTGCAGCAGCAACGGTCGCTCCAACTTTGTGTTTGAGTAAACCACGATTCATGTCGGAAACTACTGCCGCTCTTTCAAGAAACGCCTGCATATTTGCGAAAATATTTGCCGCATAAACAGGCGAACCGAGAATAATTCCGTCCGCATGGACCATTTTATCAAATATCTCTCGGAAAATATCTTTTTTGTGGACGCAGTTTGCCTGTCCTCCGCAAGCCCAGCAAGCCTTGCACGGCTCTATAACATTTCCCGAAAGCTGTATCAGCTCTGTTTCAATGCCCGACTTTTCAAGTTCATTAAAAACAGTGTTTATCAGAATTGCGGTATTGCCGTCTTTGCGTGCGCTGCCGTTTATGCCTAAAACTTTCATAGCAGTCCTCCTTAGTACCAATCGTGCTTTTCATTTCGGTCAAGAGCGTTGATTTTCTCCATTTCATCATCGGTAAGCTCAAAATCAAACAACTCTGTATTTTCCTTGATGTGGTCGGGATTGCTCGAACCCGGAATTACCACAACACCCTTTTGCAAATTCCAACGCAGTATAACCTGCGCCGAGGATTTACCGTGAGCTTCCGCAATTTCGGAAATAACCTCATCGCCCAAAAGCTCCTTTGTATACCCTCTGCCTCCGAGAGGATACCAGCCCTGCACAACAATTCCAAGGTCGTGAATGTACGGTATAACGTCGTTTTCCTGATAGTATGGGTGTATCTCATTCTGCACAAGCGCAGGAGTAATGCTTACCTGTGGCAGGAAGTCTTCCAGCTCTTCAACGTACCAGTTCGATAATCCTACGGAGCGTATCTTACCCTCGCTTACGGCTTTTTCCATAGCCTTGTACGCCTTTACATCGTCCGTGCCGGGGTGGTGCAGAAGCATCATATCAATATACTCGATATCAAGCTTTTCAAGAGCCTGTTCAATAGCCGTCTCTGGGTCTGAAAATTGGTTGGGATAAAGCTTTGTGATAACGAAAATTTCCTCACGGGGAATTCCCGAATTTCTTACCGCTTCACCAACGCTTTTCTCGTTGTGGTACATATATGCCGTGTCAATAAGCCGCACGCCGTTTTCCAAAGCCGCCGTAACGGACTGCACACATTCCTCGCCCGTAAGACTGTAAGTGCCGAGACCGTAAATCGGCATTTCATAGCCGCTGTTGAGAGTGACGGTTTTTGTCTCAAAATTAAATTGGGTATTGTTTTTCAAGGAATTTTCCTCCCCGCTTTCGGACTTGCTTTTCTCTTTTTCGGAAACGGCAGTACTCGTTTTTGTGCTTGTTGTTGCTGCCGAATTTTCCGCAGTAACCTCCTGCTCGGAATTCCCGCAGGCTGTCATTGCAAAAGCAAGGGAAAAGGTCAGAATTATATCAAGAAATTTTTTCATTTTAATTTTCCCTTTCCTTATCGTTTTCCGAAATTGTTTTCAGTATTTTTGCGGGAACTCCGCCTACAACCGTCATTGGCGGGACGTCACGAGTTACCACAGCCCCTGCCGCAACTACCGACCAGTCACCGATAGTGACACCCTGCAAAACAGTTGCGTTTGAACCTATCCAGACGTGCTTTCCGATTTTTATGGGAGCATAGTGGTTGACCCTATTCATTGAGGGATTTAAGTCGTGGTTTATTGTGGCAAGTACGACGTTGTGTCCGATAAGCGCGCCGTCGCCTATTTCAATTCCGCCCTGATCCTGAAAATGACAGCCCGAATTGATAAAAACGTCCCTGCCTATTTTGATATTCTTGCCGAAATCCGTGTAAAACGGCGGGAACATACGAAACTTGTCGTCAATTTTTCTGCCTGTGAGCCGTCCCATAATTTTGCGAATTTCATCGGGAGTATGATACTGATTATTCAATTCCATGCCGATTTTTATTGCCTCTTGGAAAAGTTCCTGAGCGTATTTGTCACGCTCTGCATTTTCGGGCGGGTTATCGCAGAAGCCTGCTATTACTTCATCTATTGTCATTGGAGAAATTTCCTTTCCGAATAATATTATTAAAATTTGCCAAAAATTGCCTGTATCTCTTTGCGGACTGCTTCCGACCTTGCCCCGTTTCCTGTGGACTTTACAATTCCCATATCCTTTGCGCCCATGTGTCCAATTATAGCGTCCTTATAGGTTTGAATTGCGGAGGTAAATCCCCCTCCGCCTGCGCTTAAAAGCAATGCCGCCTTTTTTATTTTCGGAAGTCTTTCAAAAGCATATATTCTCTCAATCGCACAATGCATCTGCCCTGTCATTGAGTAATAATATATCGGAGAAGCAATAACAAGCATTTCACATTCTCTCATAAGAGGGAAAACCTCCTGCATATCGTCCTGCTGAACACAGCTTCCGTCAAGCGTTTTGCGGCAGGCGTCGCAGTTTTTGCACCCCCGAATATCCTTATTGCCGATTTGAATAAGGGAAACCTTATGTCCCTGCTTTTTCGCTTCCTCTGCAAAGTATTCCGCCATAGCCGCCGTATTTCCGTTGGGGCGCGGACTTCCGTTCAATATCAGAATATTCACGTTTTTCCCTCCTAATTCTGCAATTTTTATTTCAAATTATTTTTGAAAAATTGTTCCATTTTATCAAAAGGAATAATATCGGTCCTGTCGTACAAATCGGTGTGAACAGCGTTCGGGATAATAAGCAGCTCCTTGTTTTCGGGACAGGGATTGCCATTCATCATATTTGCAAAAGCGTCCCTGCTGAAATAGCAGGAGTGTGCTTTTTCGCCGTGAATGACAAGCACCGCACTGCGTATCTCGTTGCTGTAGCAAAGAATAGGCTGATTGAGGAACGACATACAGCCTGTCTTGTTCCAACCGCCGTTTGAATTAAGCGAACGGGCGTGATAGCCTCTTTTAGTTTTGTAGTAATCGTAATAATCCTTTACAAAGAAAGGCGCGTCGTCGGGGAGCGGGTCAACAACTCCGCCGCAAAGCTCATAACTTCCGCTTTTGTAGTCGGCAATTCGCTGTGCGCACATAGCTTTGCGTTTTTCGTAACGTGCTGTCTCGCTGTTCTCCTCGTCAAAATAGCCCTGCGAATTGACTCTGCTCATATCGTACATTGTGGAAGCGACCGTCGCCTTTATGCGCGTGTCAAGTGCGGCAACATTCAGAGCCATTCCGCCCCAGCCGCATATTCCGATAATTCCTATACGCTCGTGGTCAACATTTTCCTGAACGGAAAGGAAGTCCACAGCCGCCTGAAAATCCTCGGTATTTATGTCTGGAGAAGCCATATATCTTGGAGTACCGCCGCTTTCTCCAGTAAAGGACGGGTCAAACGCAATAGTCAGGAAGCCGCATTCAGCCATTGTCTGGGCATACAGTCCCGCAGACTGCTCCTTTACCGCACCGAACGGTCCGCAGACAGCGATCGCCGCAAGCTTGCCATCGGCGTTTTTGGGGACGTACATATCCGCCGCAAGTGTAATTCCATAGCGGTTGCGGAATGTCACCTTGCTGTGGTCAACCTTTTCGCTTTTCGGGAAAGTTTTATCCCATTCGTTTGTAAGTTCGAGCTTTTCAATGTTTGCCATAAGATTACCAACCTTTCTTTAATTGACACGGGGACATAATTTCTCAATTTTGTAAACAAGAAAATCAAGACTGTCCACCCGCTTTTGATTTGCGTGTATTTCTTCAAGCAGACGTTTTTTCTGCGGCTTTATAAGTGCAAGAGCCTGTTCGTACTTTTCCGCAAGAATAAGCTCCGTACACTTTTCAGCCGTTTCCTTTTCACAGCCTGCGTCGGCAAGATTTTGAAAAATAATGCCGTATCTGTCGGAAGCTTCCGCCATTTTAAACGCCTCCTTTAAGTTCTGATATTAGTATACCACGCTTTTTGCAATATGTCTAATACCTGTTTTTTATTTTGCATTATTCTTGACAGGAAT
>CAMWIR010000136.1 GCA_947174365.1 uncultured Ruminococcus sp. | reverse complement strand
ACATACAAATCATCATTAATTATTAATTAACCAAGAAGGGTGGCAGCGGATTTGGCTGACGGTAAATATTCACTGGATAATATATTAAATGAATATCATAAAACCGGCGGCGAGGGTGCTGTCGGCGGAGATAGTGCGCTGGATGATATTTTAAACAGCTATCCTGCAACCAAGAATTACGAGGATTCGGGACTGGAGGAGATCTTCCGGAGCCGAAAATCCACCACGGACATTGACCTGAGCGGGATAAATATTTCCCTTTCTTCGGATTACCCAAGTCCCGAAGAGATAAAGGCAAGGGAGGAAATAAAGGCTCAGGCGGAAAAGGCTGTGCGGGAGAAAAAGCGCGAAGAGGTATTGCGGGAAAACGACCGCATAAAGAAGAAAAAGCAGGTGGATTATGAGATTCTGAGCGGAGATTACGACCGCAAATTTATGCCGGATGAGCTTAAGACCTCGGATGAACTTATGGCAGAGGGTAAGCCTGTGCACACAGGCTTTACAACGGAACTGAAAAAGCCGGAAGAACCCATATCCGCACCCGAGCCTGTTCCTGCGGCTTCGGAAAATGCAGCTGTTCGGGATGAGACCGCTAAAGATATGTCTCCAAAAACTCCTGCAGATGACCCGAAGCTGAAAAAAAAGGTGAAAGTAAAGCGCAAGCACGGCTTTGACGCCGATGATAATTTCCTTGGGGCGGGTATTCACTCCCGATATGAGGAAGAGGATGATTTTGACCGCAAGTACGGCAGCAGCCCTTTGTTTTCCGATGAGGCAAGGGACGAGATATTCGAGAGTATAGCCAATGACGAGCGGCTCAACAACAACAAGGGCGCAAGCCTTTCGGAAAAAATGGAGCGCCCCCAGGTTTACGAAAAGAAGTACAAGCAGCGTGCCGAGGCGGAGAAAAAGCCCGTAAGAAAGGCCGAGGAGGGTATTGCCGGTCTGATTTACGCCGAGGAGGACGATGTGGAGGCTATCCTCAGCCAATATGAAGCCCCGGGGCACGCGAAGCGGGAGAATGTCCGCAGTGAAACATCTCCGTTAAAGGGCTTTACCACAGGCATATTTAACAAGCTTATGGCCAAGGGCGACGAGGAAGAAGAGGATTCGGAGCTTTTGGGTGATATCCGGAAAATACGCAGGGCTGCACCCATTGAGCGCAAGCATATTTCCGATATAGATCTGGATCTTTCCGATAAAATTTTACAGGATACCGCTCAGATAAACGCCGCCAAGGCTGAGGCGGAAAAGGATAAAATTTCCGCTCTTATGGAACGGCGGGAAAAGAAGATAAAGGACTTCAAGCTGGTAGGCGACGAGGAAGAAAACACCGAGGAGGAAGATGCGGAAACAAGAGAAGAATCTGTTGAGGATTTTGAAAGCTACAGCGATGTTGAAAGCATTACAAAGGATATAGACACTCAAAAGGGCAGACTGCTGCTGCGGCTGCTGCTTTTGGCAGTGTGTTTTGTGCTGAGCGCATACATTGCTATGGCAAACGATCTTGAAATGCCTGTGCTGGAGGAATTTCCCTTTATCAGCAGGCAGGGCGAGAATGTTACGAAATTCATTCTGATAAATAATCTTCTGGGTGTGGCTGCGGGGATAATCGCTTATCAGACAGTGATAAACGGCATTGGGAAAATATTCTCATTCAAGGCGGATACAGACTCATTGTCTGCGCTGACTCTTATGGCAGCGCTTATAACCTCTATTACTGCTATATTTGCGCCCTATATGATGATCCAAAGCGGCTTTGTGTATATTTACACGCCTGTTGCCATAGGTTCTCTGATCTTCAACACTATCGGAAAGCTGCTTATGGTAACAAGAGCGCAGCGCAATTTTGCTTATGTTTCCTCGGACGGGGAGCATTATGCATTGTTTACCGTGGAGGATGAAAACGCTGCTCAGAATTTTACCAGAGGGGCTTTGACGGATTTCCCGGTACTGGCGGGTATGAAGAAAACGGAGATAGTAAGGAATTTCCTTAAAAACTCCTATGCCTCGGACGGTGCAGATAGGTTCTGCCGTATTGTTACCCCGATAATCCTTGTGGCAAGCGTGCTTATAGGGCTTTTGGCGGGATTTATGGGGGTATCCGTTCACGGACCTACGGGAGCGATGTGCGTGGGATTTTCCACTGCCACCGGGTGTATTGCGGCGTGCAGCTGCTTTTCCATGACACTGGTGTCCCATTTGCCCCTTAACAAAGCTTCAAAGCTGTACAGCAGGAATCAGGGGGTAATTATCGGATATGACAGCGTGGAGCAGTTCAGCGAGGTCAACAGCGTATTGGTGGATGCGGCTCAGCTGTTTCCTCCGGGAAGCATAAGCCTTATAAATATAAAAAGCTTCCCCGATTCCAGCATTGACGAGGCGATCGTGGAGGCGGCAAGCCTTACGAGCCAGTCGGGCAGCATATTAAAGAGTATGTTCTACGATATAATAGTGGGCAAGACGGAAATGCTCAACCCGGTGGAAAGCTATATGTATGAGGACTCCATGGGACTTTGCGGCTGGATAAACAACAGGCGTGTGCTGCTGGGCAACAGAGAGCTTATGCAGAATCACAGTATTGAGGGGCTGCCCTCTCCCGCAAAGGAAAGCGAATACACCACAGGGGGCAGGATAGCGGTTTATCTGTCCATTTCGGGGCAGCTGTCCGCCATGTTCATAATAGCTCTTGCGCCCTCTTACAAAATAGGGGACGCTTTGAGGGAGCTGGAAAAGGAGCACGTGGCTGTAATGCTGCGGTCGGTGGATTCAATGCTTTCCGTCAACAGGCTTTCGGAAATGTTCGAGGTATCGCCGAATATGTTCAAGCTCATACCCTTCAGGCTTCACCCAGATTTTGAAAAGGTCACGGAGTACGAGCCGAAAAAAGCCTCCACTCTCAGCTGTTCGGGCAGATTTTCGTCCTTTGCGCAGCTAATACTGGGAGCGAACAGGCTGCGCAGCATAATTTCCGCAGGCGTTACCATACAGGCGGCTGCTATTCTGGTAGGTATTCTGCTGACGCTCACTCTGGTGCTGCTGAACTCCATGGTTGCACTTACGGTTACAAGGGTACTGCTTTATAATCTGGCGTTTGTGGTGCTGTATTATGTGTTCCAGGCGTTCAGGAAGCTGTAGTAGCATAATTATATATGTAAAAAAAGACGGGAGCGTTTTGTTAAAGGCATATGCTCCCGTCAAATATTTGTCGGCAATTGATATGAGAGGAGATATTAGCAAAATGTTTACATCAAAAGAGCTTGGTAAAGAAAACCGAAATGAAATAAAAGCGCTTTTCAAGGAGGTTTTCATGAACGCCCCCTGGAATGACGACTGGAGCGATGAAGAGCAGCTGGACAGCTATCTTGATGAGCTTACGGGCGAGAAAAGCTCCCTTACCGTCGGACTTTTTGAGGACGGGGAGCTGATAGGGCTTTCCATGGGCTGCATACGTCACTGGTGGCAGGGGACGGAGTATTACATTTTTGAATTTTGCATACGGGCTGACAAGCAGGGTTCGGGCAGGGGAACGGCATTTTTGGGTGATGTTATCCGTATTGCCAAGGAAAAGGGCGTGACCCACATATTCCTGCAAACCGAACGCAGCGCTCCCGCCTACGGATTTTACCGAAAAAACGGCTTTGAAGAATTGGAGGGTCATGTGTCGCTGGTGAAGTTCTTTGATGAGTAACAGGTACAAATATCCCCCGGCATGCAGCAGTGCGGTCGCGGCATTTGTATTTCCTTTAAATATTTTCCCGAAAACTGCGGATAATAAATGCAGCAGTGAGAAAATATGCAAAGGAGAGAATGTGTATGGACAGGAAAGTAAAAATGGGGCTGCTGGGGGCGGTAACGGGTATCGCCAACGGATTTTTCGGGTCGGGAGGCGGAATTATCGCTGTGCCTATGTTGAAAGGGCAGGGAATGGAGGCCAAAAAAGCTCACGCATGTTCACTGGCGATAACCCTGCCATTGTCGGCGGTGTCGGCATTTTTTTACGGGCAAAGGGTCGGTTTTGATATTAAGGAAACGCTGCCTCTTATCCCCATGGGGCTGTTGGGGGCGCTTCTGGGTACGGCGCTTATGAAAAAGATACCCACAAAATGGCTTTCGAGGATATTCGGCGTTATCCTTATTGCGGCAGGGGTAAGGGGGCTTATGCTGTGACGGAGCTTCTGACCCTTTTTGCTGCATTTATTACGGGACTGCTTGCCTCTATGGGAGTGGGAGGCGGCATGGTGCTTATTATCTGGATGACGGCGTTTATGGGCGTTCCCCAGCTGGAAGCCCAAGGGATAAATCTTATTTTTTTTCTGCCCATAGCGCTGCTTTCCTGTATTCTCCACCGCAAAAACGGGCTTATGAAGATAGAACCTCTGCTGCCTGCGATAATGACTGGCGTTATAGGAGCGGCGGCAGGGGCGCTTCTTGCGGACTTTGCAGGCTCGGAGATACTCGGCAAGTGTTTTTCGGGGTTTATTTTGCTGATAGGGTTAAAGGAGATCTTTACGGCGAAAAATTAGAAATTTCGGTATGATGGTGTTCGGGGAGCTATCATGAAAAATCCCTTGACATATTCGGTCAAATATAGTAAGATATAATTATAAAAATACCTTAAAATGCGGTAACCGAAAGGACAATCTTTACGGAAAACAATATGAACTTAACCTTGAAAACTGCAATCCCAAGTTTGCTGAGGAGGTGAAAAATTTTTTACCGATAACGGATTTTCGGGGCTTTCCGATTAATGCCTTTCTAATTTTTGCGATTTTTATATGTCAGCTGATGTAAATGTATGAGGATTCAAAAGGAGGACAAATCTATGCTGCTTGCCGAAAGCAAAAAATACATAATATCAAACGAATACGAAACCGCATATCTTATTGACAAGCAAAGCGGCAGAAAAATTTCGGAAATTGCCGAAATGTACGGCGACCCTGCCGCTGCAAAAATATCCGGGGATGAAAAATTCTGTGTTGTTATAGGCTGCGGCGCTGTTGTATATTGGCTGAAAATGCCCTTTGAAGACATTTCGGAAAGCCGAATCTGCAGACAATGTTACAGCGTGCTTCCCGATATATGGTTTGAGGAAATTGTAAGCATGGATAACGGAAAAATAATGCTCCGTTCGGAAAGCAATGTTTTGTATGAGATTGATGTTTATACCGGAAATACTGTCTGCTGTAATGCGCATTGACTTTTGGGGCTTATATATTGCTGCTCGGCGGTGATGCACTATAAAAAATATTTCCCGATTATTGACATTTTACCTATAAATAAAATTAACAAACGCCACACAAAATATTAATCCAATAAAATTTCCTAAAGACTTGCATTTTGTCGAAAAAAATGATATAATAAAAATAATAGTGTAATTTAGCATTTACAAAGCCGAAAGGAATGGGAAATAATAATGCCAACTAAGTATATTTTTGTTACCGGCGGCGTTGTGTCGGGACTGGGCAAGGGGATAACAGCAGCCTCCCTGGGCAGACTTCTGAAGCAAAGGGGCTATCGGGTGACTATTCAGAAATTCGATCCCTACATAAATGTAGATCCGGGAACTATGTCCCCTTATCAGCATGGAGAGGTGTTCGTTACCGACGACGGTGCAGAGACCGACCTGGATCTTGGTCACTATGAGCGTTTTGTTGACGAAAATCTCTCGGTAAATTCAAACGTCACTACGGGAAAAATATACTGGACAGTGCTTAACAAGGAGCGCAGAGGCGATTATCTGGGCGGTACGGTGCAGGTAATCCCTCATATAACCAATGAAATAAAGGATAAAGTCTACAGAGTCGGGCAGGAAACAAACACCGACATTGTTATTACCGAAATAGGCGGCACTGTGGGCGATATAGAGTCCACTCCCTTTCTGGAGGCTATCCGCCAGGTGGTAACGGAAGTGGGCAGGAATAATGCCATGTACATTCATGTGACGCTGGTGCCCTATATTGCAGGGTCGGAGGAGCTTAAATCAAAGCCTACCCAGCACTCCACAAAGGAGCTTCTGAGCATAGGTATTCAGCCCAATATAATCGTCTGCCGCAGCGAAAAGGAAATTCCCGAGGATATGCGCCATAAGATCGCTCTGTTCTGCAATATCCGCCCGGAGGACGTTATTCAGAATCTTACTGCACCCTCCCTCTATGAAGTGCCCCTGTGGCTGGAAAAGGAGGGGCTTGCAAAGGCGGTATGCCACCACCTTGGTCTGGAGGACAGAGAGCCCGATCTTACCGAATGGACTCAAATGGTGGAGCGGACAAAGGCGGCGGAAAAATCCGTCTGCATAGGGCTTGTGGGCAAATATGTAATGCTTCACGATGCATACCTTTCCGTAGCAGAGGCTCTGCGGCACGGCGGAATTGTCAATGACGCCGAGGTGGATATAAAATGGATAAATTCCGAAGAGCTTACAGCGGCAAACGCCCGTGAAATGCTGGCTGGCTGCGACGGCGTAATTATTCCCGGCGGCTTTGGCGACAGGGGTATCGAGGGCATGATAGAAGCCATTCGCTACACCCGTGAAAACAATATCCCCACCTTTGGGATATGTCTCGGAATGCAAATGGAGGTTATTGAGTATGCACGCAATGTACTTGGTCTTTGCGGTGCAAACTCCACCGAATTCGGCGACACGCCTCACCCTGTGATAGATATAATGGAGAGCCAGAAAACCGTTACCGAAAAGGGCGGCACAATGCGGCTGGGACTGTATCCCTGCAAGCTTGCCGAAGGCTCAAAGTGCCGTGAGATATACGGCGAGGAGCTTATTTACGAGCGCCACCGCCACCGCTGGGAGTTCAACAACGCTTACCGTACCGCCCTTACCGAAAAGGGGCTGCGCCTTGCGGGGATCTCTCCCGATGAGCGGCTGGTCGAAATTGTGGAAAATCCCGATCATCCTTGGTTTGTGGGAGTTCAGTTCCACCCCGAATTCAAGTCCAGACCCAACAAGCCCCACAAGCTTTTTGCGGATTTCATCAAGGCAAGCCTTGCGGCAAAGGAATCGGGCAAATAAAATGTTTTCCTAAAACGTCACTCTACATATCGGCAACTTTAAATTAAGGATTGGTTTATAAAATGAGTATAAATTTTCACCTGCCCGATTTCTGCGGAAATTATAAAATGAATCTGTTCACGGCAGACCTGCTTCAAAGTCACCCGGAGTATTTTTACCCCGGGGTAAAGATTGCCTCCTCCTACGGCTGTTTCCCCCCTGCCGCATGGAACGGCGGGCGCACTGCCACAGGAGCGGTGAGGCGGGAATTTATCGACATGATAATAAAAGAATACAACAGCAGGGGTATTCCGATCAGGTATTCCTTCACTAATCCACTTGTTACCGAAAAGCACCTTGCCGACCCTTTTTGCAATATGATAACGAGAATTGCGGAAAACGGTCTTAACGAAATAATAGTAAACGTCCCGGTGCTGGAAAAATATATCCGTGAAAAATACCCGCAGTATCCACTTATTTCCTCCACGGTAAAACAGATAGAAGATCTTGACGGGCTTACGGCGGAAATGGAAAAGGACTACAAGCTGGTGGTGTTGGATTACAACTTCAACAACCGCTTTGATGAACTGGAAAAGATACCTCATAAGGAAAAAGCGGAGATACTCATAAACCCCTACTGCTCTCCTAAGTGCCGCCGCAGAAAGAAGCATTATGAATTTCTGGGGGAGCGGCAGTTTGAGCATAATTTGCAGGTTTTCGGAAACGACAGAGTGGCATTAAAGCCCATTCCCGAGAAGGAATTTCCCTGTCCCAACATGAGCATGGATTTTTATGAAACGGTAGGTTATGACACCCATGTGACCCCCGAACAGATATTTGAAAAATACGTTCCCATGGGCTTTGAAAATTTCAAGATAGAGGGACGTATGCTTCACCCCTCCGATGTGCTGGAAAGCTATGTTTACTATCTTATCAAGCCCGAACACCGCGATCCTGTGCGGCTGAAAATGTATAAGAATTTGCTGGGCAAGAGGCAATAGTGCAAATATGCAAGTATGCAAATGCGCATAAAATGCACACAATAATTTTTATAGAACGGTGAGACACATTATGAGCCTGTTTGATTTGTTCCGTAAAAAGCAAACGTCAGAGCCGCCTTTAAAAAAGCGGCTTGCCTCCATGCGCTGCAAGCGCGTGAATTATGTTGCCTGCGATTTTGAGGACTTATGCGGTCAAATGCAGCAGGCAGCGGATAAGGGCGGCGATGCGGACTGCTTGGTAAAGCTTACCCCCGTAAATTATTATGCACTAAAGGACGAATATATCGAAGCCGCCTTTTACTCGGATGAAGAACACGAGGAAAATTACGTGATCTTCCGTTTGATAAAATTCGATAAGCCTGTCCGTGCAAGCGGCATTTATCCCGTTTCAAAGGATATTCTGCGGAAAGCTTATGAAAAATTGGGCGCGGTAAACTTTTAAAGGTTAGAAGTAAGAGATCAGATTTTTTCTGCCTCTTATTTTTGTTTAATTTTTTAGAAGATTTTTACAAAAACCTCTTGACAAGTAACCGTTTTCATAGTAAAAT
>CAMWIR010000135.1 GCA_947174365.1 uncultured Ruminococcus sp. | reverse complement strand
GCTTCGTTCTGCATATTAGAAGATGATGTTATTTGCTTGCTGTCGGGAGACGGAGAAAAGGTTGGTAGTATTGGCTGCGTGGGGACTGTGCCGAAATTCAGGCGGCAGGGGATAGGACTTAAAATGGTTTCGTTGGCTGCGGAGGAACTGAAAAAGCAGGGGTGCGGCAAAGTATTCATTCATTACACTCATGTTTATGATTGGTATGCAAGGCTTGGGTTCAAGCCGTTTTTAAAGCTGAAAATGGGCGGGAAAAAGTTGGGTGAATAATATGATTAATTGATAATGATTTTTTACGGAAATTTTTTAAAATTGCGGCTGCAAGCTGTTTTGAGGGAGTGTAAAAAATGCAGATCAATATTGCTTTATGTGATGATGATGAAGAGCAGGTAAAGCACCTGCGAAAGCTGGTTTGCAAATGGGCGGAGCGAAAGCCTTTCGGTGTGAATGTGGCGGAATATGAAAGCGGAGAACAGTTCTTGTTCCTGTATCCCGATCACCCTTGCGGACTGCTGCTGCTCGACATTGAAATGAAAGGTATCAACGGCATGGAGCTGGCAAAGAAACTGCGGAGCAAGGGCGATATGCTGCCAATTGTTTTCATCACGGGCTTTTCCGATTACATGGGAGAGGGGTATGATGTGGAGGCGCTGCATTATTTGCTCAAGCCTGTGAACGAGGGAAAGCTGTTTGCGGTGCTGGACAAATATGCGGCGGGAAGAGAACGTCCCCGTGAGATCGCAATAACGGCGGAAGAGGGAATGCGGCACGTTCCTGTGGACAGCATTGCCTGCATTGAGGCTTTCGGGAGAAAGGCACAGGTCAGGCTGGATGACAATACTGCTGTTATGTGCAGCATGAGTATAAGCGAATTTGAAGACCTTACGGGGTTTATTCACTGCCACAGGTCATACATAGTGAATTTGCGGCAGGTAAGGTCTATCACGGAAAATGCGGTAATCCTTGAAACCGGTGAGGAAGTGCCGTTATCGAGGCGGCTGCGGAGTGAGGTCAATAAGAAATTTATTGAATATTATACGAGGTAGGTAATTGATAAATTTCGGGAAAGTGAAAAGGAGGATAAAAGATTGAAGTATGTTATAATTATAGGAATATTGGCGGCGCTGTCGGTCATTGCTTTTTATGTTATAAACAAGCTGATGATTTCGGTGACGGACAAGCGGATAGAGCGGTTTCAGAGTGAGCTTATTGAAAATCACACTCTGGAAATTCGCAATATGTACAATCAGGTGCGGGGCTGGCGGCATGATTACCGCAATCACATTCAGAATATGAAGATACTTCTGGACGGAGGTGAGTACGGCAAGCTGGGGGATTATTTATCGGAGCTTACGGAGGACCTTGCCACGGTGGACACGGTTATCAAGACGGGGAATGTTATGGCTGACGCGGTGCTTAATTCAAAACTGACAACGGCGGAAAATAAAAATATCCCTGTGAATGTAAAGGCGAATGTGCCCGGGGGGCTTTGTATGTCGGATGTGGAGCTTTGCGCTGTTATGGGGAATCTGCTGGACAATGCGATAGAGGCTTGTGCGGGTTTGCCCGAGGGGGAGAGGTTTATCAGAATTTACATCGGAAAGCTGAAAAATCAGTTTTATTTATCGGTGCAGAATTCGGCGGGAAAGGTCAAAAAAATCGGAGGCAGATACATTACCACAAAGCAGGGGGATATGCATGGGTACGGAATATTTCGCATTGACAGAATTACGCAAAAATACGGGGGATATGTGAACAGGCAGAATGAAGAGGGGGTTTTTGCTACGGAGTTAATGCTGCCGCTGAAATAGTTTTCCTGCCGTTCGTGCAATATTTTGACCGTTCATGAAAAAATCCCCACGGGAAATATTTTTTGAGTATAATAAAAATAAAGGGCGGAGATGTAAGTTTACTTCGTTTTTGAATGTCAAAGGAGTGTTTTTTATGATCCAAAAAATATTGACCGAATCCGACAAGGGGGCTGCGATATGGTAAAGGTTGCAAAATACGGCGGGGCGAAGAAAAAAGAGAATGACAAAAAATACCGTGAACAGCTGAAAAAGAACAAGTACGGCATTACAGAAAATCTTATTTACGCCATGAAGCATATATGGCAGGGGGATAAAAAGGTAGTGATATGCTGCTTTAGCTTTGCACTGTCTATGTTTTTCCTGAATCTGACGGACACATACATAAACAAGTATGTGGTGGATCTGGCGTTATCGGGGCTGAACATATCTGTTCTGCTGATATGTGCGGGATCTTTTATAGTGAGCAGATATATTTTTTCAATTTCGGAGCTGTACCTTAACAATGTGGGGTTTGCAAAGTCGTCCGCTCATTTTATGAAAATGCTTATGGAAAAGTGCATGACCACCGATTATGAAAACAACGAAAGCTCGGAAAACAGCGACAAGCTCAACAAGGCAATAGAGGGGGCGCATGTGACAAGCTATAACACGCCCATAAATCTGCGGGGGAGCATACGGCACATTGCAGAGTTTTTCACATATTCTGCTATACTCTCAACGCTGAGTATCTGGCTTGTGCCTATTGTAGCGATCCCTGCGGCGCTTTGTTTTTATATTAACCGCCACAAGATGAACTGGATATGGAACATGGCTGACAACTGGCAGAACAGCGAGAGGCAATTAAATTACATCAAAAATGCGGCGGGGGATGTTTCAAGAGCCAAGGATGTGCGGCTGTTCAGTCTGGAAAATCTTTTGAACAAAGGATTTATCAGGGCTTTTAAGGAGCGCATGGAGTGGTACAGGCAGCAGGACGCATGGGAATTCAGACATGAGATGCTGTCCACTGTAATAATGTCCTTGGGGAATTTTGCAGCTTACGCATATGCTATTTACATGGTGGCTGTGGGGAATATAGGACCGGGTGATTTTGTGCTGTACTTTAACTCGATAATGCGGCTGTCGGGGGCTACGAGCGACTGGTTCAACAATTTCTCGGGATATCAGTGGATATCCAACAACATAAACTATGTCCGTGCATATCTGGAAATGGAGGACAAGACTAACAGGGGAGAGGGGCAGCCCTTGCCGTGGGGTGAATGCGAGATTGAATTTAAGAATGTTTCCTACAAATATTCGGGAGCGGATGAGGCTACGATAAAAAATCTTTCATTTACGCTTCACAAGGGCGAAAAGCTTGCTTTGGTGGGGCATAACGGAGCGGGCAAGACTACGATCGTTAAGCTTATGTGCGGGCTTTATAACCCTACGGAGGGGGAAATCCTCCTTAACGGCGTGCCTGTGAACGAGTATAACAGAGAGGAATATTTTAAGCTGTTCTCCACAGTGTTTCAGGATATTTCGCCTTTTGCGGCGACCATTGGGGAGAATGTAACGGGACAGACGGATTACGATAAGGAAAAACTCATGGACTGCCTTAAAAAGTCTGGGCTTTTGGATAAGGTAAACAGCCTTGAAAAGGGGGCTGACACTCATCTTGTAAGGGGAGTTTATTCGGATTCGGTGGATTTGTCGGGAGGAGAAGTGCAAAAGCTTGCGCTTGCCAAAGCCTTGCACAAGAATTCCTCGGTGCTGCTGCTGGACGAGCCTACGGCGGCTTTGGATTCAATTGCGGAGCAGGAAATGTATCTCAGCTACACGAAATTTGCAGAGGGAAAATCCAGCGTATTTATTTCTCACAGGCTGGCATCCACACGCTTTTGCGATAAGATAATCCTTATTGAAAACGGACAAACGGCAGAGTGCGGCACTCATTCGGAGCTTATGGAAATGGGCGGAAAATATGCGGAGCTTTTTTCGCTTCAATCAAGCTATTACAATGATGAGAAATTGGCAGAGGAGGCAGGAATATGAGAGATATTAAACTAATTTCCTGCCCCCCGGCGGCGGGGGGAAATTCTATATTCGGTCATGAGAGACCGGCAGAGGAGGGAGGAATATGAGTAAGAAGAAAAAGGACGATGGCGGACTTTCCCTTAAAGAAAAATTAAGGATAGTAAAACGCAGCATTGAATTTATTGAGGCTTGCGACAAAGGGCAGGTATTCCGGACAACAATAAAATTTTTTCCGGAAGTAATAAGAACATTTTCGGGTATATATTTATCGAGTCTTGTAATAGACGGTATTGCGGCAGCAAAGCCTGTTTCGGAGCTGCTTATCAGGGCGGCGGTAATTTGCGGCATAACACTGCTGGCAGGAATAATCGAGCAGCTTGTTTCCATGCACAAAAACGCCCATAAATTCAACTATGACAGCTTTTCGCAAAAAAAGCTGTGGGACAAGGTTCTTACAATGGATTATCACAGGGCGGAAAGCACGGATACAAAGTACAAATATCAGAATGCTCAAAGATATTTGACGGGTTATGGCATTGAGGCTGTGATCAGCTATTTATCCACGGGCGCATACAGTATCATGCGAGTTGTGATCGGGGTCATACTTATTGCTCCCATAGTTTTTACAAAACCTGCGGTGACGGGCGGTTTTATGGGATTTATACAGTCCCCCTGTGGATTTATTGCAGTAATTCTGCTGTCGGCGGCGCTTATTGCAATAGTCAGCTTTATTATAATGCCTGTTTTGGTGAAATACGACCATGAGGCGTTATCGGACGAGGGGGTGAATGAGGCGCATCGTGTAGGAAATTCGGCATTGGCGAGAACTGTTTACAACTACCGTTTCGGCAAGGAGATCCGCATATACGGAGAGCAGAAATTAATGCTGCAAATGCTGACAAGGGCTAATGATAAATTTTCGGAAAAAGAGGAGGAGGTATTAAAAAAGACCTATCCCGTGGAATTACTGGATAATATAGTGCAGCTTTTGGTCACGGTGATCATGTACGGATTTGCGGTGCTGAGGGCTGCGGGGGGATTGATGAGTCCCGGAGAGATAGTTGCTTTTGTAATGTATTTCAACGAAATAAAGTTTGGAATAATGTCCACATCGGGGAACATCGGGCAGATAATAGTAAGGTCGGATTTTTGCAAGGAAGTATTCGATTTTCTGGACATTCCCGACGACAAATATATGGGTACGCTTCCCACGGAAAAGCGTGACGACAACGAGTATGAATTTGAGTTCAGGCACGTTTATTTCAAGTACCCGGGGACGGAGGAGCTTATTTTAAAGGACATTAACCTTAAATGGAGGATAGGGGAGAAAATGGCTTTGGTGGGGCGAAACGGTTCGGGAAAATCCACTCTTATAAAGCTGCTTTGCAGGCTGTATGACCCGACCGAGGGCGTGATCACTCTCAACGGCATTGACATAAAAAAATACAGCATAAAGGAATATATGGAACTGTTTTCGGTGGTGTTTCAGGATTCGGCGCTGTTCTCCTTTTCTGTAGCGGAGAATGTGGCGGCGGACACGGAGTATGACAGGGAGGCTGTGGAGGAATGCGTGCGGCGTGCGGGTTTTTCCGACAGGCTGGGAGAGATGTCCGACGGGATAGACACGGTGCTTTACAAGGATTTTTCCGAAAAGGGCGTGGAAATTTCCGGGGGAGAGGCGCAGAAGCTTTGCCTTGCAAGAGCGGTTTACAAGGGTGCGCCGTTTATTGTGCTGGATGAACCGACTGCGGCGCTTGACCCTGTTTCGGAATATGACATTTACACGAAATTCAACTCCATTGTGGGGACGAGGACGGCTATTTACATTTCCCACAGGCTTTCCTCCTGCCGTTTCTGCGACGATATTGCTGTTCTGGACAAGGGGGAGATCGTGGAGCGGGGAAGCCATGATGTACTTGTTTTAAAAGGCGGGGTTTATGCCAAGCTTTGGGGGGCGCAGGCGGAGTATTACAAGGACACGGCGGGAGAGTTGTTCGTTTAGAGGCAGGAGGCAAGAAGCAGGAGAATAAAAAGAGAGATATAAAAATGCGGCTGCTCTGTTCGGGGCAGCCGCATTTTCAGGGTTTATTTTTAGGAGGTTAAACCCTTGATGAAAAATTTAAGAAAATATGCATTGATAAAGGCTTATTTATTAAAGATATTTAACAAGCTCGTCTATAACGGGAGATGCCCATTCGTCGGAGATGCCGAAGTCCTTTTCTTTAAAGTTCCAGGCGCAGCGGGATATGCCGTATTTGAGGAATGCGGCGTTTATTGCCTTATACCACGCCAGCACGTCCTTGGGGTCTGCTCTGTCTATTACGCCGTACTCGCCGCAGTAAAGGGGAGCGTCATATTTCTCGGCGGTTTTAAGGGCGGCGGTGAATCTTTGTTCAAAGAAAGCGGTGTTTATTTCGTTTTCGGGAAATGCCATACGGAAATTTACGTCCATACCGTCCACCCAGGGTGCGCCCTGGTGAGTGAATTTTAAGGGGTCGTAGCAGTGAAAGCCGAGCACAACTTTATCGTCATAGGGCTTTGCTATATCGGGCAGGGCGTCGGGGCTGTTCTGCCAATAGCCTCCGGTTATGATCATGATGTCCGGAGCGTGGGTGCGAATTTTTTCGATTGCTTTATAAATAATATCGTTCCAGGTGTCGGAATATTTTTGCTCTGTGACTTCGTTCAGAAGCTCAAATACGGCACGGTCGGAATATTTGCCGTAGCGTTTTGCAAGCTTTTCCCAAAGGGAGATGAACCGCTGCTGCAATTCCCCGCTTTCAAAAAAGCCGTTTTCGTTTTCTCCCTTGTCAAAGGAATATCCTGCGGTTTTATGCAGGTCGAGGACCACTTTAAGTCCATATTTCCCGCACCATTCAAGGGCGGAGTCGATATACCTGTAACCCTCTTCAACAGGTGAGCCGTTTGCATCCTCAACAAGATTATAGTCAATGGGCAGGCGGACATGGTCAATGCCGAAGGAGGCTGCTTTTTTTATATCCTCCTCGGTGATAAAGCTGTCGTAATGCTCCTTTGTATGACAGCACTGTGAAAGCCAGCCGCCAAGATTCACGCCCTTTTCGTAACCGATAAATTTTTTCATTTGTCATTACTCCTTTTTTCGGGAAATGCTTGTGATATTGTTATACAGAGGGTGTCCCTCCCCCGCACGGAGGGAGGAAACACACTGAAAAATGAATTTTAATTATCAGGAGAAATTTTCCTTGATCTCGGCGTTCAGCTCGTCAATGGTGGTGTTTACAAGGTCGTTCATATTATCTCTTGTAACTGCCCAGTCGGTGCCGTTGAAGGAGGCCTGCTTAATGCCGTCGTCAACTATGTTGGCAACATCGGTGGGGAGACCTGCGTGTATGTTTATTACAGGGTTAGCGTCGGTAAGCTCTCTTACTTTATACCACATTTCTACCATTTCATCTGTCCAGCCGTAATCCTCACGGTACTGCTTTTCCTCAAGGGCAAGGGCGTTTTCGTCCTTTGCTGCAATGAGCTTGCACTTCATAAAGGCTGCTGCGCCCTCGGGGTTGCCTGCGCTCTTGCAGAGAACATATGCGTCCATGCTGGCGGGGAGATAGTAGTTATCTGCTTTCGGGTCACGGGGCATGGGAACAAACATTATATCGCCCTGCTCGCCGTATGCGGAAAGGTCTGCTTCCCACAGCGCCCATGTGCCGATAGGATAGAACAGGGTCTTGCCCTCGCTGATTCTGTGGGGCTGTTCCTTCCAGTCAAACTCGGCCTTGGGCAGAGGCAGGTCGTATTTCTTCAGGTCGTACATGAAGTTTTCCGCACGCTCTATTTCATTGGACATAAGGTTGCTCTTGATAACTCCGTTTTCGGAGGATATGGGGGCAACGCCTGTGGTAAGCAGGAAGTTTGTTTCAAAATACCAGCTGTCGTAAGCAAATTTGTCGTTTTCACGGTCGCAGTAATCCATGCACATATCCTTGAATGCGTCCCAGGTCCACTCGCCCTTTTCAAGAAGCTCGGCAGGATTTGGCAAGCCGTTTTCCTCAATGGTCTTTTTGTTGTAGATCATTATGCACTTGGAGTCGGTGGCGGTAGCTACAAGATAATGCTTGCCGCCAAGCATATGTACGTCGGAAAGTCTCTTGGGACCCTCTGTCCAAAGGGAATCGTCATTGAAATCAAGGTAATCGTCCCAGGGGTCGAACATTCCCGAAATTACCTTTGAGGGATAGGTGTCGCCCTCCTGCCCGGGGAAGATGTCGGGAGATGTGCCGCCAAGAACCTGTGTGGAAAGGTCGGAGAAGCGGGTGTCCCAGGTAGTGGGTATATACTCGATCTTGCCGCCGTAGTTATTCTCGAAAAGCTCTAAAGCTGCAAGCTTGGGCTTACCGTCGGCAGGGTTGATGTCATACCAGGAAAGCCACTTTACGGTGCCGTTTTCCAGCTTTTCTGCATCGCCCACGTCGATCTGCTCGACCATGGCTTTATCTTCCTCGTTCAGCTCCTTGGGAGCGGTGGAAACGGCTGAGGTCTCGGTGGACGAGTTATTTACGCTTCCGCTGTCTCCTGTCTCTCCGCAGGCGGTAAAGCTCGCTGTAATGCTGAGGGCTGCCGCTGCTGCAATAAGTCGGTTGAATTTTTTCATATGATCTCCTCCTAAAAATTAATGAATTTGATTGGTTTTGCCGTTCTGTTTGTTTCGTTATATATACTTTACCATTTCCCAAAAGAAATTAATATCAAAAATTTGTCATTTAT
>CAMWIR010000134.1 GCA_947174365.1 uncultured Ruminococcus sp. | reverse complement strand
TTATTATATGATACTTTTTTCTTAATTGCAATACTTTTATGTGAACAGGCTCTAAGTCGTTTTCCCGAAGAACTGAAATTTATACAGTGCTTCCGCAGGGAAACGGGTCTTACGTCTATGGAATACCGAAATGTAAATTCACGGCAGGTATTTGGGGGAGGGGAATGAGCGTAAAAATGCCCCGTACCATAAAGGCACGCTAAGCGTGCCGAGGTGGAGGACAGGGTCAAGCATATGTAAATCTTGCGTTTTTCGGAAGTATAACCGAGAGCGCATTTTTTATGTCCGAAACGTGCTGATGACGTTAAAAGCAGCATGGAATTAACAGCCGACGGGCTTTAAACGGAGGTGTAAACCATGGACGAGAATGAAAAGACCACTACAGCTGCGGAGAGTGAAACCAAGACAGATGAAAAGCCTGTCAGTGAACCTGCCAAGGCTGCCGAAAAGGCAGACAAGCCCACCGAAAGGGCGGAAAAGCCTGCAAGCAAGCCTACCGAAACTGAGGGGAAAGCACCGGAAAAGCCTGCGGAAAAGACCTTTACCCAAAAGGAAATGGACGAGATCATTTCCGAACACCTTAAGCGTGAGCGGAAAAATTCTGAAAAGGCAAGCGGCGAGGCGGATAAAACGGCAAAGGAAAATGCAGCGCTGAAAAATTCTCTTGCTTGTTACAAAGCAGGGGTCCCCCGATTTCCGATCTTATAATACCGCACAGTTCATCGTAGACCGTTCTTCCGAAAATCGGAAGCTGCACGATAAGTCTGTCTCCCTCTTTTTTCAGCAAACCGTGTTTCAGAAAATCCGCCGCCTTTTCCTCCTCATATTCCGTCAGCTTTTTTTCGGGGTTTTCCGCAAGGTCTATAAGCAGAGAAATGTTATTTCCGTCTATCCATCTGTCACGTCCCAGCCGCCAGTCATCGGGACGTATGCCGTCGTTCGGAAAAGGCGGTGCTTCGAAATCATTTACAAAAGTAACATAGCCGTGGTCCGCCGTATGAAAATTCTGATGCAGACATGACCAGCCTACCTCTTTCAGTTCTTTAAAAAGAGAACCGTCAAAGCTTTCGTCGGGCAAAATATACTCCATAGTAATCTGATATTCCCGTCCGTCGTCAGCATATTTTCCCTTGTATTTTTCAAGGTGTTCATCTCTGCCGATTTCACCGAAAATGTCCTCCGCCGCACTGTACAGCAGCCACATAAGATAGCCGTAGCCGAACTGATTTCCGTAAAAATCAAGGGACGTTATCTTATCTTTAACTGCTAACAGCTTTTCGCTGATTTTTTCGGGAAAACCGCCGTCATGAAAAGCCTTGTTTGCGTACAACTTTGCTTCCATATAAGCCTGCTTGGGGAATACACAGCAGTTGGAAAGATATTTCCCCTTTGCGGGACATATCAATAGCTTTTTCTCTGTCATCTTTTCGAGAATTTCTTCAAGATAAACAGGGGCGATACCCATTTCGTCCGCAATATCGTTTACAGACTTTTGCGACATACGGCAGATAACCATTACCTGCTGAACTATTTTTGAACTGTTCATAAGATTTGAAGCATGCATAGCCGCCCCGCCCCAGTTCCAGTCCACATGTGCAGTGGCATAGCTGTAAGTACCGATATTATTCATATTATCAAACCCTTCCTTCAGCTTTTTTCTTGCGTCGAAAAGCCTGCCCTTGACCGTGCCCACAGGGATCCCCAGATCGGAGGCAATATCGTTTACAGACTGTTCCCGAAGATAAAAGCGTATCAAAATTTCACGGTATACCGAGGCAAGACGTGAAAGGGAATAATTCAAAGCGGAAATATCTTCCTCTGCAATAAGCTTTTCCACAGGCGGGGCAATTTCGGCTGCTATACCGCCTGCTTCCTCTAATGGCAAATGCGGTCTGCGCTTGTGCCTTATATAATCGGCGTATTTGTTCCTTGCCATTCGCCAATACTAGGAATAAAAGCTTGCAAATTCCCTGCCCGATTTCAGCGCATGAACAGCCTCATACAGAATATCCTGCGCCAGATCCTTTGCCGCCTCACTGTCGGAAATACGCTTTACACAGAAAAGATATGTGTTTTCAATAAGCTCTTCATTTAAGATTTCTTTCACGTTCTCACCCCGATAAATATGATGTAAACCGGTTTACGCTATATAAGTCGGAAAATTCGGGGAAAGGTTGGATAATTTTAAAAAATTTATTCTTCATACCCCGCCTCACGGGAAATTTTCTTCAAATAGGGCAGTTCCTTTTTCAGCTCCCGCCGCACGCTTTGCTGCCAGAAATATTCGCCCATAAATAAAATGCGCTCCACTCCCCTCTTTTTTATTATCGCACTTATAAGCCGCTTTGGTGAATAAATTATCCTGCTTGCGGTTATTATCTCCTTTTGCAGACAGTAGGGTGATATTTTTTCGGGATAATGCACCACCTTGCCGATACACCTTGACCAGTCCCCTTTAATAAGCCTGTCCTTGTGGCTCTCATAAGCGGCAGTCCCCGGAATGAAATACATTGACTGAATAAGCACACCGCTGATATTATTATGTATCACAAATTCCGCAAGCCGCTTTCCTACACCCTCTGTGTGATTATCCGCACCAACTATGAAAAGCCCTCTCACCCTTATATTATGCTTCTGAATATTCTTCACCGATCGGAGAATTTCTTCATAGCTGCTCTTTTTACCGTTAAGCCTAAACGCCTCATCCTCCAAAAATTCTATCCCCATTGCCAGTTCATCAAAGCCCGCTTTCTTTAAAAGCTCCAGCATTTCATCATCAAAGCCTACCTCATATCTTGCCTGAACCGTAAAGGAATATTTTATTCCCCTGTTAATGATCTCAATAAGAACCGCCATTGCCCACTGCCTATCCGCAAAGAAATTATCATCGGTTATCCATAAAAGGCGGGTCAGCCTGTGGTGTCCCTTGTCAAAAAAATCAATGGCACTTTCTATGTTATCCACTACATTTTCCGGAGAACGTGTGCGCACCTTTCTGCCGAATGCTGCCACCAAGGCGCAGTAATCGCAGTTATGAGGGCATCCTCTTGATGCATGAACCTGCGGCCACATGGTGTTATGCCCTGCCATTTTCTTAAAATTATAGCATAAACTATTATCGGGGATAGTTTCAATATTTTTCGGAAGACACGCCCTGCCGCGGTCTATAAATTCTTTACCCGAAAATAGGCACAGCCCCTCAAAATCGGGAGTTTTACCCTTGCGAATACAGTCAATAAGCTGCAATACCGTTTCGTCACCCTCGCCGGAAAGAACATAGTGACAGTGAGCGGCTGCCTCCCTTGGGCACAGTGTAGCGTGCAGTCCGCCCATTACCACAACAGCTTTTGAATTTTGACGTATACGATCTGCAAGGTAATATCCCCTGTCGGCGGAAAATGTGAAAATACTTATAAAAACCATATCGGCGTCCAGAACGTCCTCCCATATGATCTTTGAAATGGATTCGCTGTACATCAAAACGTCATCATCACCGTTCCCGGCGGCAATTGTAGCAAGAGTAATAAGCCCTGTGGACGGCGTTCGGATATATTTATCGTACACGAACAAATTTTCAACGGACGGGCGGTAAGGCGGATTTCCCGGCTCAATAAAACGAAGCTTCATAACAACTCCCCTTTTATAATATTAACACTAAAAATATTATATCATACAAACATTAAAAACAGATTAGAACAAGATTAAAATCGGATTAAAAATATAATGATACAATAAATTCACAAATAAATATTGCAGTACATATCAAAAAATGTTATAATAAGCTACCGAATAAAAAGCTGTCGAGAAATAAAAGCAATAAAAACTTAAAGGTGTGAGAAAAATGAAAGTAAATTTTTATGATACTGCAGATGATACATTGCTTAAATTTGCGGTAATCATATCAAAGCATAATAACAAATGGATCTTTTGCAAGCACAGGAAAAGAGATACATTGGAGATACCCGGAGGGCACAGAGAAACGGGAGAAAGCATTGACGAGACCGCACGCCGTGAACTGTATGAGGAAACAGGCGCTGTACGGTTTGAGCTTACGCCGGTATGTATTTATTCGGTGATCTCCGACGACGGTGAAGAAACCTTCGGAATGTTTTATTTTGCAAACATAACTGAATTTGAAAGAGAGCTTCACAGCGAAATCGAAAAAATATACTTGCTTGATGATCTGCCGGATAAATGGACATATCCGCTAATTCAGCCTAAGCTTATAGATGAGGCTGTGCAAAGGGGAATTTGTTAAAGCAAATTTGGATTTAAATTATTGCCATACAAGAATAAAACCTCCCAAAGTATGCTGTTGATTGCCGTAAAAATCTGTAACCCAAATCAAAAATACAACTTCCGCAGCAAAAAACGAGGCTGCCGCAACATTCATTGCAGCAGCCCCTGTGTGTGGGATTTATCGAAAAATAGAAACCATCATTTTTAAAGCCCGATTTTCTACTTCAAATCAAAATAAGCATAAACAAAGCTTCCGTCGGATGCAGGTACGCTCATGCTGTAGCTCCCCGCCTTAAGATCGGACAGATTGTAATAATCCGTCAGCGTAAAGGACTTGCTCCACTTGTATTTCGGAGGGATTTCCATGCTCTGGTTAAGCTTTGCGCCCTTTTTAAGGGATATTTTTTTCCATTTTCCCTTTTCCAGCCGCCACAATTCTCCGTAACCCTCAGCCTTAATTGTAACATCGCTTGAATTTGTAACCGTCACAAGCACCTGCTTTGTCCGCTTGCTTTGAGTTTCCCTCTGAGTCACCTCGGCAGTGTAAGCGTGTTTAAGTTCAAATTCACAAGGCAGACTGTCGGTCAGCATTACCCTGTACTTGCCCGATTTCATAGACGCCCTGGAATATCTTGTAAGGTCAAGATAAGCATTTACACGAGTGCCTGCCTTGGCGAAAACAGGGTCGGTTTCGGTGTAGTAGCCGCTTTTGGGCAGGGTCTTTACCCACTGGAGCCTGTCGGGATCGTAATATTGCAGCTCAAAGATCTCGGGAGCATATACATAAGCGTCGGTATTAAGGTCGGCAGTAAAGCTGATCTTCTCCGTGCTGCCTATATAATAAAGCTTCTGTGGAGTAACTGCTACCACAGGGGCTATCACCTCAAATTCGCTGACTCTCTGGACAACGCCCTTTTCGGTCATCAAATTGAATACCGCTCTGTATTTTCCCGAATCCAAAGCCTTGTCGCTGTAGGTATCAGGAGAAAACACCACCGAATGGGCGCTGCTGTACAGACCCATATCGCCCACATGGCCTATGTAATGAGTTTCCGAATTCAATATAGCCGTCGTTTGGGACGGGTTCACCTTTATCCAGTTGCCATTTTTGTACCTGTGAAGGGCAAAACTGTCGCTTACAGCCACAGCCCCGTCAATGCCGTTTACCGAAACCGTAAATGTAATGCTGTCACCCTTGGCGGTGTAAACAGTATCCTTGCTTGATGTAAGGAAAATTCCCGTGGAAGCAACGGTAATATTCCCGGCAGGCTGATTCGTCACAGCAGACGTCCCGGGTGTCGTTGGCATTGCGGGAGTTATTGCCGACGGTGTTGACGGTACTATCTGAGCCCCTGTTCCGTAAGGGTCGGTCACAGCGTCCGTAATAACCTGAGTGTCCTTTAACAGCCTGCCGTCCGAGGCAAAGTAATACCTCCTGCCGTCAATTGTGACCTCTCCCGAAGCGGATTCGCCATTTGAATAAAAATAATAATCCCCCGAATCAAGCCGCAGCCAGCCTCTGTTAAATATAACTCCGTTGTCGTAATATCTGCGTTTGCCGTCCTTTGTGCCGAATCCGCTGAACGTTCCCAGGCATTCCCCGTCCGAACCGAACCGGTAAGCTATCCCGTCAATGAAAACTATTCCCGTGGCATAGGTATTGTTCCCATTGAAATAAGGCGATGCTCCGGCTGTTCCCTGCCATCCGTAGCTGACAGCCCCGGCTGATATGGAACTTGCCATAGGAACTGCCGCTGTAATCGCCGCCGCCATAAGTAAAGCAGCTGTTTTCTTAAATACGGGCTTCATAAAAAATTTCTCCTTTTCTTTAAAATTTATTGTAATTTAAAACATAAAATACCAAATCCGAAAATTATCAAACCGCCATTTTAAAAAATCCTGCACTCAATTTTCAAATATCACACTCCCTATCGTCCTACTCATAGATTTCCAATCTCCTGTAATCTATTATAACATTTTCTTCAAGTCATTTCAAGAGGAAAAACAAACCTGTAATCAAATTGTGATAACTCTGTAATATTTGTTACCGATTTGTGTTTTTCTCGTTCAAACAGCTGTACAAAAGGAATAAACGGCAAGAATTTCATTCAGGTGAAAAATATTTTTGCTAATGTACTTGTTTTTATCAAAAAAATGTGTTATACTATATTATGTTGAGCGCAAAATCCCACAAAAAACAACATTCGGCCTAAGCCGTGATATGCTGTTATATGCGTGATATTGCCATTAAAAGAGGTGATTTGAAAGGTGACTCAGGAAACCCGATTCGCAGATAATATGCTGCAAATATTTAACGAATCGTTATTTGCTGTGGCTGCTCTGCACAAAAACGGTGAAATAATATATAAAAACAAGGCATTTTCCGAAGCATTCGGAAATGATCTTCCCATGTTCGCAGAAATATCCGAAAATAAAGCTGTTGAGCAGTACATAACCACCAATGACGTATATTACAGACTTTATATTACCCCTGCCAAGGATTGTATTATCGCGGTTGCCGTTCCCGAGCATGAAAATTATAATATATACAGTTCGGACATAGTGACCGATATATTTGCCTGGGAACGGCATATGCTTTCCAACATAATCATTGCGGCAGATAATATTGCAATGGAAAATTCGGGAGAAACGATCTCGGGTGCCCTTAATGCAATAGAAACCTCCGCTATGGACTATCATTCAAAAATGAGCGTAACCGAGCAGGTATATGAGCTTTCCGCAAAAAGTGCCAAGGATCTTGAACCAGTAAATATTTCCCAAATGGTGAGCGACTATGCCGCCGACCTTACCCATTCGTTGGTAAATTATCCCGTAAAGGTAACTGTCAGTTCACAGGGCGGGATCTTTTCCCATTGTGATTTTAAATCGGTGCGTATGCTTATATCCGACTTTGCCGGCAGAATAATGATAGGAAGCGAGATGCCCGAAAGCCTTGAGATAGATCTTTCTGACACACCCGAAGCTCGGATAATCCTATCCGTTTTCTGCAAATTCAGCCGCTCACTCTCCCTGCAAGGTGATAGAATTGAGATGAACAGCGCCTATATTGCATTGGCGGAGCTTCTTGCCGAAAAATGCGACTGCATTATTACAGAGCAGGCTCTCGGAAATACCGTGACCCTCAGTATAAATATGCCTGAATGCTTTGACAGAACAATGCTTTGCGCCCCTGTTTCAAAATTCAGGTTCGATACATCATCCAAAAGGTTCAGCGATATCAATACAGCGCTTTGCGCCTATGGACTGAATCCATCATACCCCATAAGAAAGGATAATAAAAATGAAGAATAAAATGTATAAGCCTGCGGCAATATCTGCCGCCGCAGTATTATCCCTGTCGCTGCTGCTTACAGCCTGCGGCGATAAAAACAACAGCGATAATAATCCGGATATTGTAACATCAGCCACAACAGCTCCCCAGCAAGCAGTCATCGACGATCCCTTCGGGACTGATGATTCAGTCAGCGTTTACACAGGCAGAGAAGTGGAAAACGAAAGTGACCTGGCGATTTTCAAGATCTCCTTTGACCTGCCCGACGGATGGGAAACCACCATTGACAACGCAGATGGCAAGCAGTTCCTTTCGGAAAAAGGCGAAGTCGTGGTAAAGGCTCAAAATTTCAAGGAAGAATTTCAGGATCTGGCAGTCTTTGCCGACCAGGGCTGCGCAGGCATAAAAATGAACAATATGCTTTTCCAGGCAGACACCGAGTTCTCCGACCCCATAAACACCACCGTTGCAGGCTTTGACGCCATAAGATACGACTACACCGTAACCGCCTATGAATTTGAATTTGAATTGGATGAAGAGGGCGCACAGATAATCAACGAAAACGGCGAACGAATTGTAAAATCAAAAAATGTCATCGGTGTTTTTTCAGACAGGGTCTACTATTTCTATTCCGATGAAGACGTTTTCTATATCATCTGCGAAGCCTCCAAGGAGAATGCAGTATCGGCAGCCGCAGATTTCGATTCCATTATATCTTCCGCAAAAATTTCCTAAAGAATTAATAAATTTCTTGAATTTCGTTTATAAATTTATGATATAATCATATTGATATATTTAAAGGCTTAGCGTTCAGAGTAACTATGACAAGCGTTTTACAGAGAGCCGCAGGGGCTGTAAATGCGGCAAACGCCCATAGCGAAGTGCGTTCGTCAGCCCGGCATGAGGAAACGGAGTTGCGGAAATGCAAATATTTGCAAGAACGCAATATCGGAGTATTCTGATGCGGATGCCGCCTTTACCGGCAAATGAGATCCGCTTGATTTTGCTTATTATGGGCTTTTCGGCGTGAATCTGAAGTGGAACCGTG
>CAMWIR010000133.1 GCA_947174365.1 uncultured Ruminococcus sp. | reverse complement strand
AAACCCGTCGCTCCAAAAAACCCATGTAAACACCTCCTTGCAGAAGCTTCCCTTGAATTTCTCACCCATACCCTCGGGAAACTCCGCCCCCTCAAATTCGGGGTTTTCCTCAAGAAATCTTTCTACGACCCCCTCATTTTCCGCCCTGTTCACCGTGCAGGTAGAGTAAACCAGAATGCCGCCCTTTTTAACGTGCCTTGCACCGCCCTTTAAAATTTTAAGCTGTATCTCGGGCAGCCTGTCCGCATCCTCCAAGGGCTTGTACCTTATTTCGGGCTTTCTCCCCATAACGCCGTAACCGCTGCAGGGCACATCGCAAAGCACCCTGTCCGCCTCGGGCAGTTCGGGATTTTCCTTTCCCCCGTCCAGAGTCACCGCTTCAATACAGGAAAGCCCAAGCCTCTTTGCCCCAAACCTTATCAGCCCCGTCCGCTTCTCGTGCAGCTCGCAGGAAATGACCCGTCCTCTGTCCCCCATGATCTCCGCCATAGTAAAGCTTTTCCCCCCCGGGGCAGCGCATAAGTCAATCACCAAATCCCCCGCCCGAGGGTCAACCGCCCTACAGCACAGCTGCGACGAAAGGTCCTGCACATGGAAATTCCCCGCCTTAAAATCAGGGTCACGCTCCACCTCCCGCAAATTCCCGCAAACCACAGCCGCACTGTCTTGCCCGCAAACCTCCGCCTCTATCCCCCTGCCCTTAAACGACTCCGCAAGCTCCCCCGCCGTCATCTTAATGCTGTTCACCCGCAGAAAATTCACAGGCTCTCTAAGGGAATATGTGAGCAGCTCCCTGCATTTTTCCTCCCCGTACCCCTCGCATATCCGCTTGATAAGCCCCGCCGGGCAGGAAAACTCCACCGCCATTTTCTCGAATTTGTCCCCCGTTACGGGCGGTATCGCCTTGCCGTCCCGAATCACCGACCGTAAGCAGGCATTCACCAGCCCCGCCGCTGAGGACTTTTTCATCGCCCTCACCAGATTCACCGACTCATTCACCGCCGCACTGTCGGGCACAGAATCCATATATAAAAGCTGATACGCCCCCACCGTCAGCGCATTCCTGACAGGAACATCAAGCTTATCAATCGGCCTTGACAAATACGCCCCGAGCAAATGCTCCAGTGTTATCTTCCTTTCGCAGACCCCGTAAAACAGCCGTGCAGCCAAAGCCCTGTCCCGCTCGTCAAGCCCGCTTCGGGAAAGCTCCGCCTCCAGCGCAATATTCGAATAAGCGCCTTTCTCCGCCCTCTCCAGCAAGCGGCAGGCAACAAGCCTTGCAGACTGCATAGCTACACACCTCTCTGCTAATTATAACTTTCTACCGCTGCACCTCACCGACACCAAGCCCCCCGATCAAAAAATACTCAGCGCCTTCTGCCCCGCAGAGCCAGCAATCTTAACAGGCTTATCAGCGCCGACACCAGCGCAGCCACATAGGTAAGCGCCGCCGCAATAAGCACCTTTCTTGCGCCGTCCAGCTCATCACCCTCTAAAATGTAGCTGTCACGCAGAATGGTCAAGGCTCTGCCCGAAGCGTTGAACTCCACAGGCAAAGTCACCGCCTGAAAAATAACAACTGCGCAAAACAAAATTATTCCCAGATCAATCAGTTGTCCCCAGGAAAACATTAACCCCAGCAGCACCAAGGGCGTTGTCAGCTTCGCCCCTATCTGAGTCACAGGGATAATAGCGCTGCGCAGCTTAATAGGCGCATATCCCACACCGTACTGTACAGCGTGTCCCGCCTCGTGAGCCGCAACCCCCACAGCCGCCACTGTAGAGCTGTCGTAAACCCCGTCCGAAAGTCTTATAACATTGGCAGTAGGGTCATAGTGATCCGTAAGTGTCCCCGAGACCCTCTCTATCCGCACATTGCTAAGCCCATTTTGGTCAAGAATAGCCCTTGCAGCGTCAGCCCCCGTTATCCCCCTGCTGTTTAAAACCTTGCTGTATTTTTTGAAATACAGCTGCACCAACCCCTGTGCAATAAGACTGAAAGCTATTGATAAAAGCAAAAGTCCTAACATATTCAAATATCCTTTCGTTAATCAAATTTTAGTTGTTATTTTATCTCACAGCGCCGCAATATCGCTGCACCGCAGCACATCAGCACCGAGCAAATAGCTTTTACAATTTTTTCCCAAATGACTGCGGACACCGCAGCCTCCCGTGTAAATGCCCAAAGCTCCTCAGACCCTGCGGTCCGATCACCCGAACAGCCTGTTCCCCCGCAGGAAATCGGCGGTTTTCATTCTCTTTCCGCCCTCCGCCTGAACCTCCGTGAACGTTATCCCGAAGCCGTCACCGCAGATCATTGTAAACCGTTCCTTGTCGCAGACCTCTCCCGGTTCACCCTCATGTCTCACCCCGTCAAGCTCGCTCCTGTAAATCTTCAGACGCTTTCCCCCGATAACCGTTGTTGCGCAAGGCCACGAGGATAACCCTCTTATCTGACAGTGCACTTCCCGGGCAGATTTCGAAAAATCAATGGGGCACATATCCTTTGTCAGCATAGGCGCATAAGTCGCCTCGTCCTCATTTTGCGGTAGAGGCTTTACATTGCCCTCATAAACCGCCTTTACCGTGTCCAGCAGCAGCCCCGCACCCAATTCCGAAAGCCTGTCGTGCAGCTCGTCGGCCGTCTCATTCTCCCCTATCCGAACAGAGCTTTTTAGCAGCATATCCCCCGTGTCCATGCCCTCCGCCAGAACCATGGACGTTACCCCCGTCTCCTTTTCCCCTTTTAAAATGCTCCATTGGATAGGCCCCGCCCCCCTGTACTTGGGCAAAAGAGACGCATGAATATTTATGCAGAAATGCTTCGGAATATCCAGAACTTCCCTCGGCAGCAGCTTGCCGTAAGCCACAACCACAATAAGGTCGGGAGCAATATCCCGCAGCACCCTCACCGCCTCTTCGGCCTGTTCGCCTTTTTTAAGGCTGTCCGGCTGATAAACCGCTATCCCCCGGGACAATGCATATTCTTTCACAGGCGTGGGCACTAACTTGTACCCCCGTCCCTTAGGCTTGTCGGGCTGGGAAAAAACTGCCGAAACCGTCTCCCCGCTCTCCACAAGCGCCCTCAGACAAGGCACAGCAAACTCGGGCGTCCCCATAAAAACTATATTCAAGGTTCATTCCTCCTTATGCTTTCAGAGGTTAGATGTCAGAGGTAAGAGGTTAGAAATTGTAACCTCACCCATACAATATTCTATGCAATCCAAATCCATCTAAACAACTAACAGTCCACACTTTAAAAAAACACACGCACCAACCAAAAACATTATACTAATTTTTAATTCTCTTCCCCGCAACACGCTTAGGAGGCGGATTATCCTCTTCGGGGTCAATGAATTCCTCAACAATATCCACAAAAAGCTGTCCGTCCAGATGAGCGTTTTCATGGGAAACGCACTGCGCCCCCAGCCCCTCCAGAACCATTTCAAAAGGCTCGCCGTTCCTGTCCACCGCCTTTAACGTAAGCTTTTTCGGCCTTGTCACATACCCCCATACATCGGGACAGGAAAGACACCCCTCTTTCACCCGCTGCTTGCCTCCCGCATTGCATATCTCGGGATTTATCGCCTCAATGCGCTTGTCCTCCAGATGAATTATAAAAATCCTCCTGCAAATGCCCACCTGAGGCGCAGCGAGTCCCACGCCGTCCGCCCTGTCAAGGGTCTCGTGCATATCGTCCAGCAGCGCTGCCAGCTTACCGTCAAACTTCTCCACCGGGCGGCACTTTTTCCGCAAAATGGGATCGCCCTCCACAAAAATATTCCTAAGCGCCATTTCTTACATATCCTTTCATATATCCTTTTATATTTAAACGCCCCGCCATTCCCACACATATAAATATGCCGAATAAAGGGTCGGAAATATCTAACCTCTATCCTCTAAAAAATATCTCCGTTAATATCCATAAAAACGGTTATCCCCCTAAACTCCGGCAGCTTTGCCGTCTCCCGCCGCACCCCGCCGATAAACTCACGGAAAACCCCGTTGTTGCGACATTTAATAATTATCCTGTAGCGATATCTCCCACCGATCTTTTCAAATTCGCATTTGGACGGGCCCAATATCCTTATGGGCATTTTTTCCTTTATCATGGGGATCTTTTCCTTTAAAGCCGCCGCAAAAACCGCCGCCGCTTCTTCCACCTTTTTGTCCCGGGTTCCCGAAAAGCCCACGCAGCAGATATCGCAGAAAGGCGGATATATCATTGCCTTGCGCATAGCCGTCTCCTGCTCGTAAAAGCTGTCATAATCCTGCGCCGCCGCTAAATTTATCACATAATGATCGGGCACAAAGGTCTGAATGTAAGCCCGTCCCACGCCGCCGCTTCGTCCGCTTCTGCCCACCACCTGAGTTATAAGTGAAAATGTCCTCTCAAAGCTTCTGTAGTCCCCCGAAAACAGCGTCTTATCCGCATTCAGAACGCCCACCAGCGTTACCTTGGGGAAATCCAGCCCCTTGGCTATCATCTGCGTGCCAACCATAATGTCGTATTCTCCGTTGCCGAAAGCGGTAAACCGCTTGTCATAAGCATATCTCGAATAAGTGGTATCGGCGTCCATTCGCAGTATCCTTGCATCGGGCAAAAACTCCGCAATTTCCTCTTCCAAGCGCTGAGTTCCCATTCCCGTCGACCTCAGCCCCCCGCCGCACTTGCCGCACCGCCCGGTAAAATCCTCGCTGTAGCCGCAGTAGTGACAGATAAGCCTGCCGTTCACCCTGTGATATGTCATAGGGATCTCGCAGTTCGGGCAGCTTACGGGCTGCCTGCACTCCATGCAGGAAACATAAGTATGATACCCCCTGCGGTTAAGCAGCAGCAGCGACTGTTCTCCCTTTTGCAGATTGCTTTTCAGCTCACGGATAAGCTCACTGCTGAATATCTTTCCGCTGCCCGTCATGTCGATTATTTTGACCTCGGGAAGCGAGGGCGCTGCCCCCTCATCGGGTGAATATCTCTCGCTTAAACGAAAAAGCTTTATTTTCCCGCTCGCCGCCCCGTAAAAGCTTTCTATGGAAGGCGTAGCAGAGGCCATCAGCAGCACAGCCTTGTGATATAAACACCGCCTTGCCGCAGCGTCCCTTGCATGATACCTGGGATTCTGCCCCGATTTGTAGGAGCGCTCCCCCTCCTCGTCCATTATAATAAGCCCGATATTTTCCATAGGCGCAAAAACAGCGCTGCGAGTGCCTACCACGATACGACATTGCCCCGCCTTTATCCGCTTGTACTCATTGGAGCGCATGGAAAGAGACAGCCCGCTGTGCATTACCGCCACCGTCTCCCCGAAAAGCCGCCTGAAACGGTTCACCGTCTGAGGCGTGAGCGCAATTTCGGGAATAAGCAGCAGCACCCCCCGCCCCTGCTTTAACGTCCGCTCCATCAGCTTTGCAAACACAAGAGTCTTGCCACTGCCCGTAACGCCGTATAACAGCGCTGCCGACGGCTTCCCTTCATCGCAAAGCTTTTCTATCCCCTCGTAAGCCTCTCTTTGCGCAGAGCTTAAAACAATATCTGAAATATCATCCATATCCCCTATTTCGGGAACTTTCAGCGTTTCCTCACGGAAAATTTCCGCCGCTCCCGACTTCACAAGCCCCATTATCACCGAGGACGAACAGCCGCAAAGATAAGTCAGCTCCTTGACCGAAGCGCAGCCCTCCCGTAAAAGCACTTCGGCCGCTTTCCCCTGCTTCGGGGTAAGCTTCATATCCTCGCTGTACCTTTCCGTCAGCCGCACCATAGACACCGTGTCGTCTCCCACACGCTGCTTCGCCACGTCCGTTTCCTCCAGAAACCCCGCCTCCCGCAGTTCCTCGGCAGCCTTAGGGTCGGAGGCTATCAGCATATCAATGCACCCCTCCGCCTCGGCAGCCGAAGCGTAAAGCCCCATAGCCTCCGCCGAGACCTGCCCTTTTTTCGGTTTTTTCCCCGTCAGCTTGTATCTTGCCGTAAAGCTTATCCCCAGCCCGGGGGGAATGAGCGCCCCCAAAGCCTCGTAATAAGTGCAGAAGGTCGTGTCCTTCAGCCAGCATAAAAGCGAAAGCTGCTCATCACCCAGAATAGGCTCCTTATCTGCAACAGCAGCGATCTCCTTTAATTGCCGTCTCTCATCATGGGAATTATCCCCGTAATTTACCTCATTTAGAGAACCACCGTCATCAAACGGATTTTCCCCGTTCGGAGCACCCTCGGAGACCCTCACCACGATCCCCACACGACGGCGGTTGCCCCTGCCGAAAGGAACGATCACCCGCATACCGGGCAAAAGCCCCGAATCATCGGGCGCAGTGTAGCTGTACAGAGAGTCAAAAGCGTAACTCGTACCGCTTACGCCAACCAGGACGATCATGTCAGATCTGACTCTCCGTGGATTTTCCCGGACGAACTCCGGGATCCTCGGCAATAGAAAATTTCCTTGCCGCAAATTCCTCAACAGCAGTCTTTACAGGCTTTTCCTCCAATATCTGATTTTGCATACAAAGCTCGTCGGCGATCTCCCTTGCCCTCTTTGCAACGCCTATAACTACCGAATAGTAGCTTTCACCGTGAGTAGCTATCTGAGACATAGCAGGTCTTAACATAAACAAAACTCCTTTTCAAATTATCATATTTTAAAATTATTCTAATGCCGTCCGAATCCGCAGCAGCAGCAAGCGTTCATTAACCGCCCATCACCCTGTCAATAGCCTCCCCATTCCGTTTGACAGCCAGCTTCTCCCCCCGTATGATCGCAAGAAAATCTCCCACAGCCTTGTCAAGCTCGTCATTCACCACAGCGTAACCGTATTTGTAAGCCTCTTTTATCTCCCTCTCCGCCTGGCTTACCCGCTCGGCGATCACCTCTGCGCTCTCCGTCCCCCGCTTTTCCAGTCTCTCACGCAAAGTCTCGAGGGAGGGCGGCAGAATGAATATAAACACCGCCTCGGGGCACTTTTCCATCACCTTCAAAGCCCCCTGTACCTCGATCTCCAGCAGCACGTCCCTGCCGCTTGCCAGCATATCGTCCACAGCCTTTTTCGGCGTGCCGTAAAGGTTTCCGCAGTACTCCGCATATTCCAGCATACCGCCCCCATCGGCAATTTCCATAAACCTTTCCCTCGTCAGGAAATGATAATTCACTCCGTCCTTTTCCCCCTCCCTCGGTGCACGGGTAGTGGCAGAGACCGAATAGTAAAAATCCGTTTGTTTAGCCGCCTCCTCCAAAAGCGTACCCTTTCCGCACCCCGACGGCGCACTCACCACTATCAGAAGTCCTTTGCTCATAAAAAATAACCTCCCTATTAAAAAATCATAGGTCAGATATAAGGGATAATCCCCTCAATTTTACCGATCTATAGCATAATGCCGTTTCAGACAAATTTTATTAACCCAACACACAGCGCAGACAGTCAAGCCGCAGCAAAATATCAATCGTTCTCCGTTCTCCCCGTAAGCGACTCGGGAGATAAAGCGGAAAGAACCACATGATCACTGTCCATGACCACCACCGTCTTGGTTTTTCTGCCGTAAGTGGCGTCAATAAGCATACCTCTGTCCCGGGCGTCGGTAATTATCCGCTTGATCGGCGCAGATTCGGGGCTTACCACCGCCACCACCCTGTCCGAGTTCACAGCATTTCCGTAACCAATGGGAATAAGCTTCATAAAATGCCCCCTATTCTATATTCTGGATCTGCTCGCGGATCTTTTCGATCTCCGATTTCAGATCCACCACAAGCCTGGTGATCTCTATATCAAGCGCCTTTGAGCCTATGGTGTTGGCCTCCCTGTTGAATTCCTGAATAAGAAAATCCAGCTTGCGCCCCACCGCATTATCCTGCCGCAGCATTCCAGAAAGCTGTTCTATATGGCTTTTGAGCCGCACCGTCTCCTCCGCCACAGCTGTCTTGTCGGCAAATATGGCAGCCTCGGTGATTATCCGCTGTTCATCAATGTCCTTACCCTCCAGAAGCTCCTGCAAACGGGCATACAGCTTGTCGCGGTATTTTTCCGCCGATTTGGGCGAAAGCTTCTCGATCTCGGCAACCATGCCGCTTATAAGCACCAAACGCCCCTCCACGTCCAGCCGCATTTTCTCCCCCTCAGCCTCACGCATTTTAACGAACTTCTCCGCCGCCTCGGTGCAGACCGCCTTAACGTCCTCCCAAAGTTCATCCTCCTGAACAGCCGTTTTGCGCACCGTAAATATATCGGGCAAACGCATAAGCGACGAAAGAGACAGATCATCCGTTATCCACAGATCATCTTTAATGCTCCTGAGCGCATTAACATAGCCCTCAGCTGTCTTTCTGTTGATCTCAATGAGCGTGTCCGCCGCCTCAACCGAAACCACCGACACAGACACCTCGACCTTTCCTCTGGAAATATATTCCCCCAGAAACCCTTTCAGCTTCTCCTCCAGAAATCCCATTGAACGCGGAACTCTTGCCGAAAATTCGTAATATCTGTGATTCACCGAGCGGATCTCCACCGTAATATTCCGACCGTTTTGCAGCTTTTCCGCCCGACCGAATCCCGTCATGCTTTTTATCATTCTTTATCAGCGCCCTTCCAAATTAGGCAAACCCGCTGTAATACCGGGTTTTTATCATTCCGATACAGCAAACCCCCGGCATCTGCAAACCTTATAGCCTTTGTTTTGCCATAACCTGTTATATTATACC
>CAMWIR010000132.1 GCA_947174365.1 uncultured Ruminococcus sp. | reverse complement strand
TTATATGCGCTTGGGACGAGAGAGTTTGCGGGCAGAGGGAATTACGGAGCAAGGGGTGCGGGCTTCGGGACGGTGTTTATTATAGGGATATGCTGCATTTACGGCGGGAATATTTTAGCGGCGGACAGGCTTATAGGGCTTGGCGATCTGTCAAGGGCGGTGCAGTCGATAAGCGCTTTCCGTTCCTGCTGCTATCCTCTTTCGGCGGGGGCGTTTCTAGGACTGGGGGTCATTTGCAGAGCCTCGGTTTGCCTTACGGTTTATCTTATTTCGGCGGGAATTACGGGTATGGAAAACAAGGTGAAGAGGGTATTTGCGGGTGCAGTGTTTTTTATTTTGGCGACATTTTTGGGAGTTGGATATTTTACGTCAAGCGGTATGGGTTATCCTTATAAGATAATAGGGGTTTACAGGCAGGCGGATATTTTCGGTGAGGCGGTAAATCCTGCGGGACTGCTGTTTTTGGGGATATGCACGGGGGTGACGCTTAGCGGGATATTTGCGGCAAGGCAGCTGAAAAGGGCGAGAGACACGGCGCTGCGGCAGGCGGAGGTGGATCACTACAACCGCATTAATGAACGCTGGGCAGAGGCAAGGCAGATCCGCCATGACATAGGCAATCACATGGCTGCTGTATCTGCGCTGCTGGACAAGGGGGATATTGAGGGGGCAAGGAAATATTTAGGGGAGGCGGAAAATGAGCTTCTGGGCGCTCCCCTGCCTGCAAAGACGGGGTCGGCGGTACTGGATATGCTGATAGCGACTAAGGCTGAGGAGATGAAAAAAGAGGGAGTTGTGCTTCTGACGGAGTTTCAGGCTGATTTTTCGGGAGGAGGTATTTCCGATTTTGATCTGTGCGTTATTTTCGGAAATTTGCTGGACAATGCCTGTGAGGCGGCTGCAAAGCTGTCCTCGGAGGACAGGGAGGTAAGGCTGACGGTAAAGCGGCAGATGGATATGGTTATGATATACTGTGAAAATAAATTTGAGGGGGAACGTCCCGGGAAAAACGGGTTTGCCACTGTGAAAAGGGACAAGGGGCTTCATGGGAACGGGCTTAGGGGGATAAGGCGGGCTGCCGAAAAATACGGGGGTCATATGAATGTGAGTGATGATAATGGGGTATTTTCGGCGGCGGTAATTATTAGAGGTTAGAGGTGAGAGGTAAGAGGTTAGATATTATACAGTTGAATCAAATAGTTAATAATCGCTTTATTATTGGATATTTTCGCTAAAAACTATTGACAAGCGGCATATAAAAGTGTATAATTATTATAAAATCATTTTGGAAATGGAGGTATTATATGAAATTCAAAAAAATACTGGCAAATTTTATGGCAATGGTGATAATGGCCGGGGCTGTTTCCTCGCTGGCGGTTGACAGCGCTGCGGCTGCGGACAAGAAAACCGAAATGCGGAATATGTCAACTATGGAGATCGTAGGTGATATGGGCATTGGCATTAATCTCGGCAACACCTTTGAATCCTGCGGAGAATGGATAGATAAGTGGGGGGACGGCACACCCAAGGCTTACGAGACTGCCTGGGGCAGCCCTGTTGTCACGGAGGATATGATAAAGGGCTACAAAAAGGCGGGGTTTGACACACTGCGTATCCCTGTGGGGTGGTCGAATCTTATGAGCGATGACGGAAAGTACACGATCAGCAAGGCGTATATGGAAAGGGTCAACGAGGTTGTGGACTGGGCGCTGGACGCGGATCTGTATGTTATCATCAATCTGCACTGGGACGGCGGTTGGCTGGAAAATATTCCGACGGATTTTGATGAATGTCTGAAAAAATATGAGGCTATATGGAAGCAGGTCGCAAAAAATTTCAAGAATTACGGCGACAAGCTGATATTTGAGTCGCAGAATGAAGAGCTGGGGTGGATATCCGTATGGAATCACTACGGCGGAAATAAGGGCAAGGAAGAAAGCTATGATTATGTCAACAAGATCAATCAGAAATTTGTGGACGTGGTGAGGAAATCGGGCGGCAACAACGGCAAGCGGCATTTGCTTATTTCCGGCTACAACACCGATATTGAACACACCTGCGACCCTCTTTTCAAAATGCCCAAGGACGAGGCAAAGCGCTGTGCTGTTTCGGTACATTACTACAATCCCTCTACCTTTGCCATTCTTACGGAGGACGCCAGCTGGGGCAAGGCTGCTTCGACCTGGGGAACTAAGGCAGATTTTGCCGAATTGGACAAACAGATGGATATGCTGAAAAAGACCTTTGTGGACAAGGGCATTCCCGTTATTATCGGCGAATACGGCTGCCCCAAGGAAAACAAGGATGAGGCTTCGGTAAGGCGGTATTTATCAAAGGTTTGCGACTCTTCACTTTCAAGAGGCGGCATATGCCCTGTGTTATGGGATATTACGGGGCTGCATTACGACCGTGACAAATATGTTGTGACCGACAAGACCTTGCAGAAAACTTTGGTGGGGCTGAAAAAGAAATATTCTAAAAAGAATAAATAAGATCTATTGTTATGGACTATAAAAAATAATTTTTACGACCGCTTGTGCAGGATTTTCGACCGCTTCTGCAAAAGCGGTTGTTTTTTTGTGTGATGAGGTTTATAATAAATGTAAAGACATTCCCGGGGAAATGCAAAAGGAAGTTGTTACTATGAGAAAACGGTTTATAATAATGGCATTCTGTCTTATGCTGCTTACGGGCTGCGGGCAGGGTGTACAGAGAAATGATGAGCTGCCCGAGGATACTCCATGGAATAACGGCGCTAACAATGTTATGGAAACAGATACGGGTTGGTACACCAATATGAGCCGCACGAATCTGCTTAATCTTCATTATATTGACAAGGACAGCGGTGTGGACGTTTTTCTGTGCAGCCGCCCTGAATGTCTGCATGAGGGGGGCAGCAGCTGCACTGCCACATACAATGGACTTGAAACGATAAACACGGTCATGTATAATGGGGATATTTACTTTGCCGCCTACGAACAGGACGAGGAGACGGCGGGAATAGCTCTTTACAGGGCGGCGGCGGACGGCTCTTCAATAGACAAGGTTTCGGATGTTTACAAGATAAAGTTTCCGCAAGATGACAGGTGCGATATAGGTCATGAGCCTTTTATTATTCACAGAGGATATGCTTACATTCCCTTTGATATATCAAAGAGCAGTCTGCCGGGGGTCGGCGGATATATTGACAGCGGACTTATGAAAGTCAATATTTACACGGGTGAAACGGCAGAGATCGTTTCCGATGACGAGGGGTATTTTTCCCGCAGGGTAAGCCGCTTAAAGGGCTGCGGCGACTTTGTCTATTTCGATCTGTCGGGAGGTACGACAGAACCGCAGGGAACATGGCAGTATGATACTGTAACAGGCGTCTGCTCACCTGTTGATATCAAAAGCGAAACAAAATATATTACGGGGGTCACCGACAATGCTTTTTTTATAAGTACCGTAAATGAAAAAGACTGCCTTAAAATAGAGGCTTATGACAAAGAGACTTCGGAGTTTTTATATGTTGCTGCCGATACGGAGGAAGCAGACACTTGGGCACACACTCTTTTTTACAATGATATGATATTCATCTGCGGTTATTTTGAAATCAGCGTTTACAAGAACGGCGAAAGGATAGGCGGAATTGCCTACGAAATGGGCGAAAACGAATACAGCAGAAATGATTCCCTTTATGTTGGGCAATGGAACGAGTTTAAAATTTCCGAGGAGCATTTGTATTTGATAGAAAGTAATTTTTTGAATTACAATTATGAAAACCGTGTGCTTTGCACTGTTTACCGCTGCCCTTTGAAGGATATCATTTCGGGTGATGGTGAATTTGAAGAGGTTTTCAATGTAACGGACAACAGAAGTGCGGAAGCTTTATGGGGAGAACATTTTGCTGCGATAAAGAAAGGAAGCTGATAATATGAAAAAAAGAATTATAATAATGACGGTCTGCCTTATGCTGCTTACGGGCTGTGGGCGGAGCGGCAGCAATGCAGAGCACCCGGAGGACACTCCTTGGAACAACGGTTTTCATGCTATAATGGAAAACGACAAGGGGTGGTACACCAATGAGAGCGCTGCGGATATACTCAGTCTGCGGTACACGGACAAGGAAAGCGGTGTGCAGGTGTATCTGTGCAGCCGCCCGGAATGTTTGCATGAGGGGGGCGACAGCTGCACTGCCACATACAATGATCTTGAACCTGTAAACACGCTGATGTATGAGGGGGATATTTATTTTGTTGCCTATGAGCAGGACGAGGAAACGGCGGGAATCGCTCTTTACAGAGCGGCGGCGGACGGCTCGACCCTGGACAAGGCGGCGGACGTTTACAAGATAAAGTTTCCGCAGGACGACAGGTGCGATATTGATAATGTGCCTTTCATTATCCACAAGGGATATGCTTATATACCCTTTGATTTATCAAAGCGCAGTCTGCCCGGGTTCGGCGGATATATTGACAGCGGGCTGATGAAGGTCAATATTTACACGGGAGAATGCGAAGAAATAGTTTCCGATGATGAGGGGTATTTTTCACGCAGGGTGAGCAGATTAAAGGGCTGCGGGGATTATGTTTACTTTGATTACACGGGAATGAAACCAGGGGACAGCGGAACTTACCGCTATAATATCACAAGCGGAGAGGTCTCCCCTACCATTGTTGATGATGAAAATTACACGGTGCTTTCGGGGGTGACTCCCGACAGGGTTTATGTAAGCACGGCAAATGAAAACTTCTGTCTTAGGATAAAAAGCTATGACAGCGAAACTTTAGAATATATAGGCATTGCCGCAGATACAGATGAGCGGAATATGGCCTCCTGCACCCTTTTTTATAATGATATGATCTTTATCTGCGGAGATAATGATATAAATGTTTACAGGGACGGCAAAAGGATAGGGGGACTGGCAGACTGCGGAGTGGATACCGATGAGTTCGAATACAGCGGTAATGTAACTTATTACAGATATCAGAATTTTTTATGCAAGATATCGGAAAATTATCTTTACAGAATAAGGCCATCGGATTATTTTTTTGAGGACCGCATTTGCTATTATATTGAACGCTGTCCTTTGGAGGATATAATTTCGGGGGAGGGTGAATTTGAAGAGGTCGTGCAGGTCTCGGACGAAAGGGGGAGAACCATTCTTTTAGGGGGATATACGGGAGAAGTTTACTATGGAGATCCCGAAGAGGAGGCGGAAGAAAATGAGCCTTGAAATAAAAAATTTAACGAAAAAATACGGGGAATTTACTGCTCTGGACAATGTGACTCTATCACTCGGGAAACGGATATACGGGCTGCTGGGGGCTAACGGTGCGGGAAAATCCACATTCCTCAATCTTATTACCGATAATCTGAAGCGCACGGGGGGACAGGTGCTGTACAACGGGAGAGAGATACTGGGAATGGGGGCGGAGTACCGCAGAAAGGTGGGGTACACTCCGCAGCTTCAGGGGATTTACGAGGACTTTACGGCGGGGCAGTTCATGCGGTACATAGGTGCGCTCAAGGGCATGAAAGGACGGGAGATAAAGAGGCAGTCGGGCGAGCTTTTAGAGCTGGTGGGGCTTTTAAAGGTAAGCCACAAGAAGCTGGAGTCGTTTTCGGGGGGAATGCGGCAGAGGACTCTTTTGGCGGCGGCAATGCTGGACGACCCGGAGATACTTATACTTGACGAGCCGACGGCGGGGCTTGACCCCGAGGAGCGGATACGTCTGCGGAATCACATTGCAAGTCTGGGGAGCGACAGGACAGTTATTCTTGCCACTCATGTGGTGGACGATATAGAGTGCATTGCAGACAAGGTAATACTGCTCAGGAGAGGCTCTGTGCTGCGGTTTGACACGCCCGGCGGGCTTATGGAGGAAATAAGCGGCAAGGTTGGAGAATATAAGGGCAGCTTTGAGGATACGGAACGTTTGCGGGAAAAATTCGGCAAGGGGCAGACCATAAGGCGAAAGGACGGATTTATTTTCCGTGCGGCGGCGGACGATCTGCCCGAGGGATTCTCGCCTGTGACCGATATTACGCTGGAGGACGTTTATCTTTATTACGGGGAGGGGCGGAAATGAATGAGGCAAGGCGGGTTTACTGCGGAAAGATACCTATAATTATTATTTTGGCAGTGCGGAATGTGGTAATGTTCCTTATTTCCTGTGGGGGGTACAGGGGCAGGGATGTGACTTTGACGGGTGAAGAACTGGAAGCTTACATTTCATCTTATCCCGATTTTTTGAGGCGGACGGAGGAAAATGCAAAACAGCTGGGCGCTCTGCCCATGTACAGAGACGATGGCTTCGGGGCGGAGTCTATGGCAAAGGCTGCCGAAAAATACAGCAGTCTTACGGGTCTGCGCCTCAAAAGCGGCGATAATTTCGGGGTGGTATTGCTGATAAATTTCGGGCTGAGCGATATTCTGCTGACGGCATTTTTAGCGGCGGTTGCCATAGGGTTTCAGGCGGAGAGGCGAAAGGGTCTTGTTAATATGATACGTGCAACGGCTTACGGCAGAGGGAGGCTATGCGCTATCCGAATAATTATTCTGGGGCTGTCGGCAGTGCTTGGAGGGGTACTTTTATACGGGGGGAATTTTCTTGGGACGGTCATGGCTTTCGGAAAATGCGATTTTAGCAGGGCTGTTCAGTCGCTGCCCGAATTTATGGAATGCCCTTACAGGGTGACTATAGGGGAATTTCTGCTGATAAGCTTTGGTATGAAGATATGGGCGGCGTTCACGGCGGGGCTGGTTCTTTATCTGCTTACAAGTATTTTCCGCACGGCGGCGGCTTTCGGGGCGGCGGGAATAATAGGAACGGCGCAAATGCTGCTGTATAAGCTGCTTATTCCCGTTTCCCGAATGAATGGGTTTAAATATATCAATATTTTTGCGGCATTTGATTTTCGTGAGGTATTTTCCTCTTGCAGGTTCATTAACATGGGCGGCAGGGCTGTGGGTGCGCCCTACTGCCTGATTATTGCCATGGCGGCGGTAACTGTGTTGCTGTGCGCTGCGCTTATGGTCATTCACGGGAAAATGCAACCTGTTTCACGTGGAATATTAGAGGGGATAAGCGAAAGGTTTGCAAGTCTTGGCGAAAGGATAAAAGTCAACAGAACGGTTTTCGGTTGGGAGCTTCGTAAACTTCTTGTTAACGGTAGGGGGATAATTTTTCTTACGGCGGCACTGCTGCTGACCCTGAACGGCGCAAAAAAGTATGACTATGTTTACCCCGTAAACCCTTATGAATCTGAATGGTACGGGAAATTTGAGGGAATTATTACCGAGGAAATGACAGATAAAATTGCCAAGAACCGTGAACGGCTTGAATGGAGCATTGAGCGGACGAACAAACAGATAGAAAGCTGCATGAGCAAGGAAAATCCCGACAATGAGCTTCTGGGTCGGCTTTATATGCAGCTGGAGGAATACACAAAGCAGCTGGAGGGGCTGCTGCCCGTGCAGGAAAACGCCGAGGACGGGCTGCTGTACAGCCAAAGCAGCGGGCGGGAGGTTTGGCTTATAAAGCCTTATACGTACGAGCTTTTATTTAAAAAGGATATGGGCACGCTGCGGCGGGTCTGCTTATACGCTCTGATCGGGGTTATTGCGGCTGTGTCGGGGGTATATGCTTACGACAGGCAGAACGGCATGGGGACGGTCATTCACAGTGCATACAAGGGACGGCGTACGACTGATGCTGCAAAGCTTATTTCGGTTTTGCTCATCTGCTTTATCACCTGTTCGGGACTGCACCTTGTCCAGCTTTGGCAGATAGGCGAACTGCTGGGATTCAATGATATGGCTGCACCACTGCAAAGTCTGGAATGTATGAGGGATTTTCCGCTGTATATGCCGCTGCGGTGTTATATCATTCTGCTGTTTGGGGTAAGGGGCATTGCGGGCTGCGCTGCGGGAGGAATATGCACCTTTATCAGCAGGCTTTCCCCCGACACGGGAACGGCTATGGGGATATCCGCTTTTATGCTGGTCATTCCCGCTATGGCTGCCGAAATTTTCGGCGGCGGGATACCCGATATGATCTATTTTCTGAGCGGGGAATTTATGATGTAGTCCTGCACTTGACATTATCCTGCAATTATGCTATAATTATGCTAATTTTATTAATGGATATAGGTGGCGGCTTTTCCTCCGCCGTAGGCAGAGGAAAAGCCTTTAATCAGCAGCTCCTTATCCATATTGCAGAATAATTATATATGATGGAGCAGACAAAATGGACAAGGAATTTGAATTGCGGGTGTGCAAAGGCTTTTTTGATAAAAACAAATGGGAACGTCTTTACTATGAGCTCTCCTCGGATAAAAAGAGAGAGAATTTTTTCAGAAAAATATCCCACACGGCAGAGGAATATCTGGGCTGTGTTATCTCGGAGAGCTTTAAAATGCCTCCCGATATTGACAGGATCGAGGGATTTCTCAAATGCAAGGAATGCTACTTTATTGTGCAGGAGGACTGTAACGGGAAATTTCTGGACACCCGTGAGGCTCTTTCGGAGCTGTACCGACTGGGAACGCCTTATATGGCGGTCACTCCCGACTGCGATCGCGCTTATCTTGAAACCGAGTATAATTTTTCAGAACACAAAGCATATTTTTTAAAGAGAAAATAAATAATAATGCGGCTGTAATTTTTACTTGCAGCCGCATTATTATATTAAATACGGAAAGAGAAGTACGGCAAAATAAAGCCAACGAGAACGGATTGTTTACAAGTGAAAATGCTTTAGAAAATACTTTAAGCGTTGTAGGTTTGTCAATGATATTGAACACGAAAGTTAGAAAGAAATTCTAAAGGTG
>CAMWIR010000131.1 GCA_947174365.1 uncultured Ruminococcus sp. | reverse complement strand
GCATTATTATACCATTCGCCGTGCAAATTGTCAACGGATTAATTGCTACTATTTTGTTAATTTTCTTTCGGGGGGGGTAAAAGCGATAATTTCAAGCTTCGTGAACATACAGTTTTTGTTGATTGAAATTCAAGCTGCCATAGAATTGGAGCAGTGATCGGATAACAGGCAGTTTTCTGTTAGCTATAGATTAAATCTATTGCCGAGTATTGTTTTCAAATATTTGACATTGGAAAAAAACCGTGCTATAATGTGAACATACCAAAAAAACAAAGGAGTGACCCTTATGAGCAAAAATTACCGTTTTGAAACCATACAGCTTCACGCAGGGCAGGAAAGCCCCGACCCTGTTACGGACGCCAGGGCTGTGCCTATTTACGCCAGTTCTTCATACGTATTCCATAACGCACAGCACGCTGCGGACAGGTTTGCGTTAAAGGACGCAGGCAATATTTACGGCCGCCTGACCAACCCCACCCAGGAGGTTTTTGAAAAGAGAATGGCAGCCTTAGAGGGAGGAGTTGCTGCGCTGGCGGTTGCCTCGGGCGCTGCCGCAATTGACTACACATTCAGGAATTTAGCCCATTCGGGAGACCACATTGTGGCTTCCAAGACCATTTACGGCGGTACTTACAATCTGCTTGCCCACACCCTGCCCGAAGGCGGCATTACCACAACTTTCGTTGACCCCTTTGAGGAGGGGGCTTTTGAAAAGGCGATACAGCCCAACACCAAAGCTATTTTTATCGAGACCTTCGGCAACCCCAATTCCAATGTTATCGACATTGAGAAAACTGCCGAGATCGCTCACCGCAATAATATTCCCCTGGTGATCGACAATACTTTCGGCACGCCCTACCTTATCCGTCCCATTGAGCATGGAGCTGATATTGTAGTGCATTCCGCAACAAAGTTTATCGGCGGCCACGGCACAGCCATAGGCGGAGTTATCGTTGACAGCGGCAAATTCGACTGGAAAGCAAGCGGGAAATTCCCCTCTCTTACCGAGCCTAACCCCAGCTACCACGGGGTAAGCTTCACCGAAGCTGTAGGGCCTGCCGCATTTGTTACAAAGATTCGTGCGATACTGCTTAGGGATACGGGTGCGACCCTTTCTCCTTTCCATGCGTTTATGTTCCTGCAGGGGCTTGAGACCCTTTCCCTGCGTGTGGAGCGCCATGTGGAGAATGCCCTCAAGGTAGTGGATTTCCTTAAAAATCACCCCAAGGTGGAGAATGTGAACCACCCGAGCCTTGCGGACGGCGAGCAGAAAGAGCTTTACGACAGGTATTTCCCCAACGGCGGCGGCTCTATCTTCACCTTTGAAATAAAGGGCGGACAGAAAGAGGCTATGGAATTTATCGACCGCTTAAAGCTGTTCTCCCTGCTGGCGAATGTGGCGGACGCAAAGTCCCTCGTTATCCACCCCGCCTCCACCACTCATTCCCAGCTGAACGAAGCCGAGCTTGCGGAGCAGGGCATAAAGCCTAACACCATAAGGCTTTCTATCGGTCTGGAGCATATTGACGATATCATTGACGATCTGAAGAACGCACTTGAATAAGTAATAAAAATTCTTATAATAAAGCGGTATGCAAGGCGCAATATCCTGCATACCGCTTTTTTCTGTCTTATGAAGCCGAAGCCATGTAACGCTGCGTGGCGGTTTATTCTTGTATACTCACATAATCAAGGGGATCTTCAGGCTGACCGTTTACACGCACCTCGAAATGGCAGTGACTGCTGTATGCCTGACCGCTGCTGCCGATGTAACCGATTATCTGTCCCTGTTCCACTGTGTCACCGGCGTTTACTGTGCAGTCGGACATATGCCCGTAAAGTGTCGTTATATCACCGCCATGGTCAATGACAACATGAATACCGTAGCCGTTGTTTGTGTCGGAGGCTGTAAGGACAACCCCCGAAGCGGAGGCGGCGATAGCCTCCCCGGCGCATTCGGGGCTGCTGATGTCAATGCCGTTGTGGAAATTTTCGGAGCCTGTCGATGTGTCATAGCGTTCGCCGTAGCCGTCGGCAATATGTCTGACCGTTGCCACCGGCCATATAAATCCGCCGGCAATATGTCTGACGGTCTCCGACTCGGCTTCCCCCACCATTTTTTGTATAGTGACCTCGGTTATTGAAGAGCCGCCCCGATCATCGGAGGCTGCAAACACGATCCACTGACCGCAGTAGTAAAAATAGCCGTATCTGCCCGAAAGCTCCTCATCATGGGACAATGCAAAGTCCACATCGGCAAGGTCAAGCCCCATAAGCCTTTCTTTAATTTCCTTTTCGGTAAGCTGACCAAGCTTGTATTTGTCCATGTCAAGGCGTGAAATAACCTCATTCACAGGCTCCCACAGATCGCTCCGCTCAAATGTGCCGAAGGAATATTCGCCGTAAGGCAGGATAAATGTAACGCTGTCGGGATATATCTCCGCCGTAATGTCCTTTCGCAGCCCCACGGTCACTTTCTGAGATGTGTCCGCTGTTTTTTCACAAGGCAGGGCATTTCCCATATCCCCCAAAAGCTTCATTATCCTGCGGCAGCCCATATCGATCCTATAAATGTTGCCGTAATCCTCAGCCGTCCTGCTAAAGACAGCCCTGTAGCTCACCGCCCCGTCAATGCTGTCCAGCAGCTCGCCCAGATTGCTGTAGGTAATTTCTTCATTTTCATCGGGCAAGCTGTAATCGGGCAGGTCGCTTGCACCAAGCACAATGTTATGCAGTTCATCAAAAAGCGCCGACGAATTGCAGCCGAATTCAAAATAATCCGCCGAAGTAAGAGCTACATAAATACCGTCGTCCCTAACGCCAACCGTCATAACGCCGTCCATATCCGTGTTTACCTCGGGATATTTTGAAGCGTCAAAATATATTATCTCCAGGACAACGGCAGGTATAGGCTCGCCGCTCACTGCCATAGGCGCTCTTTCGGTGTCGGCATATTCCCTCAGCAGTGAAAAAATTTTTTCCGAATCCTTGTACTTCACTGTGATATGATCGTCCGGTGACTCGATAAAGCTGTCGGAATAGGTCATTTTTATCCCCTCGCCGCTGTCGTCCTTGCCGCAGCGGTTAAGAAAATCGCCGAATGTGGATTTGGATTCTTTATCTGCTGCTGTTGTGAACGCCTCTACAGGCACATCTTCCACAGGCATCTCCAAGGGAAGGATTTCATCGGAGGACTGTTTTTCCGTCAGAATCGTTTCCTGCACGCCGTTGTCAAGGATAGTATAAGGACCGTTCGGTTCTCTGCGGGCAATGTCTGTCGGAAATGTCCCTCCCTCGACGGTTTCCACTCCGGCGTAAGTAACGTTAGCAAGCTCGTCTCTTTCCCCCGAGACCGGCACGGTATAAACCGGGTCTGCGCCAATGGACACCTCCACAGCCGCTATTTCGGAGATAACGTCCGTGCCTTCGTAAATGCTGTCGTTCGGCGCAATATCCTCCCGTGAATTTACCGTGTAAACCGCCGCCCCGATAATGCAGACCACAGCGGCGGCAGCGGGAAAAACGGGAGAAAGCTTTTTCTTCTTCGGAGTAATTGCAACATGCAGATAATCCTCCGTGTCGTCCTCGTCGGCGGACTTGCGCTTTTTTGCAAAGTTCGCCACATCTTCCTCCTGAATTGCCTGAAGCAGCCGCCTTGTCACCGCCTTGTCGGGAACGCATTTATTATACATATTTCTGAAAGTTTCCTTTTTCATATGCAAAACCTACTTTCGATATTGTCTCTCATTCGTATTACCGCCTATGTATCGGAATTTTCGACTTCTTCAAAGGAAGAACCTTCAGAAGAAGCATCATCCTCAAACAGACTGCTTCCCCTGCTGCCGTCAAGAGCCTTGCGCAGAGCCTTTCTCGCCCTCGAAAGCCGTGAACGGACGGTGCTTTCACCTGTTTTAAGGACGGCGGCAATTTCTCTCACGGACATTTCCTCGAAATAAAAGAGCATGACCGCCGTGCGGTATTTTTCCGAAAGCCCCTTGATAGCCGTCATTATCTCGTTTTCCTCGACGTTTTCAAAGGAAAATTCCGTTCTGTTCTCGTCCGCCTCAAGGGCGGCTGACCGCCTTTTCAGCCCGGAGCATATCCGCCTTGACATATTCACCGCCGTGCGTATAAGCCACGCCTTGCGGTGCTCCTCGTCATTCCACCGTATGGCCGAGCGGTGATAGGCAAGAAATGTTTCCTGAAAAGCGTCGTCGGCATCCGCCTTTGTGGGGGTGTGGACAGGGCTATGCTGTATACCAGCTTGGTGTACTTTTGTATAGCCTCCTTGGTATCGCTGCCTGTGCGGCAGAATTTATCGGTCAAATTTTTCACCCCTTTGACTGTAAATTTCCTTTTATATATAAATCAATTTCACTCAGCAAAAGGCTGCAAGTTCATAAAAATTTTACAAATCAGCGTGCCGCTGAACGTGTTTTGGCAGAATGCGAAAATTTCACTGTTTCAAGAAAACGCCGCATTATCACTTTGAAAATATGTGCAATTCCCGTCAGACCGCCCGATAAACGCAAAAAAGCTGCCGCACCCTTAGGCGCAGCAGCCGAAACGCAAACGTCATCAGAAGAAAATCCCCGAAACCACCAGCAGGACAGCCATGGCAAATACCGCTGTAAATTCGATAACGGTGAAAATTCTGTGAACTATGCTCTTAGATGTGTTTTTTTCCATAACCTTTTCCTCCCTTTAGTTGTTTCGGGAAACGCTTTGCACTGCGGGTGCAAAATCGCCCAAACTGCCAGACTCCCGGACACACAAATTTTCCCGAATTTTAATGAGCTTCGACAAAGAATCTCAAAGCAGGAAAAATTTAGGGACTTTCCAAAAAAGTTTAACCGCTGTAATATGTAATTTTGTGGAAATCCACTAAATCTTTGCTTATAATCATTATATTCCTTTTATAAGAAAATGTCAAGAGTATTAACAGGATTGTTAAAAAATCTATGTTTTCAACAAATTGAGGAATCGGATATGGCAATATTGCACAAAATCATTTCATCTCATAAAACGGTGCTGTTTCACGGGTGCGGTACTCGTGCTTTTCATAGTAGCCTATAAGCTCGCCGCTTTCATTGCGCAGGGCTATCATGTAACCGTCCTTGTTTTCCTTTTCATTGAAAAAGGTGTGAACACGGTTGTTATCGGTGCTTTCGGCAAACCACTCCGTCACCTGCTTTATCCGTTTGCAGCTTTCATCATTGTGGCAGTCAAGCAGCGATCTGCCCACAAGTGCGCTGCCTCCGCGCTTGGCGTATCTTTGGACTGCGGCGGGGTTCATGTAGATTATTTCATGGTCGGTGTTGCAGATGACCACGGCTGCATTGTCCATATCAATTATGCTTTTGAAAAAAATGTTCAGTTCCATTTTATTCGCTCCTTATACAAAATGTGTTCACATAATTGTAATGATACAGCTATGTGAACACTGTTGTTTGTTAAAATTCGCTCAATAATTCAGTTGCGTTTCGCTAAAACTTAGCCTCTTGACTGAGGCGACATACCGTCTGCCACAAGGTGGCTCATATCGTAAAGTCCCGGCTCTTTTTTTGCAAGGAAAACCGCCGCATTCACAGCGCCCACCGCAAAAACCTCCTTGGAGGCTGCCTGGTGAGTGAGGGTTATTACCTCGTCACGCCCCGCAAAAATGATCTCATGCTCGCCCACGATCGTGCCGCCGCGGACAGAGTGCATACCTATTTCGTATTTCTCACGCTTCATACGGCGGGAATGGCGGTCGTACTCAAAATGATATTTCTCTTCAAACGCCTCGTTTACGGCATTGCCAAGCATTATGGCAGTGCCGCTGGGGGCATCTATCTTCTGGTTATGGTGCTTTTCCACGATCTCCACATCAAACTGCCCTCCAAGGAGCTTTGCGGCAGTCTTTGCAAGGCTTGCCAGCAGATTTATCCCCAGGGACATATTGAATGAATAGAAAATGGGTATCTGCTCCGCTGCCGCTTTTATTTTAGCAGTTTGCGCTTCGGAAAAGCCCGTGGTGGCTATAACTGCGGGAACTCCCGAGGTTATGCAGTATTCCAGCAGCTTGTCAAGTGCGGAGGGGTGGGAAAAATCCAGAATAACATCGGGACGGCTCTCCATTTTGGCAGGCTCGTCAACAATGGGGAACTTGCCGTTTTCCGCTGTGTTAAGGTCGATTCCTGCGATCACACGGCAGTCCTCACGTCCCTCGATTATAGAAGCAATGACCTTGCCCATTTTTCCGTTTGCGCCCGTTATGGCAACATTTATCATATTAAATTTTCCTTTCCTTTTAAGGCTTTTGGAGATCCGATAAAACCTGTGCTTCTTATATAAGACCCGATTTTACAAGCACGCTGCGTAAAAATTCCTTTTTGCTCTCTTCCATTTCATAAAGTGGCAGGCGGCAAGATCCCGCCTCATAGCCCATCATATTGAGCGCTTCCTTAACGGGAATAGGGTTCACGTCGCAGAAAAGTGCGTTTGCAAGGTCAAGGCTACGGGCAGCCAGTTTTGCAGCCCCTGCGCAGTCGTTTTCAAGGCACTTTGCGGCAATATCATGAGTAAGCTTGGGAGCAACATTGGACAGTACAGAGATAACGCCCTTGCCGCCCAGCGCCATAATGGGAACGATCTGATCGTCGTTGCCGCTGTAAACGTCCAGGTCGTTGCCGCATTCTGCGATAAGCTTTGCCACAGCGGAAATATTTCCGCTTGCCTCCTTGGCGGCAACGATATTTTTATGCTTTGCAAGCTCCTTGTATGTATCAATGGAGATGTTCACTCCCGTGCGTGAGGGCACATTATAGAGAATAATGGGGATATTCACGCTGTCGGCAATGGCGGTGTAGTGAGCCACAAGTCCCCTCTGAGAAGTCTTGTTATAATACGGTGTCACCAACAGCAGAGCGTCTGCGCCCATTTTTTCGGCGTCCTTGGAAAGCTCTATGGCATAGGCCGTGTCGTTGCTGCCCGTGCCCGCTATAACGGGAACTCTCTTTGCAACACGCTCGATAGTGTAGCGAATGCACTCCCTGTGCTCGTCGTCGGTAAGTGTGGAGGATTCGCCCGTTGTGCCGCAGATTATGATAGCGTCGGTGCTGCCCGCCAGCTGCATATCTATCAGCTTGCCCAGTGCGTCGTAATTAACGCTGCCGTCAGCGTTCATGGGGGTTACTATAGCCACTCCCGCACCTGTGAATATGGTATTTTTCATATTGTGACCGCCTTTCGGTTTATTTCGCAGCGCACTTTTTTGGCTGCGGTGTATTTGTTTTATTTCAGTTAAGCTTAAATTATGCTCGTTATTTTATTGACGTGTTCCGTGAATGTCAAAGGAAATGCGGCATTACAGCTTCTTGTCAAAGGTCAGCCATTCCTCATCGGAAACTCCGCCGTGACGTTCATAGAAGTCCTTAGCATTCTCATTCCATGAAATGCATTTCCACTCGAGCTTAACACAGTCAAGCTCCCTTGCAAGCTTTTCTACTTCCTCGAAAAGTCTGCCGCCTACGCCCTTTTTACGAAATTTTTCCCTGACGAAAAGATCCTCCAGATACATAACCCGCCGCCCCGAAAAGGTCGCCAGGCGGTATGTGTTGAACAGCGCCATTCCCGCAGGCTCGCCATTCAAATATGCTACAAACGCCTTTATGCCGTTAGGCTCGGTCATTATCCTTTCAAGGGAATCCTCCGTAAGTGTGCATTTATCGCCCATTCTTTCAAATTCCGAAAGCTCGTGGACCATGGCGCAGATCACGCCGCAGTCGTTTACATCCGCCGATTTAACGATGACGGAATCTGTCAATCAAAATACCCCCTTGCCGCCAGCAGCTCTGCCATAAGCACTGCGCCGCCTGCTGCGCCACGCAAAGTATTATGGGAGAGGCATACGAATTTGTAATCGAAGATAATATCCTCACGAAGTCTGCCGATAGAAACTGCCATGCCGTTTTCCAGCTCTCTGTCCAGCCTTGCCTGGGGGCGGTTATCCTCCTCGAAATAGTGAAGGAACTGCTTTGGTGCTGAGGGCAGCGCCAGTTCCTGGGGCTCGCCGGAATAGTTTTTCCAGGCAGTGAGTATCTGCTCCTTTGTGGGCTTCTTGATGAATTTAACGAAAATCGCCGCCGTGTGGCCGTCGGAAACGGGAACTCTGAGGCACTGGGAGGAAATAAGAGGACCTTTGGCGTTTACAATGCGCTCGCCCTCTATCCGTCCCCATATCTTCAGAGGCTCTGTTTCGGACTTTTCCTCCTCGCCGCCTATATAGGGGATAACATTGTCGATTATCTCGGGCATGGACTCAAAGGTTTTCCCCGCTCCCGAGATTGCTTGATAAGTACATACCATTGCGTGCTGCACACCGAAGTCCGCCATAAGGGGGTGAAGTGCGGGAACATAGCTTTGCAGAGAGCAATTGGACTTTACTGCGATAAAGCCCCGCCGTGTGCCTAAACGCTCACGCTGGAAAGGAATGATCTCGATATGGCCGGGGTTTATCTCGGGCACTACCATGGGCACATCGGGGGTTCCCCTGTGTGCGGAGTTGTTGGAAACTACAGGGCACTCTGCCTTTGCATAGCGCTCCTCCAGAGCCTTGATCTCATCCTTTTTCATATCCACGGCGCAGAATACAAAGTCGACCTCAGAGGCGATTTTCTCCACGTCTGCGGTGGCGTCCTTAACGATCATATTCTTATATTTTTCGGGGATAGACTTTTTCATAGCCCATTTGCTGCCCACTGCGTCCTCATAACGCTTTCCTGCGCTGCGGGGAGAGGCTGCCAGCACCTTTACATTGAACCAAGGGTGGTTTTCCAGCAGCAGGCAGAAACGCTGCCCTACCATGCCCGTTGCGCCGATAATTCCCACGTTAAACTGTTTCATCTTGATTTTAGCTCCTTTATTATTTAATAAAATTTTACAGATAAATTAAAAAAATCGGTTGAAAACCGATCTCAAATAATGTATAATGGATTTACTGCCGTTTGCCAAACGACATTAACTGTGCTGATAGC
>CAMWIR010000130.1 GCA_947174365.1 uncultured Ruminococcus sp. | reverse complement strand
GCTAATTTAGATAGAGGCGTTATGTATTCGGTGGCACGGTAACTTTAGAATGCAAAAAATTTATCAAACGAACTTTTTCAACAGACTGAATATTTTTATTCGATCTTTTTCTTCTTCCCAAAACTAAGCCTCCACCCGCATACCAAAACAAAGACTCCCACAGCCGCAAAGCTCAGCGAATAACTGAAAAGTCCCGATTCATATCCGGAGATATCCCCATCAAGGCAGCATCTTTTTGGATTATTGGGGTCATAAAGCACGGTCACAGGTCTGCCCGCAGTGCAGAACTCTTCCGCATAGGGAAGTTTGCCCACCTTTTCAATAAGCACGCCGTCCACGGTAAACTCATATTTTGGATAATATGAGTAGCTGACGTGGGTGTGATGCCTGACTTTGCTTCTGCGTTTTTTAACCTTAACACCCGTAACAACGCCGTCAGTCTGAGCGGTGTAATCATTGACCGCCGAAAAATACCTGTAAACGTTCACACCCGCCGAGCCAAAAAATAACAAGGCAATGACGACAAAAATGCAAAACAACGACATCCGCTGTTTTTTAACCGATATTGTACCCCCGTTGTTCTGTCCGTTAAAATTATTGTTCAAAACAATACCTCCGTTCTCTGTGATAATCATAACACGAAAGAATATGCAAAGTCAACCGTATTTCGGTAAGCTGCAAAGTTTGCAGGGTAAGATACATAAAAGACAATAGATGTCAGAGGGCAATGGGTCAGGTCTCCGGCAAAATTTGACCTTGTAAAAAATCAATGCAGGAGTGGTGATTTAGCCATGCACTTATCGAATCAATTATGTTTCTAATAAAAATCTGACTTAAAATATATTCCACTATAAATTATACACTTTGTTTTCCGTTTTGTCAACAATAATTTCGATGACCGCATTGTAACACCAATAACTTTTAATTCATGACAGCTTGTCAAGCGAGGTAAAACAGAAGCAACTTAGCCGGATAACCGAGCTCCGGACGTTTTCACAGCAATGCCGTCCTCCTGCATAAAACGAGATTATCAAAAATAAATTTTTACACATTTTTAAGATTATTGAAAGGGCTTTTTAAAATATTTTTATATTGTATCGAGGTTATGCGACAGTCAGTCGGTATTTCTGCACTCTTCCGATAAATATATAATATATATTCAGTAAAACTTAAGAATGCTCTTGCTCATAAGATGAGTTTATTGGTGAAATTTCATTATTCATCTTTGGGTTTTACCCAAATTAGTGCATAAATAAATCTCTCCGATGCATCCCTCGGAATCCTCCAAACCCTCCCTACCTTAAACCCGGGCAGCTTACCCTCACGCAGAAGGTTATAAACAGTAGTCAGTGAAACACACAGTTCATCGGCAACATCATAAGGGGTAAGGCAATCATTGTGAAAATCGGTTATCATAAATTCAGTCTTTTCTGTAATATTGCAACTATTAACAATCTGTTGCAATTAAACGCAAGCTTTGAATTTTCAAATATATATTATATTTACAGAGAAAAGAAACAAATCCCTGTGTTACCGCTGTTTTGGGTAATACGGGGATAATTTTTCTCTGAAATAACTTTATGCGGAATATGACAAAAAATGTTTCCGCAGAGCCCAAAATCTAATTTTGAAAGGAGAAGTAAAGACTATGGGAAAGATATTCGGAACGCTTGCAATTGCCGTAGTTACGAAGCTTGTAAAGAACATCATGGACAAGTAGTCCAAAGAAAACTTGCGATAAACTGCGAAAGGAGGCGATAATGTGGACAGAAAACTTGTTCTTGAAATTCTGACACTTGTAACAGGAACGGCAGCCGTAATATTTTCGGCTTGTCTTGAAAATGAAGTTTCAGAGGAAGTGTTGAATCTATGCGACTGAGAGGGTATGGGGTAAAAAGCTTTCCTGCATTATGGCATGTAATCGACAAAATTGAAAACATAATATTCACGGCAAAATAAATGACAACAAGAATCAAAAATTTAAAATCGAAAAGGAGATGTTTTTATGCCGGCAAATGTAGAAAGTATGTTTTATGTAAGGTAAGCGCCTTGGCACGGCCTGGGAGTTCGTGTTGAATCCGCACTTAACTCCCGTGAGGCTCTTGAGGCTTCGGGACTTAACTGGAAGGTTATTCAGAAGCCCATTATGACAAGCAGCTATGAGCCTGTAAACGGCTACAAGGCAAACGTCCGTGAAAGCGATAACAAGGTTCTCGGAGTTGTCACCGACCGATACAAGGTTGTGCAAAACTCCGAGGCTTTCGCTTTTACAGACGCACTTCTTGGCGAGGGCGTAAAGTACGAAACTGCAGGCTCTTTGCAGGACGGGAAAAAGATTTGGATTCTTGCTAAACTTCCCGACAAGTATATTATCGAGAGAGAACAAATAGCCCCCTACCTTGTTTTCAGCAGTTCCCATGACGGCAACGGCGCAATAAAAGTTGCCATGACACCTGTCCGTGTGGTGTGTCAGAATACGCTGAATATTGCGCTTTCAACTGCGAAAAGAATGTGGTCAACCGTTCATGTAGGCGACCTTGCCCATAAAATGGACGAGGCACACAACACCCTTTTGCTTGCGGAAAAATATATGGGCAAGCTTGTCACGGAATTTGCAAATCTCCGAAAAGTCAAGCTGTCGGATTCAAAGGTTATGGAGTACATTGAAATGCTTCTGCCAATGGACGACAACCCCACAGCGACCCACAAGAAAAATATAGAGCGTATCCGTGAAGATTTAAAAATGCGGTATTTTGACGCTCCCGACCTGAAGCACCTCGGCAAAAACGGCTACCGTTTCATTAACGCCGTATCGGATTTTGCAACCCATGCAAAGCCACTCCGTGCGACCGCAAACTACCGTGAAAACGTGTTCGCTAAAACTGTCGAGGGGAATCCGCTTATTGACAAGGCGTATGAAATGGTACTTGCCGCAGCTTAAAAATATTCGTAGAAATTGTCGGGAGAGTTTTCTCTCCTGGCAATTTTTATGCTTTAAAAAACTATGAAAGGTGTGATTATATGGCAAAAGTTTTAGCCTCTACCGAAAATATGCCCTATGAGGAATGGCTCGAATACCGCAGAAAAGGTATCGGCGGTTCGGATGCTTCCGTGGTCTGCGGTATAAACAAATACAAATCTCCCGTGGAACTTTGGCTTGAAAAAACAGGTCAGCTCTCTTATTCGGAAGCAGGAGAAGCGGCGTACTGGGGTACACAGCTTGAAGCTTTGGTGAAAAATGAATTTACCAAGCGCACAGGGATTACGGTCAATACAGTAAATCAAATCTTACAGCATGAGGATTATCCTTTTATGCTTGCAAACCTTGACGGAACGTGTCAGCACCCCAATTTCGGAACTTGCATATTTGAAGCGAAAACAGCTTCGGCATACAAGGCTGTTGAGTGGGAGGATAAAATCCCCGATGAATATATGCTGCAAATTCAGCACTACATGGCAGTGACAGGTTACAGCGGAACGTATATTGCTGTACTTATCGGCGGTAACACGTTTAAATGGAAATTCATTGAGCGTGACGAGGAAATTATTTCAATGCTCATAGAGCTTGAAAAGGATTTTTGGGAGCACGTTCAAAACGAGCTGCCGCCCGCAATGGACGGTTCGGAGGCTTCTGCGAAATTTCTTGCCGAACGGTTTCCCGATAGTATTCCAAAATCCAAAATTGAACTTCCCGAGACTGCGGAAAACTTGATTGCGGAGTATAATTCGGCTTGCGATCAGTTAGAGAAAATTACGGAGCAAAAGCAAAAAGCAGAAAATCTGCTTAAAGAAATGCTGGGGGAAAACGAAGTCGGAATGTCGGGAAACAGCGTTATCACTTGGAAAAGTATGTCGCAGGAGCGGCTTGACAGCAAAACTTTAAAAGCTGAACACCCCAAGTTGTATGCAAAATACGCAAATAAAATATCTTACCGCAGATTTTCGATAAAGGCGGTATAGGAGGTAAATTATGAGCACGGAAAATTTGAAATCAAAATTGAGTAGCAAGGTAAAAGATACTGAGGAAAGGAAGATAATTATGCAGGAAACAGCTATAAGCACTACGGACACAAATTACGCCGCATTAAAAAATAACGCACTTGACATTATCAAAAATAATTTGAAAAATCAGCCGCTTTCGTTACAGCTGTTTGACACCATAAAATCACCGTCAGGAGGTTCAACATCTTTCACAATCCCCACGCTTTCGGGTGAAACTATGGAAAAGTCTATTACGGGAATTATTCTCGACTATACCACGCCCCGTGCTTATTGGGACACACCCGACCCGGTTGAGGGTACGCCGCCTGTCTGCTACAGTTCCGACAGTCTTGTATCGCACGACGGGAAAGCTTGCGCAAATTGTCCGTTCAACGATTTTGGGTCCAAGGACGGGGAGACAAACGCCAAGGCTTGCAAGGAAAGTGTGGTTTTATTCCTGCTCCGTCCCGATAATATTATGCCGATTTTGGTTCGTGTGCCTGTTTCAAGTAAAATGCTTTTTCAGAGGTATATGACGAGGCTTATCGGGAAAATGATACCTGTTTCGGGAGTTGTCACAAAAATAACTCTGGAGAAAACCACGAATAAAACGGGTCAGCCCTATGCCTTGTATAATTTCGAGGCTGTGGAAACTTTAAGCGCCGAGGAAGCGGAAAACGCTCGTAAATTCGGTAAAAGCTTTATGGAACTTGTGAATGCCTCCGATGTGAATAACGAGCTTAGGAGGGCAAGTTAAGAATGGTTAAAAGTACTATGCATGAAATTACCGATACCGACCTTGAAAAGCTTATAGGCAGCACGGTCTGCGGTTTTCGCATTGAGAAAACCCGCAGAAAAAACAGTGATTCCGACTGCTACGGAATTATTCTCGGCAGGAACGATCGAGATGTGTATGTGACTTGGCAGTTCCATTTTGAAGAAGATGAAATTTCCACATATTGGGGTCACTACACAGAAAAATATGAGGTGGCTCTCCGTGACTTTTACAGCCGTGACATGGACAAGAGAGCCGACACATACAAGGTCACTATCACCGAAATATCAAAAATGAATGTATTCGTAGAGGCGGGCAGCCGTAATGAAGCGGAGAAAATCATTTCCGACAAATGGCGGAACAGCGAATATGTCCTTGATTCCGAAAGCTTCTGCAATGCAGAATTTTCTGCGGTGGAATCTGACGAGGGGGGATATGATGAAAGTTGAAGCGTATATCCACAGTCTTAAAGACAGGGCAACCAACCGCAATGTTTTGGGAGAAGCCGAGATTATAGAAAGTATCGGCGATAATCTCTACCTTGCGGAATATAGGGGAGTAAGGTGTACGGCCATTTTCAACTATTTTGACGGGAATTATTATGTTGATGACGTGTACGGAATTGTGACAGATAAATAGGGGGTGAAATAATCCTTGGAACTGCTGCGGTTTTGTAATTTGCGGCAGTTCCTTTTTTTGCAGTTTTTATTCAATCCCGAAAATTTTATGTAAGCTCGGGAGCTTTTCGAATCCATACCGGCAGGGAATTAGTACGGGGTTTATTTTAAGCTCATTTAGTGCACTCTTTACAGCTCTGATTTTCCACTCGGTCTTGAATATCCGACACATTTTCTTTTTCAGTTCTTTGCGGCTCATATCCTCGCTGCCGTCCAGCAGAGTAAGCAGCTTGTTCCGCATTTTCCCGCTGCTGACATTGTTTAGGTATTCATGCACAGCCCCTAAGCTGTAATAATCCCCCGAATAAAATCTTTTCTTAATGAAATTCTTTAATAATTCTTCCGAATGTTCTGTGTAATACTTTACAAGCCCCATAATATCATCTGTTCCCTGTGCCTTTTTGACCTCATTTATTTTCCTGTGCTCAAAGGAAAGCTCAAACCGCAGAAGTCCGTATTTATAAGACTTTTTGTCAATTTTTTTGGTGCGGAAAAGGTCATATAATTTGTCATATACCGTAAATTTGTAATACCCGTCTTGGCATAATCTGTAAAAATGCAAATATGTCTCGGGATTATCGTCATCATACATATTCTCCCATCTTTCCCCGCATTTTGGATTTTCCCATATGGAATTTCTCACCAGATTTATATATGCTCCGCAGTAAATCGGAGCGTCTAAAGTAAGATCTGTGGTGCAGTCTATTCTCGTAAGCTTAAAACTGTCTATCCCAAATTCATCACCCAAATAAATGCGCAGCTGCTCACAAAGGCAGTCATGCAGTGCTGCTGTATCAAACCCCGACAGAAGAATATTTGTATTGTCCATAGGTTTTTTCACCTTATTCAGCAGTTTCCATGGATTAACTATCACCTTAAGATATGGCGAATAGTTCGGATTTGGATACAACCTTATACGTATTCCCGAATCCCTTTGAGTGCGAACCAAATAATATTTTTCGCTTTTGATATATTCGGAAATCGGTTTCAGTTTATCTCTAAGCGTATAGTAATCCTGTTCGGTCAAGTGGGGTATCATTACCTCAAATGTGTGTATTCCGTATGTATTCATTTTTTCACAACCTTTCAATAAAATTATCCTCTTGTTACAGTGATATAAAAAATAATACATAACATTGCTGTAATACAGATAAAATATTATGTATCATCATACTATAATATAAAATAGCTATAATAGTAACAGCATATCGTATATACCTTAATCCTCTATATCAATATCTCATATGACTTAATTTTATAAAAAATATCATAATATTACACACATAATAATACATATATAGAGAATTTTGTGATAAAACTTATAATATCAAATGGAATTTTGTGAAATATACTCTTGACATGTTTGGAATTTTGTGATAATCTATAATCAGGAGTGATAGATATGAAATTGCTGAAAAGAAAAATAGATATAAAGCTTGCAGAATGGAAAAAAGATCCCGACAGGCTGCCCCTTATCGTAAAAGGCGCACGGCAGATAGGCAAAACCGAATCGGTAAGGCAGTTCGGTCGAAACAATTACAAAAGCGTGATAGAAATTAATTTTATACTGCAAAAACAATATAAAAGCATTTTTGAGGACGGATTTGAGGTCGACACCATAATCCGCAATATTTCCCTGATAAATCCCGAGTTTGAGTTTATCCCTCATGAAACATTGCTTTTCTTTGACGAGTTTCAGGGCTGCCCGAACTGTGCCACAAGTCTAAAATCATTTAAACAGGACGGGCGATTTGATGTTATATGCTCGGGTTCACTCATGGGGATAAATTATAATGAGATCGAATCCAACAGTGTAGGGTACAAGGAAGACTATGAAATGTATTCAATGGATTTCGAGGAATTTCTCTGGGCAAAAAGCTATACGCCCAGCCAAATTGAGGATATGTTTGAAAGTATGGTAAACATCAGACCCTTGTCGGACGTTCTGATGAAGGTAATGATCGAAAATTTCCGGGAATATATGGTGCTTGGCGGTATGCCTGCAATCGTAGATAAATTTGTAAAGAACAAAAATTACAGCGGAACGCTTAAACTCCAGCGTCAGATACTCCTTGATTACGAAGAGGATATAACTAAATATGCAGGCGGCCTCGACAAAGGAAAAATCCTGAACATTTACCGAAAGATCCCCGTATTTCTCGGCAAGGAAAATAAAAAATTTCAAATATCCAAGGTTGAATCGAACGCCCGCAATCGTGAATATGTGGGAACGGTTGATTGGCTTTGCTCTGCGGGGATCGTTAATGTGTGCTATTGTATGGAAAGCCCCGAGCTGCCACTCAAAGGCAATTGCAACCCGGATAATTTCAAGATATATTTCGGTGATACAGGCTTGCTTATCGGTTCGCTGGACGAAGAGGCACAGGAGGATTTGCGCTATAATAAAAATTTTAACACATACAAAGGCGCTATATATGAAAATGTAATTGCCGAAACACTTGTAAAACAGGGCTATCCTCTGTATTTTTACCGTAATGAAAAATCCACAATACAAATGGACTTTTTCGTAAGAGATGCTCGCTCCCTTATACCCGTGGAGGTCAAAGTTTCCGACCGTGCGACCGCTTCTCTTAACAATCTGATAACCCGTGAAAAATACAGCGATATAATGTACGGCATAAAATTTTGCGGCAATAATATCGGCTGGAACGGTAAATTCTATACCTTTCCCTATTTCCTCGCATTTTTGCTTAAAAGATTTCTGCGGGAGAAACCCGGTACAGAAAATATATAAACACATTCCCAGTATTCTGTCATATATGCAGAATATCGGGATTTTGCGTTTATATTAAAAAACAGCAGCCGATTGTAAGGACTGCTGTTATTATTTCCCCTCGGTAGGTACTGGGGGTATGTAGGTTTTGCCGTCAGGTTCTGCTGCAACGGCTTTTTTGATTTTTTCGGTGCATAGACCCAAAAACACTTCCGAAACCTTTTTCCCGGTTGCTTTCGGGTCGTTGCTGTCATGAAAACGAATATTTAAACGCATGGATTCCATATTGAAACCTCCCAATAAAATATAATGCAGGCAGCGGCTTAATTATTCCTCGTTTCCGAGAATTTCAGCCGTCCGCTGTTCTTCGTGTATAGAATATATATTTTGATTTTCGTAGGATACAGTTCTATGCACTAATTGATATGTTGGGGGTGTGATATTTTTTTAACATGGGATTGGGGAACGGTTTTTCGGTAGGTTATAATAGTGAGGCACAAAATATTATCATTTTATCCCCCGAGTAGTTACCCGCCTATATAATGCAAATGCAGGCGGCAGTCTGAATATTCCACGTTCCCGAGAGTTTCAGCTGCTCATGGCTTTTCATGGTATGGGACATGCAATTCTGCGCCAAACGCTTAACAGATATGTTGGGGGAGTGATAGGTTTTTAACAGCTTATGCTTTATGATAGTACGGGATAATGCAGCATGTAAAAAATCTCACTTTTTATAGGACATTATATATTATAGGAATCGAAAATTTATATAATTACTAAAAAATATTGCGATGTTGCGATTTAAATTGTATCTTTTAATTTGCAAAATGTCAATATATTGTATCTTGAAAAATTAATGATTTTATATTTATAATTT
>CAMWIR010000129.1 GCA_947174365.1 uncultured Ruminococcus sp. | reverse complement strand
TTAAATCGCTTTTAAGATTTCCTTGAATTTTAAAGCGGCTATGGGTGGCGGTATTTCCCCCGCCTACGGCGGGAGAAATACCTTTAATCAGCAATTCCTTAATTATAAAAATCTTGTGAATTTAAATGTTTTAAACAGTTGTTTTCCGATCTTCGGCCAACATAGCTGCCAAATCATATGACGGCTTTGAGTTGCCGTTGCTCTTGTCTCTTTTCCCCGTCTGCTTTCCCGCCGCAGGCTTTGCTGCACTCTTCTCCCTGTCGTCAAACCCGTCCGCAGCCTCGGGCGTCGTAACTCCCGCGTCATACCACTTTTTAAGGATTCCCCCCATGTATCTGAAATCCGCCTTACCCTTTGTTTCCATTGTTATGTAATACGCCTTTGCCACAAGCTCTATTGTGATACCCTTGCCGCACCATTCCTCTGCATATTCCTTCTGCCTCGGAGTCAGCACCGTCTGAATCCCCAGCTTCGCTTTTATCTTCCCCTCATAGCTGCTCCGCTGCTCCATGGCAGCCAGCTCCCTGTTCACACTCTCATGTGTAACGATCTCCCGCTCATACATATTAACGGCAGTGTCCTCTATCTTCTTCATTGAAGCCCCCCACCGCCTGCAGCAGTAAGCAGCTATCATCACCACCACATCCGCAGACATTCCCAGATGATCGTGTATCCATAAAAGCGTTCGCTGGTCGTCAAAGGTAAGCACCCTTTTAAGCTCCGTCTCCGCCGTCCTGAACATAAATGCGACCTCGCTGCTTTTCTCTATTCTCTCCGCAATTTCCGCAGGCAGCACCGACTTTCTTGAGGGCACGGAAATAACATTCACTCTCTTTTTCATTTCCCCCACAGCCTCACTGTACGAATTTTCGCCGCAGCTTTTTTCCCGAGCTTCATCAACCGCAGCGCAAGCATTTTCCGTTAAATTTCCCTTGAAACTGCTGCCGTCTCCCCCCTTATCCTCCGATAGATCTGCTATCTGTCCCACGGAATTTTCATTCTCACCATTCTCACCGAATGAGATCTGCTCCCCCTCATTTTCTTCATGCACCGATTTTTTTTCACGCAAAATTGCAGAAGAACTCCCCTCAAAAATTCCCACCTGCTGCCAGTAATTTACAGCGTCCTCGATATCGTCCGCCCCCGCCCCGATAACGCTCGGATCATCAGGAAATTTCCTGTATCTCAGATAGTAAATCAGCAGCTTCAAGGACTTTCCCGAAGCCAACTTCAGTCCGTCCGTCACCTTGTCGGGCACAGCGAAAACGCCCTCGTCCCAGTTAATTTTACAGTTCATAATCCACCTTAAATTTTCATATATTCACGGAAAAAATACGCCTTATTTTCCCTCGGAATTTATCTTGATTATAACCCGGGTACCGGAGCCGACCTTTTCCTTGAATTCCTCCGCCATTTCCGCACTTCCGGCATCGCCAACAACACTACCGTAATGAACGGGTATCGCCGTCTGCGGCTTTATTATGTTTATAAGCTCCGCCGCCTCTGCCGCATTCATAGTGTATTTCCCCCCAATGGGAACAAGAGCAATGTCGCATTCCACACGCTTGTTTTCCTCCGTAATATCCGTATCGCCCGCAATGTATATCCGCTTGCCGCCTACGGTTATGATATACCCCACCCAGCCGTCACTCTTCGGGTGAAAGGGCTTACCGACATTATAAGCGGAAATCGCCTCAGCCTCAATATTTCCCACACATATTTTCTGTCCCGCCGTAACAGCAAGCATATTCTCCCGGGAAATACCCAAAGCAACAATATCCCCTTCCATAGCTTTCGGGAAAACGAAAACCGTATCTTCCTTTCGCACCCTCTCAATATCCTCGACCGAAAAATGATCAAAATGATTGTGCGTGATAAATATCATATCCGCATTTCTCGGTTCACCCTCAATTTTAAAAGGGTCAGCATAAATAATTTTATCTCCGTTAATGCGAATGCTGCTGTGAATAAGTACCTCAATATTTTCTGTCATAATAACCACCTTTTCCGACAATTTTTTCCCATAATAAATTATATCACATTTCCGCTCAAAAAACTATATTCAAATTGCACGATTAACGCCCCGTGAATTTTACATTTTAGGCAACAAGCTACAACTTTTTTCACAGCCCGCAGTCGTTTGCATTTATTTCCGCATTTTCCTGCCTGCCGGCCTTTTATATCCCTACAGTAATATTGTATCACAAAATATCAAACTTGTCAATAGCTTTATGCAAATTTAATATGCATATTATTGATTTTGTATCACTGCACAAATAACATAATCAATTTTTAAATATTTTTACAGTGCAATATTATCATGCACTTTGAATAATGATAATCCGCTTTTGATAATTCACAATTTTCCGATAACACCAAAAAACCGCACTTATTCACGTGCGGTCTTTGAGGTCGTGCATAAAAACTCGGGGCATACCGTTTATGGCATTTTTACCATTTTGGAGCAATCGCCGTTTTATACAAGTGTCGGTTCAGTTCTGAAACCGTATCTGCTCATCCGTAACAGGGGCATAGCAAATGATATCACTGTCGTCAAGCTCCTCACGGTGCATATCAACAGCCGTTATCTAATGATTGTCGTAAGTGGTGTAGTAGTAAATTCCCTTGTCAGTGTTGCAGCAGCTCGTGTAAAGGGTTATCTCGTATTCGGGAACAACCACATCACATATTCTCCCGTGACATTCGGGACATCGCACTTTTTGCGAACTTATATATTTTGCCGACGTTTTAACTGCAATCGTAATAATCACCTCCGCTTGACTGTTTAGTCATATAATAGGCAAAACTATTAAATAATCAATGGTTTTCTTTTGGTTGTCCAAAGAGCAAAGCATTTTATCTGTCAATGCTCTGTCGGGTTTTAACTTATTCCACGCCTTTAACGCTGCCTGCTTATTTACTTTTCGGGGATATGCAGCCCAAAAACGCTCAAACTGTTCATCAAGGTTCGTGGAGTGGTTTCTCTTTCCTCCGGCTGTTTTAACCTTTAAGCTCTCGCCTTGACTTTGAGTATCATTTTCGCCGCCGCATTCCCCCTTGGGGGGTATCCTCCTTTTCAAGACGTAATTTTTCAATTACAGAGAGGACGTTGGCCTTTTTGCTTGCAGTCATTTCATAGCGCATTTTCCTGGTCATTGTCGGTTCTGATACTCCAATTTTTGCAGCTATTTGGTATAAATACACCCCTGCATTTTTGGCGGCTGTTCTTATGTCGGCGTTGCTTGTACTCATAAAAATCAATCCTTTCAAAAAAATGCTTGACAAATCAGATGATTTGTGATATTATGATAATGATGATGTATGTTACAAATTTATTATACTGCATATTTTCGTGTCTGTCAATATATTTGTGGAAAACAATTCAATTTGTAACAAAGATGTGCGATTGGAGGCAAAACAATGTTTGATAAAAAAGAAATGGGTAAGAAAATAAGAGAGTTACGTAACAAACGTTCGCAAGATGAAGTTGCGCAGGCTTTATGTATTTCCAGAGGCGCATTAAGTTTTTATGAAAACGGCGAACGAACACCTGACGCTGATGTAATATTTCGTATGTGTGAGTATTTTAATGTGACTTCCGATTTTTTGTTGGGATTATCAAGTGTTAAGTCATATAATACAACATTACGTGGAGTTTGTGAATATACTGGACTTTCCAATATATCAGTAATGCATATACGTAATTCTAAGCATATTAATGAAAAGAAGCACGTGGCTTTAAATCATTTCTTTGAAAGCAGTTCGTTCAAAGAATTTTCATTCTATCTGCATATTCTTGATGATATTTATGTGGAATATAAGTCAGATAAAGAAAAAGGAATATGTGCAGAAAGTGTTATAAACAGTTGCTTTTCTAAAGATTTTGATGATGCGCAAAAACTTTTATCAGACTGTGGATATAGAGTGATAAACAAAGCAGAAGCTTTTTCTATATTTCTTCAAAGAGCTGCAAATGAAGTAAGAGAAGCCTTTCACAATTGGTCAGAGGAAATTAACAATCTGTATTATTCTGCAGATTGGAAAGATTGGAATAAATTTTTTTAATGATTAATATATTTTGAAAAGGAGGCAACACAAATTGGCCAACATAACCCCCCGCAAGAATAAAAATGGCGAAATCACCAGTTACACGATCAGAGTATATCACGGCTATGACAAGCAGGGAAAGCGGCTCAAACCGTACACCATGAATTATAAGCCGCTCCCTGGAATGACGGCAAGGCAAATGGAAAAGGAAGTACAGCGGCAAGCCCTCATCTTTGAGGAACAGTGCAGACAGGGGTATTCGCTGGATAATAAGCAGACATTTGAACAGTATGCCGATTATGTTGTATCGCTTAAAGAGCGTGCAGGCGTTAAGCATTCGGTTATATGCTGGTACAGGGCGCAGCTTAAACGGATAAATGCGAGTATCGGTCATTTGAAGCTTTCGGAGATCAGACCGCAGCACCTGAACGCCCTTTATGAACAGCTTTCCTCCAAAGGATTGAGAGAGAATGGCAGTAAAGCCCGCTGCAAGGTCGATTTGCGGCAAATTTGGAAAGCGCAGGGGCTGACGAAAGCCGTATTTGCGGGAGCGGTCGGAATTTCAGAGAATACGCTTACAAACTGTTGCAAGGGTAATTTTATTTCGCCGGAGGCTGCCGAAAAAATAGCGAATGCTTTAAACCGCTCCCAAAAGTCGCTTTTTGATATTCTTGAAGATACCGCTCCCTTGTCAAAATCAACTGTTTCCGGATATCACCGCTGTATTTCAGCCATACTTGGGCAAGCCGAAAAAGAAATGCTGATCCCGTATAATCCTGCGGCAAAGGCAACTCCGCCCAAAAAAGAAAAGCCGCAGCCGAATTATTTTCAGCCTGCGGACATAGATAATATACGGAAAGCACTGGATAATGAGCCTGTTAAATGGAAAACGCTTGTCCATCTTCTGCTGATAACAGGTGCACGGCGCGGTGAAATTGCAGGGCTGAAATGGTCTGCTGTGGACTGGGAAAACAGCCGCATTCACATAAATGTTACGCTTCTGAACCGCACCGACATAGGAATTTATGAGGACACGCCCAAAACAGACCAGTCCGACCGTTTCATAACCCTGCCGAGCGAAACAATGACATTACTTAGGGAATACTGGGAGTATTGGATTAATTTCCGTAAGCGGTGCGGCTCTGCGTGGAATAGCTTTGTGCAGATATTCGACAGGAACGGCGATCCTGTAAGGGTAAAAGCCGAATACTTGTTTTTTCAGGAGCAGTGGGACAAAATAGGCTATCCCATACGCCCGGACAGTATAACCAAATGGTGCAGTGATTTTTCAAAACGGAATGGACTGCCGCACATTAATCCGCACGCTTTCAGACATACTATGGCAAGTATTTTATACTTTAACGGCGTTGACAGTATAAGCATTTCCGGCAGGCTGGGGCATTCAAAGGCAAGCATCACAAGCGATCTATATTCCCATATCATCAAGGAAGCCGACAAGCGTTCAGCAGAATGCATTGCAGATGTGGTGTTGCGGATGCGGAACAAGCAAGCATAAAGTCATTTTTTAGGCGATACCGGGAGCGGATATTTCACCGAAATTTTTTCGGAGCAGCGCACAAACGGCGCACAAAACCCCATTTTCCCAAAAATAAAAAGCCGCCTGTGAACCCACACAAACGGCTATGTTACGCAGTCTGCCCGACTGGAATTGAACCAGCAGCCTTCAGAGTCGGAGTCTGACGCTCTATCCAATTGAGCTACGGACAGATGATATGTTAATATTATACAACATTATCCGTGAAATGTCAAGGGTTTGCGAAATATTTTTTGATAAAGTTTGTGTGAAGCTGCTTGTTATTAAAACATGGATATTAACACCCAAAAATAAGTTGTGTAAGTTGAAATATGAAAAAAGCAATATTTTGTCCCGATTTAAGAGACAGTCGGTAAGTTATTGCACAAAAATATGTATTTAGCCAAAGAGCAAATGTGTATGTATAAATTTAACAAAATTTTTATGTAAAAATCGGCGGAATGCTAATAATTATGAATACAAATGCAAGAACTTGTGATATATACAGCGTTTGTTAATTGTGCATTTTCCCTAAATCAAAAGGTGAAAAATTTGTTAAATTGTCATTGACAGAATGAGAAAAAAATGATAAAATTAAAGTAAGGTTTAAAGTAAGGACGGCTGAACGGACGTTTCCTTTTAGGCCGGCGAACGCATTTTGCAGTATGCTGCAAGCGGCGTGCAAATAATGCCATATCACAAATTCAGGAGGTAAATTGATGAAAAATCTTAAGAAAACTCTCGCAGGCATTTCTGCTCTAACATTTGCTATGGGGCTTACTGCTTGCGGCCCCGGCGACAGCAACCCTGACAACGAGCAGACTACTGTCACCACCACTACTGCGGCAACTGTTGAAATTAAAACAGATACATTGGCTGCGGAGGCTCAGAAATCCCTTGATGAGGTAGCTGAGGAAAATCTTCAGGATGTAGAGCTTGAAAACAAGACCATTAAGTGGCTGGCTCACTATGACATAAACCCCAACACTTCGGGTCAGTCCGAGAGCGTACAGCTTAATATGTTCAAAAATAAATACGGCGGTGAGATCCAGTGGTATCAGACCACTTGGGACACCAGATATTCCGACCTTTCTACATATGTACTGGGCGGCGAGGGCGTTGACTTCTTCCCCTGCGATACCGCTGCGCTGCCTAAGGGCGTTGTAAGCGGAATGTTCCAGCCCATTGACGATTACATTGACCTGAATGCGCCTTTGTGGGCAGATATGAAGAGCGCTATGGAAATTTACAATTTCAACGGCAAGCATTACTGCATGGTAAACAATGTTTCCGCAGAGCAGGTCGTTATCTACAACAAGCAGACCATTGAAGAAAACGGTCTGGACGATCCCTGGGAGCTTTACGAACAGGGCAAGTGGAACTGGGATACATTCAGCAGTATGCTGGAGAAGTATGTTGATCCGGACGCAGATCACTACGGTCTGGACGGATACTGGGCTGAAAAGGCTTTGTATCTTTCCGCAGGCGTTCCCGCTGTTGAGTCGGATAACGGTACACTGAAATCCAACCTTATGGACGCTACTCTTGAAAAGGCTATGAATTTCGGATATGATCTGTACAACAAGGGTCTTATCATAGACAGATCCATATTTGACTGGGCTGAGCAGCCTCAGTTTATGGGCAACGGTCAGGAACTGTTCTATCTGGTAGGTTCATGGCACTGCAACACTGACCCCGATACCTGGGCTACAAAAATCTCTCCCGCTAACCTTGGGCTGGCTCCAGTGCCCTCTCCCGCAGGCTCCGATCCTTATCAGGCGGCTACGCTGGATGGCTGGGTAATCTGCAAGGGTGCGGCTAATCCTCAGGGTGTTGCACTCTTCGGCGAATGCTCACGTCTTGCAAATACCAACGATCAGGCTCTTGAGATCGGCGATCAGAAGCTGAGAGACGACGCTCAGTGGTCGGATGAGCTTATTGCTCGCAACAAGGAGATCAATGAGCTTGCACAGAAATATCCCGTTGTTGACCTTGCAACAGGCGTATCCACCGACGTCGCTTCCATTACCACCGACGGCGGCGATAATGTAGGTCTGCGTGCTGCATTCCACGGCACAGAGTGGGCTACCAACAGAGACGAGATTTCGGCTGTTGTTGAAATGTTGGTCGGCGAGGTTGACGATCAGATCAAGTCTATCGGCTGATAAGTCTATCGGTTGATAGGGGCAAGAGATGTATGAGGCAAGAAAATAGCCTTGCGGATTTGCTGATTTATGATTTGTATTCCCGGTGCGGTTTTCGTGCCGGGAATTTTATTGGTTTTCTTTTATTATACATTGAAGTTTGCCGCTTGTGCGGATTTTGTAACGAACGGTCGTTATTTTGCATGAACGGTAAAAAGGCAGGGGCAAAACCTTCTGTTTATATAGTCGCTCATCGGCGAAAAATGTTGGGGGATTTTTGAAAATATCTTTTTGCTCACTTTTGGGAATGATTTCATTATACCATGCTTGGGCTGCCGAAACATTTCCTGCTTTGCTGAAATTGGGGTCATCAATGTTAATGTTATTTCAGTGCTTTGTCTCTTTGAGAATTATTATATCGTATAAAAATATGATTTGTCTTGACCTTGATTGCCGAAAATTATTTTTGGCAAACCCGGAATTTGAAGATTTAAAGGATGAAAATGTATGAATAAAAATGATTTGCTTTTTTACAATGAATATGAAAAATTTTACAAAATGGCGGAAAAGTCAGCAGTGTTCGAGGAATTTTGCAGGACTGCCTGCGGTGAGGATCTTTCGCAGGACGGATTCGGAGATATGAGGCAAATAGATAGGATCCTTAATTTGCTGTCCCGGGAGAAAAAATCTGAAATTCTTGATGTGGGCTGCGGAAACGGCAAGCTGTTGGGATATATTAAGAGCAAGCGGGAGGTAAATATTCATGGGTTTGATTTTTCGGAAAATGCGATAGAGCACGCCCGAAAAAATGTGGAAGGAAATTTTCGGGTATGCACTGTTGACGAAGCGGATTATCCCGAAAGCATATTTGACATGGTGATTTCCATGGATTCAATATATTTTGCGAAGGATATGGGAGAATTTGCGGGGCGTGTGAAAAAGTGGCTGAAAACGGGAGGGGTATTTTTTATAGGTTACACTGAGGGGGATATTGTGCCTTTTGGCAACGGGGCGGAAAATTCACTTGCTGCAAGGGCTTTGAGAGGCTGCGGTATTAAATATGATATTGAGGATATTACAAGGGAGACTTATGAACTGCTTCGGCGCAAGCGCGAATGTGCGGAAGCTTTGCGCGGTGATTTTGAGGCGGAGGGTGATATGGAATGGTACCATATGATAATGGGGCAGACCGAATGTGCTGCAAGCGGCTATGAGGATTTTGCGGGGAAAATGGCGAGATTTATTTTTATTGGAAGGAAATAGTTTTTATATTGTGTAAAATGTCGAAAGCGACTTTAATATGCGCTTGCTATTTGTCATATTCGCTGAATTTCAAAGAATTTAGAAAAAAGTATTGACAAAGCACGGGAAATATGTTAGAATAATAAAGCTGTCGGACA
>CAMWIR010000128.1 GCA_947174365.1 uncultured Ruminococcus sp. | reverse complement strand
CACAGAGTGTGAGAGGAAAAAATCCCGTTCTACGGCGTATGAGGGGAACAAAGCCACTCCACGGCGTATAAGGGGAACATAGCCCCTGCGGCGTTTGAGCGCTTAGCTGTGCCGCAAATAAAAATGCGGTAAAAAAATCAAAAAAATTTTCCCGAAACGGGGCAAAAAAATCCCTCGAAAATTCTTAGGATAATCACAAAATTTTTTTGCAAAAATAAAAATGAATATCAATAAAATAAGCAAAAAATTTTATTCAATTCTCCTCCTGCTTCTTGCCTCTTACCCTCCTGCCTCCGGCAGTAAACGTTTTAGTTCAAAAATTACACCTTTTATTCATACTTAAAATCAGTGATTTTTGTAACATATTACCAAAAGGTTCACCCTTAAACAGTGAGAATTGTAAAACTTTTACAATACCCCTTGCAATTTAGGGAGTAATATGTTAAAATATTGTTAGTAGAAAATGGGCATACTATATTATGCGCGGTCAACAATTCCCCGAGGCAAAAAACCGATCGGGGAAAAAGAACGAAAGGCAGTAGATCATATGAGCAAAAACAGCCAAAACAACACAAATCCCATCGGCGATTACGAGTTCCCCTTGTTTGTGTTCCATGAGGGCAACAATTACGAGGCGTTCAATTTTTTCGGAGCGCACAAGGGCGTGAAGAACGGTAAGCGGGGCGTGTATTTCAGAGTATGGGCGCCAAATGCAAAGTCCGTTTCATTGGTGGGCGACTTCAACAATTGGGACAGAACAAAAAATCCCATGTATCGCTTGAGCGATAAAACAGTTTGGGAAACCTTCATTGAAAATGTGGAGCAGTATTTCACCTACAAATACAGCGTGGAGACCGCTCACCGCAGCGTTGTGGACAAGGCAGACCCTTACGGCGCACACATGGAGCTGCGCCCCAATACCGCTACCAAATATTTCGACCTGGATAATTATCAATGGCAGGACAAGGCCTGGTTTGAGCATAAGAAAAAGGTCAACGTCTATAAAAGCCCCATGAACATTTACGAGGCGCACCTGGGTTCATGGCGGCAGTATAAGGACGGTTCGCCGTTCAGCTATGTTAAATTTGCCGAGGAAATGTCGGAGTATCTGAAAGATATGGGCTACACTCATGTGGAGCTTATGCCTCTGGCTGAATATCCCTTTGACGGATCGTGGGGCTATCAGGTAATAGGCTACTACGCTCCCACATCACGCTACGGCACGCCTGCGGAATTTATGGAAATGATCGACATTTTCCACCGCCACGGCATAGGCGTTATCCTTGACTGGGTTCCCGCCCATTTCCCGAAGGATTCGGCGGGGCTGTTTGAGTTTGACGGCGACTGCTGCTATGAATATACCGACCCTTTAAAACGTGAGCATGCCGCATGGGGAACAAGAGTATTTGACTACGGCAAGGGCGAGGTAAGGAGCTTCCTTATTTCAAATGCCGTTTACTGGATAGAGAAATTTCATCTGGACGGCCTGAGAGTAGACGCTGTGGCTTCCATGCTTTACCTTGATTACGACAGGCGTGAATGGCGGCCCAATAAGGACGGCGGTCATGAAAACTACGAGGCTATAGAGTTCCTGCAAAAACTCAATACGGCAGTGTTCTCAAGGAATCCCGATGTGCTGATGATAGCGGAGGAATCCACCGCATGGCCTATGGTCACAAAGCCTGCTGATATAGGCGGTCTCGGCTTTAACTTCAAATGGAACATGGGCTGGATGAACGACACCCTCGACTATATGCGCACCGACCCCATTTACAGAGCGGGCGGTCACAACAAGCTGACGTTCTCCTTCTTCTATGCTTTCAGCGAGAATTACATTCTCCCCATTTCCCATGACGAAGTTGTTCACGGAAAGGCTTCCCTTCTGGGAAAAATGAGCAGTCCCACGCTGGAGGGTAAATTTGCCTCGGACAGAGCGTTCATTGCCTATATGATGGCGCACCCGGGCAAAAAGCTCAACTTTATGGGCACAGAGCTTTCTCAGATAATCGAGTGGAATTACGAAAAAGAGCTTGACTGGCTGCTTTTGCAGTTTGAGGCTCACAATAAAATGCATGAGTTCTTCAAGCAAATAAATCACTTCTACCTTGACAACACGCCCATGTGGAAAAACGATGATTCCTGGACGGGCTTCAAATGGATAGTGGCGGACGATTACACCCAGAGCGTTATCGCATTCAGGCGAATCGACGACAGCGACCCGGAAAAGATCTCGGAGATTATCGTTGTGGCAAATTTCGTTCCCGTTACAAGGACAGATTATAAAATAGGCGTTCCCTATGACGGAATATACGAACAGGTGTTCTCCACGGACGACCTTAAATTCGGCGGTTCGGGAGAAGTTGACAACGGCAAGGTAAAATCCAAGGAATATTCCATGCACGGCTGTGATTATTCCATTTCACTGACAATACCGGGACTTTCGGCTATGTACTTCAAGTACATCCCGCCCAAGGGCAGGAAGAAAACAGTCGGACCCCAAATAATAGACATAGAGGGTTCTGCGGTAAAGGATACCCCGAAAAGAGGCCGCAGACCTGCAAAGAAAGCGGAGACCTCAAAGGCTTCTGCCGAGGTGAAGTCCGCCGAAACCAAAAAGGAGAAAAAATCCGGAACGACTAAAGCGGCGGCAAAGACCGACGCTTCCAAAACAGGAAGCCGAAAGGGCGGCAAATCCAAGGATCCCTCTTAAATAACAAGCTATCAAATAAAGCGGAAAATGACCGCAAGTTTATAAAGCTCTGAAAGGAATGGTTTACAAGATGTACACTAAAAAAGAATGCGTAGCAATGCTTCTGGCAGGCGGGCAAGGCAGCCGCTTATATGCCCTGACACAAGATATGGCAAAGCCTGCCGTACCTTATGGAGGCAAGTACAGGATAATAGACTTCCCCCTCTCCAACTGCGTAAACTCGGGTATCGACACTGTGGGCGTGCTGACCCAGTATCAGCCGCTGGTGCTCCACGATTATATCGGCAATGGGCAGCCCTGGGATCTGGACAAGCAATACGGCGGCGCTCATGCCCTGCCTCCTTATCAGACCGCCTTGGGCGCTGAATGGTACAAGGGCACGGCAAACGCCATATATCAGAATATCCCCTTTATCGACCGCTATAATCCCGAATATGTGGTAATGCTCTCGGGCGACCATATATATAAAATGGACTACAGTGATATGCTTCAGTTCCACAAGGACAAGAACGCTGTTGCGACAATTGCCGTTCAGGACGTTCCCTTGGAGGAGGCTTCCCGTTTCGGTATCATGATAACCGATGACGACAACAACATCATCGACTTTGAGGAAAAACCCAAGAACCCCCGCTCCACATTTGCTTCTATGGGTATCTATATTTTCACCTGGTCTAAGCTCCGTCAGTATCTCATTGACAATGAGAACAACCCCGAGGAGGATAAGGACTTCGGAAAGGCCATAATCCCCAACATGATGAAAGCAGGGGAAAAGCTGGTGGCATATATGTTCGACGGCTACTGGAAGGACGTTGGAACTCTCGACTCCCTGTGGGAAGCAAATATGGATCTTCTGAACCCCAACATCCCAATCGATCTTTACGACCCCGACTGGAAGATGTATTCGAGAAATCCCGTGCTGCCGCCTCAGTACATAGGTCCCGACGCCAATGTTGAGGACTCTATGATCTCCGAGGGCTGCATTATCGACGGCAATATAAACTTCTCCGTTATCTACGAGGGAGTCACCGTTGAAAAGGGCGCTGTTGTTACAGATTCCATTATCATGCCCGGCTCTGTCATCAAGGAGGGCGCAGTGGTAGAATACGCTATAGTGGGCGAAAACTGCGTTATAGAATCCGGAGCGCAGATAGGCGCACGTCCCGAGACCGTTCCCAACCGCGACGACTGGGGCATTGCGGTAATAGGTCATAAGATAACAGTTAAATCCGGCGAAAAGGTAGGACCCAAGGAAATGGTTCCCGATTTAAGAAAGTAAGCTCGGTAAATATTCTTAGCTTACGTATGAATAAATGAGAAGAAGGCAGGTTAATTAAAAATGAGTTTAAATAAGAAAATTCTCGGCGTAATTTTCGCCAATATGCACGAGGACGTTATCCCCGAGCTTACCCGCCAGAGAACCATGGGTTCGGTTTTGTTCGGCGGACGGTACAGACTGATAGATTTTACCCTTTCAAACCTTGTAAATTCGGGCGTTTCCGAAGTGGGTGTTATTACAAAGTCCAACTACCAGTCCTTGCTTGACCACTTAGGCTCGGGCCGTGAGTGGGATATGGCAAGAAAGAACGGCGGTCTGCATCTGCTGCCCCCTTTCAGCAGCACCTCCAGCGGTATGTACAGAGGCAGACTTGAAGCCCTCTACGGTATTTCCGACTTTATCAAATGCTCCGACGCAGACTATGTTATCATGACCGACTGCGATGTGGTAACAAGTCTTGACTACAACGCCGTTTTCGAGGCTCATATCAAGAGCGGTGCGGATATTACAGCGGTTTACTCTACGTCAAACCTTACCCTTGACGACGCTGCCCGCAGCAATGTTTTCGGCATTGACGAGAGCGGCAGAATAAACAATGTTCTCATCAATCCTCAAATAAGCGGCGAGTGCAATGTGGCTCTCAACAGCTACATAATCTCTAAGGATCTCCTTATGAGCATTGTGATGGACGGGGCGGCACAGGGAATTTACAGCTTTGCCAAGAGCATTCTCCAGGGTAAGTGCGGCCAGTATAAGATAATGGCTTATAAGCATGACGGTTATTTCTCCAAGATAACCTCTATCAAGACTTATTACGACGCCAATATGGCGCTGCTGGACACTGCTTCGAGGCAGAAGCTCTTCCTCGAAAACGCTCCCGTTTATACCAAGATAAGAGATAACCCGCCTGCTAAATTTGCTATCGGCGCAAACGTTAAAAATTCCCTTATTGCCGACGGCTGCATTATCGAGGGCACTGTGGAGAACTCCATTCTCTTCAGAGGCGCTAAGGTGGGCAAGGGCACTGTTATCAAGGATTCGATCATCATGCAGGATTCGGTCATTGGCAAGAACTGCCACGTTGAATGCATGATAACCGATAAGATAGTAAATATCACCGACGGCAAGATTTTGACAGGCTCCAAGAATTACCCCATTTATGTGGGCAAGGGAGCGCAGATCTGATCTAAGCTTTAGATTTGGGAAACGTATTTTTTCGGAATTGCAGCGTGTTTCACAGGTGAAAATGTGCTTCATAAACGAGGCGGCAAAATATTGTCGGGTTTCCCGGAGCTTTAGAAGGCGATACACTGCTGCGTGCAGGATGATGTGTCGGCTGCAATGCAGCAGGGTCGCCGTCAATGTGCAACCGGAGGCAAGAAGTAAGATAAGCAGCCGAAGGTGCAGAACAACTCAAAAAAATAAATCAAACAGCGGCAAAGTTAATTTGAGAGTCAGGCAATTCTTGCCTCTTGCTTCTAAAAACTCTTGTCTCTGACAGAAGGGGGCTCTTTGAATATGAGAATACTCTATACAGCATCTGAGGCTCTTCCCTACGCGGCTTCGGGAGGCTTAGGAGATGTAGCGGGTTCGCTGCCCGCGGCTCTCTGCAAAGCGGGACACGATTGCAGAGTAGTGCTTCCTCTTTACAAAAGCATTTCCGCAGAAAAGCGGGCGGAGCTTAAATTTTTAATGAATTTTACAGTGGACGTGGGCTGGCGCAAGCAGTACTGCGGCGTGTTCGAGGGGCAGGCAAACGGCGTTACCTATTATCTGCTGGATAATGAATATTATTTCGCTCGTGACGGGCTTTACGGCTTTTATGACGACTGCGAAAGGTTCGTATTCCTTTCCCGTGCAGTGCTTGAGCTTATCTCCCACATTGACTGGAAGCCCCAGGTAATAAACTGCAACGACTGGCAGACAGCCCTTGTACCTGTTTATTACCAGACCTATTATAAATTCCAGTACGGTTACGATAACATCAAGACTGTGTTCACTATCCACAATATCCAGTATCAGGGAAAATACGGCATGGATGTGCTGAGCGAAGTCATGGGTATACCTATGTACCATGCAAAGCTGCTGGAGTATGACGGCTGCATCAATATGATGAAGGGCGCTTTTGAAACAGCAGATAAGATCACCACTGTTTCCCCCAGCTATGCATGGGAGATCCTTGACCCTTGGTATTCCCACGGCCTTGACAGATCTCTTTCGGGTAAGCAGTATAAGCTTTGCGGCTTCCTTAACGGTATTGACACAACGCTCTACAACCCCGAAAAGGATCCCGACATTCCCGCTCATTTCTCCGCAAAAAATATTTCGGGGAAGAAAAAATGCAGAGATGAGCTTTGCAAGGAGCTGGGACTCAGCAGCGGGGACGATCCCGTAATAGGCATTATCACAAGGTTTGTTTCCCACAAGGGCATTGACCTTATTAAATATGTGTTTGAGGATATGCTGAGCCTTGGGTGCAGATTTGCAGTGCTTGGATCGGGTGAGAAGATCTACGAGGATTTCTTTAAGGAAATGGCTTGGCGCAGACCCGATAAAGTCAGCGTAACGCTGGGCTTTAACCCGAGCCTCGCCCATAGGATATATGCAGGAGCGGATATGTTCCTTATGCCCTCTCAAAGCGAGCCTTGCGGACTGGCGCAGATGATCTCCATGCGGTATGGTACAATGCCCATTGTCCGTGAAACGGGCGGGCTTCGTGACAGCGTAAGAGACGCCGGCGGAGAAAACGGCAACGGTTTTACCTTCAAGACCTACAACGCTCATGATATGCTCAATGCCGTAAACCGTGCCTGCGATTACTACCGAAATACCGCAGACTGGGAAAATCTTGTAAAGGCAGCCATGAAGAACGACTACAGCTGGGACAGCTCGGCTAAGCTTTATATCGGGCTTTACAGAGAGCTGGCAGGCGAAGAGGACTGAAAATATTAATTAATAATTAATAATGGGCGGCAGGCGTTGTTTTGCTTGCCGCTCATATAAAAAAGGTTTGAAGAATTTTCTCCAAACCTTTTTTGTGGATAGAGGCTATAATTTGACGTACACAAAAGCCAACAAGAGCAAGTCACGCTGCTGAACTGCCGAATTGAAATTTGCCCTGTAAAATCATCGTCATTTTCTGTCGACTGCCTCAATTCCGGGTCTTATTACCTTGATGAACAAGACCCCCATTCCCCCGAAAATAAGGCTTGAAAACAGGGAAATACGCCCCTCAAAATTAAACGCCCAAGCAGAATAGCTCCAAAGCCCGTGCCCTAAAACCGCCTCAATGACATAAGAGGCGGCAAGTTCAAAAGCAGTGGAGGAAACGGCACAGACAAGGAAGATTTCCCCGACCCTTTTCGTTCCCGCAAGCTTCACAATTTCTCCCATAAGCAAAGCTCCTATCCCGTAAATGGGACAAATGGGTATGCTAAAAGCGCCCCTGTCTACAAACACTCCCAGCACCGCCCATGTCAGCAGCACTTCATAACACCACCCGATAAAAGCGCAGACAAAAAATTCGGCAAGCCTGCATATTGCGAAATTTATGTATCTGTGCCCCTGCATACCTGCGCACGACCTACGGGGGAATGATTTTGATATGTTCATGAAAGATACCTCCCGAAATTTACATATATTGTCCTTTATTATATATACGTTTGAGGGAGTGTATTTTTATGGGTATTTTCAAAAATTTTTTTACGGCTTCAGGCTTCCCGATTTCCGTTGACCAATGTCCGAAAACTTGCTTGTAATATTATTACAGCGTAAAAAAACATACTAAAAAGGAGTTCCGATAATGACCGATTTTATTTATCAAAACACCACAAAAATAATCTTCGGAAGAACCGCCGAGGAAATTGCCGTTAAGGAAATGGCGGACTGCAAAAAAGTCCTGCTCATTTACGGCAGCGGTTCAATAAAGAAAAACGGGCTGTATGATAAGCTTACAGCCTTGCTTAAAGGAGAAAACATTCCCTTTGCCGAATTTTCGGGAGTTACTGCCAACCCGGATATAAGCTTTGTAAGAGAGGGTGTAAAAATTGCAAGGCAGGAGAATGCGGACTTTATTCTCGCAGCGGGCGGCGGCAGCGTTATTGACGCTGCAAAGGGCATTGCCGCAGGGGTTTATTATGAGGGCGACCCTTGGGATTTTTACTCCAAAAAGCACGTTCCCCAAAAAGCGCTGCCCATAGGCTCTGTGCTTACCATTCCCGCCGCAGGGTCGGAAAGCTCTGTAACTTCGGTTGTCTCAAACAGCGTTACAAAGGAGAAAAACAGCTGTTCGGCAGCATGCTTTGCTCCAAAATTTGCGGCGCTTAATCCCGAAAACACATATACCCTGCCTCCCTATCAAACCGCCTGCGGGGCTGCTGATATGGCGGCGCATAGCCTCGAGCGCTATTTTGTAAACACACCCTGCTGCGACCTTACCGACAGGCTTATTGAGGGGGCTTTGCAGACTGTCATTGAGTTTGCCCCAAAGGCAATAGCAGAGCCGCAGAATTACGATGTCCGTGCGGAGCTTATGTGGGCGGGGACTATCGCCCACTGCAACATTCTTGACACGGGCAGAGAATCTGCCAAAGGCAGGGGAGGCGACTGGTCAAGCCACAATATAGAGCACCAGCTGTCGGCATATTACGGCATAGCTCACGGCGCGGGACTTTCTGTGATCTTCCCCGCTTGGATGAAATTTGTGAAAAATAAAAACCCCCGCAAGCTTGCTCAGCTTGGCAGGAGAATTTTTGGTACTGTTGGCGGCGATATGGAATGTGCAGAGGAAACGATCGTCCGCTTTGAAGAATTTTTCAAAAAAATAGGCTTGCCCACACGGCTTTCCGAGCTTTCCATAGGGGATGAATTTTTCGGGGAAATGGCAGAAAAGGCTGTGGCTGCAAAGAATAATAATTTAGGAGTTTATGTGCATTTGGAAAAAGGAGATGTGGAAGAAATTTACAGGATCGCACAATAAATTTGGCGTGAAATACAGGCGGGCTGTGCTGTGGTTGCGGCATAGCCTGCCTTTTTGCTGCTTAGCGTGTTGCTTTACTTTATTTGCAGTTGTGTTTGACTTCGCCCTTACGGGCGGCGGTTTTCGGGGGGACTCTTGAAATGCGTTTATTTTCATCGGCTGTTAGAGGGGGCGCTGCCCCCCGTCCCCCGCTGGGGCGCTGCCCCCGTC
>CAMWIR010000127.1 GCA_947174365.1 uncultured Ruminococcus sp. | reverse complement strand
ACTATATTGAGATTCTTATTGAAAAGGGCAAAGCAAATAAAGCTCTGGCGGTTTTTATCGAGAACGAAAATATAATTTCGGAATATGAAAGCGGCTATTTCTATTTTGAATTGGGGACAAAAATTATTGCCTGCGGTGCGGAAAATCCGAAAATAATTTGGAATAAAATTCTTTCGATTCTTGAAGGGGCGATGAAAATCCGTATGGCAGCTCATAGTTACCATAAGGAACTTCTCGCTGCTGCCGAGCTTTCTGGAGATACCCGTTTTTTTAAAAAACTGCAAAAATTTCTTGATTCTTACGGGATAATCGAAAATAAACAGATCACTGAAAAGACGGAATAGGAGGGAATAATCTTATGAGACTATTGATAATACGGCACGGCGAAAGCAAAGCGGATATTCTTAACGTCCACGAAGGCAGAGCCGATTTTGAGCTGACCGAACGGGGGCACGCTCAGGCGGAGGCAATGAGCGAGTATGTAAATCAAAATTATTCCCTTTCAAAAATTTATCACAGCACACTTAAAAGGGCTGTGCAGACTGCCGGACACCTGTCCCGTAAAACCGGCGCTCCGCCTATCCCCGACGAACATCTGACCGAATTCAACAATGACCTGCCCATAGATCTGACTTACAGCGGCAGCCCGTCTCTCCATTCTCCGGGCTGTTTCAGTGAAAGCAGACTGGATTTCAGGTACAGAGCCGAATATAATCTCTCAAAGGTAATTTCGGAAAATGATGATAAAAGCACAATAGCCGTTGTCACCCATGGCGGCATGATAAATCAGCTGTATTGCGCATTTTTCCGATTGCCTGTAGATTCGGAATACGCCTTTTGGACAGGCTATACAAGCATTCATGAATGGATAATAAGCGGCAATTCCCGCACAGTAGTAAGAGCAAATTTCCTGCCTCATAATATATAAAAATCTTGCCTTTGAAAGGAACGAAAAAATATGCCTGCATACAAATTCCGAGACAAATCACTGACCCTCCGTGAACGAATCCAAAACCTGTTATCCGAACTGACTGTCGAAGAAAAGATCTATATGCTCTCATCAAATCAACACGCCGTGGAGCGCCTTGGAATAGGAGAATGGCACATTGGCTGTGAAGCCGCTAGAGGATATGTTTCAAGAGGCGAGCATGGAGAAAAGCCGGAAATATCCACCGTATTCCCCCAGCCCATAGGCATGGCAGCCACCTTTGACAAGGAACTTATGCGCCAAATCGGCGAAACCGCAGGCAAGGACGCACGCTATTATTATAACAATGACCCTCACGGCAGACTTATGCTCTGGGGACCCACCGTGGATATGGAGCGCCACACCCTGTGGGGACGCACCGAGGAAGCATACGGCGAGGACACCTGCCTTGCGGGAGAAATGTCAAGGGAATACACCATAGGTCTTGCGGGGGCTTCCCGTGCGGACGAACCGAAGGACAAAAGCATTCCCGACTGCACCACCGCCGACCCGGGCGTTCTCCTGCGCACCCTGCCTGCCCTTAAACATTTCTGCGCCAACAACAACGAGGAAAACCGAGGCAGCGGCAATTCCAATGTCACGACCCGTCTGCTTTCCGAATATTACTACCGTGCCTTTAAGCCCGCCCTTACCGAAGGAGGAGCGCACTCGGCAATGGCGGCGTATAATAAAATAGGCGGAGTCCCAGGCGACCTTAACCCCGATATAAAGCGTGTGTTAAAGGATAAATGGGGCATGGACTTTGCCGTTACCGACGGCGGGGCGTTTTCACAAAATCTCCTTGCCCACCGTTTCACATCCTGCCACGGAGAATCTCTTGCCATGGCGCTTAAAAACGGCGTTGACGTTATGACCGACGATCCCGAAGCAGTGGCGGCAGCCGCCCGTGACGCACTTAAAAAGGGCTATCTTACCGAGGAGGATATCGACAAAGCCGTGGGCGCTTCCCTGCTGGGTCGGTTCCGTTTAGGGGAATTTGACGGCGAGCATAAATATTCCCATGAAAGCCACACCCCAGACAATACCGAGGACAGAGCGCTGAATCTGCGTGCAGCAAGGGAACAGGTCTGCCTTCTGAAGAATGACAATGTGCTGCCTCTTAATAAAAATTCCGCACAAAAGCTCCTTATCGCAGGGCCTATCGCAGACGAAAACTACCGTGACTGGTACACGGGCACAGCTTCCTATGCGGTAAGCGTGCGAAAAGCCTTTGAAGAACAGGGAGAGATCCTCTTTGACAACGGCTGGGATATCGTAGCTGTAAAGTCCCTTAAAAACGGCAAGTATCTTTCCGTTTCCGAGGACGGCAAAGCGGCATTCACAGCAGATAATATCGGCAATCGAGAAAAATTCGAGCTGCACTGCTGGGATGATGACACATACAATTTCAAGTCCCTCTCAATCGGAAAATTTTTACAGGAAAACGGCGAATACAAAGCCCTCTCCGACACCCCATACGACTGGTTTATCCGTGAATGGTTCAAGGTGCGACGCACTTGCAGTTATGCAGACGGCTATGTATATTTTGATTCATGGCACGACGACGCTGTTTATGTAAACGACAGCCTTGCCCTGTCCACAAAGCCCCCCTGCCGCCCCGATGAAAGCCGGCTTTTTGAAATAGTCACCGTAAGCCGTGGAAGCGAGCGTTTAAGGGATTTATCGGCACAGGCGGACAAGGTTATTCTATGCTGCGGCAACCACCCCATGCAGATAGCAAGGGAATGCTACGACCGAAAAACTCTTGCCCTTCCGCCGCATCAGCATAAACTTGCAATGGCAGTCCCCTCCGAAAAGCTTATCTTGACGGTCATTTCAAGCTATCCCTACGCTATCCCCGATGAAACCGCCCACGCCTCGGCAGTCCTCTGGTCAAGCCACTGCGGCGCACCCCTGGGCAATGCGGTCTGCGATACTGTTTTCGGTGACAACAACCCTGCCGCACGGTGTCCCATGACCTGGTATGCCAAGGACAGCGACCTGCCCTCCATTACCCAATATGATATTATAGCTTCCGAAAGCACCTATATGTATTTCAAAGGCGAACCGCTTTTCCCCTTTGGTCACGGGCTTTCCTACTCGTCATTTGCATACAGCAATTTTGCTTTGTCTCAATCGGGAGAATATGTAAATATTTCCCTTGACATTTCCAATACCTCCGAAACCGACGGGGACGAGGCAGTGCAGATATATTACAAAGAAACCGCCTGCCGCCCCTATAAGCCCGAAATAAGGCTTTGCGGCTTTGAACGGGTGTTTGTGAAAGCGGGAGAAACGGTTAATGTAAGCCTCTCTATCCCCGCCGAAAGACTTACCCGCTATGACAGCGTGACGGGTGAAATGCTTTTGTTTGAGGGCGAATATGAATTTTTTGCTGCCGCCTCCAGCAAGGACCTGAGGCTGTCCCGAAAGCTGCATATTGCAGGCTGCAAACAAAGCGCACGTCCTGTAGGCAAATTCATTCCCGCAGTGCGCTGCGATCATTGCCGTGGCGGACAGGAGGATTTCTCGGTTTCGGAAAACGACCGCTATCTCCTTTTCGGTGACTGGGGCGGAGCAGTGTCCTTTGAAATGTGTCCTATGCAAAATTGCAAAAATATTCTTCTGAAGGTTTCCGCTCCCATAAGCACAGCTCATATCGAAATTATTTCTGAGGGGAATGTTATAGGAAACTGCACAGTCCCGCCCTCTCCCCGTGCGGATGAATTCCGTGAAATTACCGTTCCCGTAAACTGCGGCGGGAACATTGCAAAACTGACCTTCAACATTAAGGGACAGGCGGGAATTTACGGATTTACACTGATGAACTAAGCAGCTTTTTACGGCAAAAATTTCACTTGCTTTTTTCTTCGGAATGATGTATAATTAAAGTACAAAGCTTTTTTAAGCACAGCTATTTGGAAAAATTTTCCATTTTAAGTATAGAATATATTGTTCCGAAGCATTGCCCGTTTCTTGCTTCTTGCCTCTATTCATCTTGCCTCCGAAGGAAGTGATCTGCAAAATTATGAAAAAAATCAAAAGAATATCCGCCGTAATATCTGCGATAGCAACGGCAGCCATGTCAATGGGGTGGGGCGAATACAGCGTAAGCGCAGATGAGCGGGAGATCATACCCGAAAACAGTACGGGAGTAATAACCATATATCCCGACAAGCCTTCTGTTGAAATAAGCCCGTATATTTACGGTATCAACGATAAAGGAGACATTGAGGGAGTGACTGCAACTGTCATAAAGCAAAGCGGAGCAGAAATTTCTTCCTATAACTGGGAGACAAACTTCGCGAGCGGCGGAACAGACGGCAAAAACCGCCATATCCCTTATCCCGAAAATGTCTATTCCGCAGGCGATGAAAACGCTCCCGGCAAGCTTGCGGATAATCTCTATGTACGAAGCCTTACAGGCAATTCCCCTCTGCGGCTTCTGACATTGCAAATGATGGGCTATGCCGCGGCGGACGGCAGTGGGGTTGTGAGTTCCGACGAGCTTTCCCGAAACACACGCTGGAAAAAGGTACTCTTCTCAAAAGAGGATACATACCTCAATAAGCCCGATACGAAGGACAATTTTGTTTATACCGACGAATATGTCAGCTACCTGGTGAACCGCTACGGCTCGGCAAATGAGGGCGGAATGAACGGCTATCTGCTGGACAGCGAACCCGACAGGTGGGCAGAGCGCTTTTCGGTACTGGGACTGGAAAAGGTGACTCCCGAAGAACTGACAGACCGTTCGGCCGAGCTTTCCTCATCAGTTAAGACCATTGACAGCGAAGCGCTTATTTTCGCCCCGTCCCTCAGCGGACTTCAGGGCTGTATCAACCTTAACAACCAAACCGCCTGGAACAACAGAAGCGGCTCAGACAAAGAATATTCCTGGTTTATCGACTATTACCTTGCCTCCATGCGGAAACAGGAGGAAGAGGCGGGAGTAAGGCTGCTGGACGTGTTGGACGTGCACTATTTCACCGAGGCGACCACTCCCATGGGCGTGTCTGTCCTGACAGGCAGCGGCGACGAGGCGAGAGCCTACAGAATGCAGTCGGTACGCACACTGTGGGATTCGGACTATACCGAAAACAGTCCCACAGTTCTTCTCAATAAACAGTTCACTCCCCTTATCCCCACCTTGCAAGCTTCTATCCGTATCAACTATCCGGGCACTAAGCTTTCCTTCTCCGAATATGATTTCGGCGGCGGTGACGATATGAGCGGCGCTATAGCTCAGATCGACGCATTGGGCACATTTGCAAAGGAAGAGGTTTATCTTGCCTGCCTCTCCCCCGCGACCGCCGATTATTCATTCCAGAAAGCGGCAATAAACCTCTTCAGTAATTACGACGGAAGCGGTTCACGTTTCGGCAGCAAGCTTATTCAAGCGGAAAACGGCGACAGCTCCATGAATTCCGTTTACGCCGCAGCCGACGCAGAAAATCCCGAGACCGTCAGAGTTATTGTCACAAATAAAAATCTCATAAACCCCCAGGAATTTGAAATAGACCTGCAAACCGTGCGCTACAGCTATACCGTGGCAAGCGCCTATACCATTGACGAAAATGCGGAAATAATACCTTGTGACACGGAAATGTTCACCTCACAAACGGACAATACAATTTCTTTTAAATCACCTCCCCTGTCGGCGTATCTGCTGATATTATCGGGCAGCGAGGAGCTAAGCGAGCTTCCCGTCCAGGCAAGTGAAGCCGCCTCCGAAAGCGTAACATCCGCTACCGAGGCGACCGAGAGCATGACCGCCCCCTCGGAAACTGTGACCTCTGCCGACAGCAGCGTCCGGGAAAATACCGACACCTCAGTCAGCTCCGGCAGCATTGCCGCCGGTGACGGTGTCATCAATGACGATGCCGTCATCGACGGCTCCGAAAGCGGCACAATAAGCATTTCCGAAACCCTTTCGGAAACCTACATCACCGAGGACATCGACCCCGATGACTTTTCCGAAACCGCCGTCACCGACTCTCCCGCTCAAAGCGGCGATGTGGCAACGCCCGTTAAGGTGATAGTTTCGGCACTCGCAGCGGCAGTGGGGCTTGGAGTAGTGTATGTATTGTTCTTTGACAGGAAGAAATAATCGTATGAAACGAATCTCCCGGAGACTCAGGTTTCCGGGAGATTTTTCAACTGTTTGCACTATTGAGCATATAACAATGACCCATATTTTCCACTATTAATATTCTACTTCAATATCCGTTATTTGTTAATAGCATTTTTGCAAATTATAGCAAACTTTTGCAAACCCTTGCTATTGTACAAATTATATATAAGAAAGTCGCTCAAATCGCATTACGCTATAAACCAATGGTTGAGTATTTATTGCGCATTTTTACTCAAAAATTACTTGACTTTTTCCACAAAATGTGATAATATTATATAGCAATACGGATGTGGCAGAATTTACAGAAACCGAATGTTGCATAAAATATTATGCTAATGATATTAATAAGCGAAATCAAAACATAAGGAGAAGGTTTAGAAGAGATATGAATGCCAAAAAAATTATTAACCGTATTGCAGGAAAAGATCCTGTCAATGATAGTTTAGAAAAGAACGGCGATTTAGACGGATTTCTGTTTAAGGGCTCTGCAAAACCGGAATTGGGTTTTAATTTCGGTTATTTCATGTATTTGCCTTCCGTAATAATTGAGACGCCGATATTGATAGTTGAAGGTCCTTCCGTGGGCGAAGTGGGCTCTATGGATAAGGCATGCGAAATTGTTTATGAGAAAGCTGTATTTGAATTGAATACAGGCGGGTTTCCGCATGAGCTGGCAAAAATTCTGCAATGCCCTGTTATTATGCCGCTTTTTCCGCGCCCCGAAGACAAGGAAAATAATACTAATATCTTTACCCATGCCCTTACAAGCAGAGCTATGTCGGTTACAGATTCTCCGATAAAGCGAATTGACTTACAGCTTATAGCTATGTTTCAGTATATAAAAAATCGTTTTCTGCATGCAGGAATTAAGCTGTATGATAAATTTATAATTAAGGGATTTTCTTCAGGCGGAGTCTTTGCCCACCGTTTCACATTGCTTCACCCACAGTATGTTTTGGCGGCTGTCGGCGGCGGAAATATGCATACCTTTACCCTGCCTTTGAAGACATATTAAGGGGAAACTTTGATATGGCCTAACGGCATGGGAAACACGGATTCTTACTGCAGCTTTGATTATGATTGCTATAAGGCGGTAAAGCAGCTTTATTATATGGGTGATATGGATTTTAATGATCCTGTTCCATACTGATGATTCGTTTACGGAAGAAGAACGGCAGCAGATATATCGGTTATTCGGAAAAAACGGCATGCCGGACAGGTGGAAAAATATCAGGAGTTAGTCAAAACTCTCGGCCTGGATAATATTGAATGTAAAACTAATCCGGGACTGGATCATAGACCCGGAAATAAAATAAGGGATTATATTACCGTTTTTCTGCGTGATATAGTGGCGAGGGTTAAATAAACTTTTAGAAGCTGTCTTTTCTCCCTTTTACCTTTCTTGTTGATGATCTAAGCACCGTCGATTTCACGAGTGGCGGCTTGAAATTGACTGGAGTATAATCAGAGCGGAAAATCGGTATTTAATACGATAATAAATGAGGCAATGCGATGAACGAATGGTTAAAGCAGATCAAAGATAGTTGGAATAAAACAGCAGATTCAGACTGGTATCAGTCTCTCAGAACAGATGAGAAAATAGAAGAATTGGTTAAAAATCCGGCTAATGCCTTTCACCCTGCGGTGTATCAATTGATAAATAAATATCTGCCTGATTTGCACGGTAAGAAAGTGTTATTACCTTCAAGTGGAGATAATCATGCCGCTTTCGCATTTGCGCTATTGGGTGCAGAGGTTACGTCGGCTGATATAAGCGAGAAACAGCTGGAATATGCACAAGAAATTGCAAATAAATTAAATCTGAATATTTGTTTTGTCTGTGATGACACAACACAGCTTTCAAACATTGAAGATAATGACTATGACCTGGTTTATACATCAAACGGTACACATACCTGGATTGCGGATATAGTAACGATGTATAAAAACATATATAGGGTATTAAAATCGACCGGATATTCAATTATGTTTGATATTCATCCGTTTAACCGTCCTTTTACAGGTGAACCTTGGAAAGAACCTAAAATTATAAAGTCATATGAAGAAATCATGCCGAATTGTCATTGGCGTGTGCAGGATTTAGTAAATGCTATGATATGGGCGCAGCTATCTATAAAGGAAATGGAAGAATTGCAGGCTGCAAATGCTTCATTTTGGTTTTCGTATGATGAATTGATAAAGCAGGCAAAAGAAAAACTCACGAAAATAAATAACTGGAATCACAATCCTATGGCAGCACTGCCGGCATGGATCTCCATTGTTGCACAAAAATAACGTATACTTTTCGATTTGCGGGCAAATATTCATCATTGATAACTGCCCATTCGGTAATTCGATCAAGGGAAATTTTATAGGCGTTTATCAACACAAAAGTTAAAAGAGAATGTCTTTTAACTACTTGACATTTCAATAAATATGTGATATAATTATAAAAAATGCGGGTGTGGCGGAATTGGCAGACGCGCCAGACTTAGGATCTGGTGTCCTCGACGTGCAGGTTCAAGTCCTGTCACCCGCACCATACCGAACAAAGGAGAACCACCTCGATGGTTCTCCTTTATTTGTTTTCTACCCCGGAAAAGCCGTGTTTGGTGTGGTCGTTCCAAGAGTATAGCAGTAATCCAAACCGGATAAATACAAACAATCACGAGGATGTGAATTTGTTGGTAATTTATCCCAGTAACCCTTTGTTCGGATTGGTGGTTTACCGTTAAAAATCGTCTGCGGCGTGATGAAGCTGCGGGCGATTTTTTTCGTGGCAAATTTCAATGTCTATGAAGATCAAGACAAGTCCGAGAAACATGGAATGTCAATGGGAATGTAAGGCAAGAATTCATATAGAAATCCAAATTGATAAATTCGGATTTCGACAAATTTGGAAATTTTCGGTGGCTTCGGTTATGGTTAAAACCAACAAAGTTTTAAGTGATAATTTGACGAAAAATACAAAAATCGTGCATTTCACGCAAAATATCGACATTTTGCGCAAGGGCGAGGGTGAGGGACAATTTCCAATTGGAAAATTGGTTGATTTCATAGTAAATATATGGTATACTTATTATA
>CAMWIR010000126.1 GCA_947174365.1 uncultured Ruminococcus sp. | reverse complement strand
CAATACAGCAATGGTAAAAATATCCACAGCGCAGGCGGCAGGGCTTTTATTACCGAAAAGAAAAATATACCCCAGAAACACCGCTGCCTCGGGAATTATCACGCTTCGCGGATAAGCCCCCATAAAAATCACCGCTGCCCCGCAGACCATTACGGTAACAGCCCCCGTGCAGCCGAGAGTTCCCGGAGTGCTGCCCACCAGCAGCTCCAATTCCGAAAATTCTCCGCTTAAAACGCCGCCCGAAAAAGCACGGTATAACGGCTCTGTTACTGTATTTTCCAGCCCCAGCGGCTCAAATGGCTTGGGATAAAAATGCATTTGCCGATAAAAGGACAACTCTGCGAAAATATATCCTGCGGCTGCCGGGCATATAATTTCACAGCCCCTGCCGCCGAAGGGAGCTTTAGCTATGCATACCGCAAAAACGCACGCTCCCGCAGCAATCGTGTAAGGCACGGAGGCAGGCAGCAGGCAGGCTATGGCAAGCCCTGTGACAATGGGGGAAAGATCGTGGATGTGCAGCCGCTTTTTTCTCAGGATAAGGCAGACAATGTCCGCACCAAGACAGCTTGCCGCACACACAAAAGCCACTGCCGCCGCTCTCGGGCCGTAATAGTAAACGCCCATTGCACAAAGCACCAACAGCACTGCCGTAAGGGAGCTTTCCGCTCCGAAGCCCTCGGGCAGCTTGGTCTTTTCTTTGTTTAAAGCGGCTTCAAGTATTTTTGGGGATCTGTTTTTCATGGAATTCCTCCACATAATTTTCATGTTTTTCATGTTGATAAGCTCTGCGGGAGGCAGGAAACAGGAGGCAAGAGGCAGGAAAGTTCATGATATGCAGAACTTTTTTAATTTTAACTTGTTTTCAGGTGAATGTAACTTAAAGCAGCTGTCGATCAAAGGTATTTCCCTAAATGTTACTTGACATATGGAACTTACAGATACGGCAAAACAATTGCGGCAGCATACTGCATTATTTCAATAAGGAGTTGATTTTTTGCGCAGTGAACGCATTGGTAAAAACGCACTTAAAATAACCCTCAGCGGCAGCGAACTTAAAAATTCGGGTATCACCCAAAAGGAAATTTTTGATTACAGCTCGCAGGGCTTCGCAAAGTCTCGGGACGGAAAGACCGAGGAGCTTGTAAAAGCGCTGTGGCAGAGGCTTCTTCGGGAAAACGCCTTTGATGAGATCTGCCCCTGCAATTTCGGAGAACGCCCTACAATTGAAATTATCCCCGCCAAGGATAAGGGCTGCGTTATTTACATAACGGGCGAAAATCCATATTATTCGCCCGCAGGTCTTGCGCAGTCTGCATATGCCGCCGTTTTTTTGAGCATTGCGCCGCTGGTAAAGGTCTGCACTCTGCTGTGCCGCAGCTCTCTGTCCAAGGAAGCTGCCCTGTGGGCAAACCGCAGGTCGGCGCTGCTGACATTCCGACTGCCTCAGAAGAAATGTGACCTTGTCGACGACATAAGGGAATTTACCTGTGTTACGGCAATAAGCGAGCATATCCCCGAAGCGATCGCCGAACATTTCAGCCCGATCATTGAGAAAAATGCTCCGGAGATACTGCTTAAAGCATTGGGTGAAAGGTGAAATATCCCGAAAGTATCAGCATTCCCCTTGCAGCTTTTTCACAGCCGCCGCCATATCCGGCGCATGGAACAGATACGACCCTGCCACCAGAATATCCGCACCCGCTTTTACGGCGGCAGGGGCGGTCTCGCCGTTTATCCCGCCGTCCACCTGAATAAGAGCAGACAGTCCTGTCTCGGTCATGTGCTGCTTTATGGTCCGCACACGGTCAAGGGTTGCGGGAATAAAGGCTTGTCCACCGAAGCCCGGCTCCACAGTCATTTGCAAAATAAAGTCGGCTTTTTCCGCATAAGGCAGCACACGCTCAAGTGGCGTTGCGGGCTTTACCGCCAGCCCTGCCTTTGCGCCTCCCGCCCTTATCATTTCCAGGACGGCGGCGGGGTCGGAGGCGGCTTCGGTATGAAAGCTTATCATATCCGCTCCCGCTTCGATAAAGGCGGGTATGTATTTTTCGGGGCTTGTTATCATAAGATGAACGTCCACGGGAAGAGACGTACCTTTTCTTATGCCTTTCAGCATGGGAATCCCGAAGCTGATGTTGTTCACAAAAACTCCGTCCATTACATCAAAATGGACGTGTCCGCAGCCTGCGGAGCTTATTTTTTCAAGTTCCCGTCCCAAGTTCAGCACATCTGCGCTGAGAAGGGAGGCCGATATTACAGTATTCATTTTTAATCCTCTTTATTAATGGGAATTTATTTTACGTTAAAGAAACTGTTTTTATCCAAGCTTCATTTTCAATATTTCACTTTTATGATTCAGTATCAGATCATACATCCACTTGTAAAGATACTCTTCATTTTCGGATATCCATTTGTCGATCTTGTCCGATCCGTCTAACCATTCTTTGGGATAGTTAAAATTACCGCGGTATTTTTCATTTGCATAGTCATGTATGCCGCAGGCATAAATTTCCGACATTTCGCATTCGTTTTCGGAATCAAGAAATGATAATACCCTTTCAAACTTTCCCTTTTGAAACGCTCCGCTCTCGTAATATTGCCATACTCCGCAGCGAAAGCTCATTCCCATCCAGCTGCTGATCTCCATGAACATAAAAGCGGCGTCCGGTATGTCCGCAAAAGGCATTTTTCCGAATCTGTCATAAAACAGCATAAAAAGCTGCGTTTCTTATTCGTAAAAGTTTTCATATCCCGATGATTCAAGAGAAGCTATCAATTCATTTATCGTTTTAAGGTTCATATTGTCTCCTCCAAGTGCAATTCAGACGATAACATACCCCGATATTTTCAGACACCTAAAACCGGAATTAAACTGCCTATTGCTCCAAATCAACAATGATAGTTTCCCACAGCTTACCGTAATACGACAGCCTGCGGCAGACAAGCTCCTTATGTACCTGCTCCAATGCCATATATGTGAGCTTTTTTAATGCTTCACAGGTTTTGCAAGTATAACAGGCAACAGGTCTTTTTTCGTTATCCCAAAGTATTTCTATATGAAACAAGCCTCTGCTGTCATCATAGCCGTTTCCGATAACAAGGCTTAAAAATATCGGTCTTTCGGCATTTTCGCCGCTGTACAGATACTGTGCGTGAAGCATACATTCTGTAAGATATGTTTCGGCGTAAAGCAGCCTTCCGTCCGAAAAATCAAATTCACTCCAAAAATTAACCGGAAGCTCAGTCATTACAGCACCTCGCAATTTATTTTCAAAACCCGTCAAAAACTATTGACCGGACCGCAATACCCCTATGTTAAGTATAAACCAAAACTGCCCTTTTCGTCAATAGGATTTGGACGGGATTTTTCATTTTTACGTTTCGACCATTTTCGGGGAATTACAGGGGCGGGAATTGTGCATTTTTCCGATAACATATGTGTGTCTCCGTCTTTCCCGAAAATACCGGCAGGGAAATTATTACAAATTGGTTAAAATATATCAAAAGCCCTTTACTTTTAGCTTTTACTATGTTAAAATAGATTTATATGGAATTTTTCAGCGAAACCGAATGAAAAAGATAAATAAAAGATTGAAAGGAAGGTCTTGTAAAATGGATAACGATAAAATGGAGGAAAAAACTCTTGATTTTCTTTATGAGGCAATGCTGACCCTTGAAACCAAAGAGGAGTGTGCGGCATTTCTGGATGACTTATGCACATCATTTGAGCTTAAAGCAATTTCTCAAAGACTGTTGGTGGCAAAAATGCTGTCGGAAAAGAAAATTTACAGCAACATTGTAGCTGCAACGGGAGCAAGCACAGCCACCATAAGCAGGGTGAACCGCACCCTTAACAGCCGCTACAGCGGAAGCGGCTACAAGACCGTATTTGAGAGGCTATCGAATATCAGCAGCGACGATTTTGCGGCCGTAAACAAGGGCGTCGAGGAATGAGCTCGGGAGGATACGGTTCGTTTGCTTACTGCTATGATAAGCTTATGGGCGAGGCGGATTATGCCGCAAGGGGCAAGGCTGTTGACGGGCTTATAAAAAAGCACGGAGGCAAGAGGGGCATTCTGCTTGATCTTGCCTGCGGCACGGGAAATATGTCGGAGGTCATGGCGAAAATGGGCTATGACGTGATAGGGACGGATATTTCCGAGGAAATGCTGAACATTGCCATGGAAAAAAAGGCGGAAAGCGGACTTGCCATACAGTATCTGCGGCAGGACATGCGGCGGCTTGATATGTTCGGGACGGTAGATGTGACCCTTTGTATGCTGGACAGTCTCAATCATCTGTGCAGCTTTGAAGATATTGAAGAGACCTTTAAAAGAGTATCCCTTTTTTCCGACCCTGAGGGGCTGTTTCTCTTCGATATGAACACCCCCTACAAGCACAGGGAAATTCTGGGGAATAACACCTTTGTGTATGATCTTGATGAAGTCTACTGCGTGTGGCAGAATTTCTTTGATATAAGTTCGACAGACTGTCGGGTGGACATTTCCCTGGACTTTTTCATTCCCGATGAAAAGGGGACGTACAGCCGTTTGAGCGATGAACTCAGCGAAACTGCTTACGACAGCGAGGTAATTGTGAACATTTTGGAAAAGGCGGGATTTACGACTTTGGAAATTCTGGACGGAGACAGCTTTGACGTTCCCCGTCCGGACAGCGAACGGCTTATGTTTGCTGCAAGAAGCAAGAAGGTTTAGAGGCAAGAGGCAAGAAATTTATGAAGATCATTTCGGATATAAGGATATATAAAAGCGATTGGGAGAATATCAACGGCAATGCGCAGCCCGAAGGCTTTGCAGGCAAAATGCTGAACATAACGATAAGCCGAATCGTTATGAAGCTGAGGGAATACAATTTCAGCCTTGGAGATTTCAATCATTTGTATATAAATTTCACCACCTGCATAAAAGAAAATACCGTTATGCCTGCCAAAAGAAGTGTTGAAAGGTATTATCCTTGGTACAGGTACTATGATTTCGGTATCGGCAGGGAGCTGTTTGACGAAATAGACCGAAGCGAAAATTTGGGGCTGCTGTTAGGCTTTATAAAAACGACCCTGACCACCTGTTTCGCTCACAGCGAAAACGACGGGGAGATCATCGAAAAAGCCTTTGACGAGGCGCTTTCTCTCGGTGAAGATATGCTTATGGTTTTCAAGACAAAGCAGGGCACAAAAAACAGAGCAGTGATCTATCTGCGTTTAACGGACGAGGGGAAATATTTCCCGCTGCTGTGCGTTTATGATGAAAACGGAGCGGAAATTCTGCGGCAGGATATGCCGATGTCGAGAGACGTTTTTATGCTCGGTGAAATACAGCTGAGCAGCAAAAAAGGTTACCGTTAAACCGAGAAAAAACGTTTTTGCAAAGGACTTATCGCCCATATCCTTTGAGCTTAACAAATAAATTTAAGAGGAAGTAAATTTTATGGCAAGTATAGTCAGAGTTCTTTCCGAGGACGCCTCGGTGGTGGCGACAGCCATTGACGCCACGGATATTGTTTCGGAGATAGAGCGCATTCATCAGACCTCCGCTGTGGTAACGGCGGCGCTGGGGAGGCTGACAATTGCAGCGTCCCTTATCGGTATCAGCCTTAAAGGCGACAGGGACACTGTTACAGTGCGGATAAACGGCGGCGGCCCTGCGGGGGGTATGACGGCGGTTTCCGACAGCAGGGGGAATGTAAAATCTTATGTGGTGAACAATGTGGTGGAGCTGCCCCTGAACCGCTACGGCAAGCTTGATGTGGCGGGGGTTGTGGGAACAAGCGGCACTCTTTCGGTGGTAAAGGACTTGGGACTCAAAGAGCCTTATGTGGGGCAGGTGCCCATTGTTTCGGGAGAGATAGCGGAGGATATTGCAAGCTATTTTGCGGTTTCCGAACAGATACCGACGGTATGCGGGCTTGGGGTGCTGGTAAATCCCGATCTTACGGTAAAGGCGGCAGGGGGATATCTTATTCAGCTGCTGCCCTTTGCGGATGAAAGCTGCATTGACATTCTGGAGAAAAATGTAAACTCCCTGCCCTCGGTAACGCAGATGTTATCCTCGGGTGTGAATGCGGAGGAAATGGCAATGCGGACGCTGGAGGGTCTTGCGCCCGAGGTTCTGGACAGGCTTACGAGCAAGTACAAATGCGACTGTTCACGGGAGCGTGTGGAGGCAGCGGTCATTTCCATAGGCAGGGAGGAACTGGAGAAAATGGCTGCGGAGCAGGAAAATGCCGAGGTCTGCTGCCATTTCTGCGATAAAAAATATGTGTTCACCCCCTCGGAAATAAGAGGGCTGATAAAAAAGGCAAAATAACGGAGCAATTTTCAGGGCATATTTGCCCATGGGGTCATTGTTTCGACAGTACGGCAAATTAATTTTATAAAATATATTCATAAAAATAAATAGGTCGAAATAAACTTTAGTAAAGTCAAAAGCATGAAAGGAATGAGCCTTATGGCAAAAACAAGGGTAGCCGTTATCTTCGGCGGAATGTCCAACGAGCATGATATTTCGCTGATCTCGGCGGCTAACGTGATCTCAAAGCTGAACCCCGATAAATATGAGGTCATACCAATAGGTATCACCCGAAAGGGACGGTGGTTCTTTTACCCCGGGGACTATGCCTCCATTAAGGAGGACAGGTGGGAAAGCGACCCCGATTGCACCCCTGCGGCAATTCTCCCGGACACCCTTTACAAAGGCATTGCCAAAATTTCGGACGGGCGTATGAACATTGTAAAGGTTGATGTGGTGCTGCCGGTGCTTCACGGAAAATACGGTGAGGACGGCACTATTCAAGGGCTGCTGGATATGTCGGGTATCCCTTATGTGGGCTGCGGCTGCTTTGCATCGGCGGCTTGCATGGACAAGGCATACACCCACTGCATACTGGAGCCAAACGGAATTAATATGGCAAAATACCGTGTGATAAACCAGTCCGATCTTGGGAAACTGGACAGCGTTTGCGAAAGCATTGTGAACGATCTGGAATTTCCCGTATTTGTAAAGCCCGCTTGCAGCGGCTCGTCGGTGGGGGTAAACAAGGCGGAATGCTTTGAAGATCTGAAAAACGCCGTCAAGCTTGCCTTTACCCATGACAAAAAGGTTATTGCGGAGGAGTACATAAAGGGCAGAGAGCTGGAATGCGCTGTTTTCGGGACGGACAATCCTTTTGCCTCGGAGGTGGGAGAGATAGCCTCCTGCAATGATTTCTATGACTATGACGCAAAATATATTCTGGGAACATCGGGGCTGACTATTCCTGCGGATATTCCCGCAGAGGCTTCGAGAGAGATCAGGGACACTGCCGTAAAGGCGTTCAAGACCCTGGGCTGCTTCGGTCTTGCCCGTGTGGATTTCTTCCTCAGAGATGACGGCAGAGTATACCTTAATGAAATAAACACCATGCCCGGCTTTACTTCGATCAGTATGTACCCCAAGCTTATGGAAAAGCTGGGTATCCCCTGCAATGAGTTGCTGGACAGGCTTATAAAACTGGCAATGGAGCGGTAACGGCGTTCATTTGCAGAAAAAAGAAGGGGCTTCCTGTTCGGACTGATACGGAAAATCCCCATGAAAGGACTGATATGCAATGACAGAGCCTATGAACGAAAGGGCTGTAGGCGTATTCGATTCGGGGCTGGGAGGGCTTACCTGCGTGGCTGAGCTGATAAAGCTCATGCCCCATGAAAATATCGTATATTTCGGGGACACGGCACGCATTCCCTACGGCACAAGGAGCAACGAAACTATTCTGGAATACGCAAAGCAGGACGTAAATTTTATTAAACGGACAAATGTTAAAATGATAATAGCCGCCTGCGGCACTGTTTCATCAATTGTGGGAAAAACCAAGGATTTCGGGGGAGATGTGCCCTTTACGGGTGTGGTCATACCCGCTGTTCAGGCCGCCTGCGCTGCTACCCGCAATGGCAGGATAGGCGTTATCGGAACTCCTGCCACAATTCGCTCGGGAGCATACGGAAAAGCGATCAGAAACATACGCACGGACGCTGCCGTGATAGGAAATGCCTGTCCCCTGTTTGTGCCTATGGTGGAGGCGGGAATCACCGATAAAAACGACCCTGTGGTAAAGTCCATGACAGAAAGGTATCTTAAGCCCATAAAGAATGAGGGGGCGGATGTGCTTATTCTGGGCTGCACTCATTATCCCCACTTGCGCGAGGCAATTTCCGAATTTATGGGAGATGATGTCACCCTTATTTCCTCGGGTGCGGAGGCTGCGAAATATGCCCTTAACACGCTGACGGGGCAGAATATGCTGTCCTCCCGCACGGACCAGGGAACGGTTACATACTACACCAGCGACAGCGCCGAGCTTTTCCGTGAAAATGCGGAAACATTTCTGGGCGGCAAGATCTCGGGAGAGGTAAACAGGGTCACCATTGAGGAACTGATCCGCAGCTGACCGCCAAATTCAACGAAGTAATAAACTAAAACAGCAAATGACAGCGGCAATACGGCAGTATGCCAATACGCCGCTAAGAGGAATTTTATGAAAACGGAAAAAAAGGTTACAATAACACTTAAAAGCATTTCCCGTGCGGGCGGGCTGCCCGACGCTGTGGAGCTTATCACCGAGGGCACGCTCCGTCCTGCGGAAATGTCGGGACAAAAGGGCTGGGAAATTTCCTATGACGACAGCTCGGTCACCGGCTTCCCGGGGTCGGTCACGACAGTATCCTGCTTCGGGGAGACCTACGCCTCAATGCGGCGGGACGGCAATGCGGAATCCAACCTTATAATGGAGCATTCCAAGCGCCACCACTGCGTTTACGGCACGCCTTACGGCTCTACCACTCTGGGTATCTATGCCAAGCGGATAATCAACCGCATGACCGAGGAGGGCGGGGAGCTTTATTTCAAGTATACCATTGATGTAAACTCCGCTCTGGTAAGCGAAAACGAGGTCTATCTGGATGTAAAGCCCTTATAAATAATGTGCCCGACCGTCAAAAAAGGCGCTCGGGCACATTTGGGAAATACGGACTGTTGAGATGTCTGCAATAATTGCTCCGTTTGGCAGCATTGCAAAAGCGCAGCGAATGTCCGCTTTTCAGCGGAGTCCGCACCCCTCATTTATGATAAAACGGCAGACGGTACCGTCCGGGCGGGTTATTCTTCGGGCAGCAAGCACTGCCGCCGGCCTGTTAGCACGCCCCCTGCCGCCCGCCCAAGAGCCCTGAATGCCGTACTTTAC
>CAMWIR010000125.1 GCA_947174365.1 uncultured Ruminococcus sp. | reverse complement strand
GAACACGGTAAGGGTTTGTAGCAGCGTCGGTCCCGGCGATCTGACGGTGGAAAATGTGGAGGGGCTGGCGGTGCTTGAGCCTTTCGGGGAGGGGAATCCCCGTCCGCTGTTTTTGCTGGCGGACTGCACTGTGAGCGAGATGAGCCCTTTATCAAACGGCGCGCACAGCAAGCTGGTGCTGACGGGAAACGGCGGCGGCAACAACGCTGCCGGTGGCAACCGCGTTGCCACGTTGTCTGCGGTGATATTCGGAAAATCCCCGAAGGAGCTGCCCTGCAAGCAGGGAGATGTGATAAATGCGCTGATATCCCCGGAGATAAACGAGTTTGGCGGCAGGCGGTCGGTATCGGTGCAGGTAAGAGATATAAGGCGGCAGGGCATGAACCAGGCAAAACTTATGGCTGCGGAGGAGGCATATGACAGCTTTCGTCGGGGAGAGATGAAAGACCCTCGTCTGATCTCGGGCATGACCCCTGCGAGGGATGAGCTGGTGGCGGTATACAAAAGCTTCGGAAAAGAGAAAATGCCGAAAGCGCCGATAATGCGGCTGTATGACGGGGTTTTTGAAAGCGGGATAAATTACTGCAAGTTCCTCATTTGTCTTGATATTTTTGCAGAGGCGGGACTTATTGAATATGACAGGATCGCAGGCAGGGCGGGTATAATCCCCGGAGCGCCCAAGGCGGATCTTAGCCTGACGGATACTATGAGGAAATTGCAAGCGGCAAAAAATCCCATGAAATAAAGCAAGGCAATGAAAATTTATAAAATCCCTTATCCTAAATTCCAAAAGGTGATGATAAAGAATGACAAGCAAGGCTGAAACGGTTTACACGGTGGATTCCCTTATTCAGAAAATACTTGACGACGACAAACAGTACGATCTGAGCAAGATAATTTCGGCGTATGAGTTTGCAGCAAAGGCTCATGCAAATCAGGTTCGTTCCTCGGGCGAGCCGTATATTTCTCACCCTGTGGCAGTGGCGTATATTCTGCTGGAGCTTGATATGGACACGGACACTATTTGCGCTGCCCTTTTGCATGATGTGGTAGAGGACACGGATACCACTCTTGAAGAGCTGCGGAAATTATTCGGGCAGGATGTTGCCATGCTGGTGGACGGGGTCACGAAGCTGGGGAAGATTCCTTTGTTTACGAAAGAGGAATTGCAGGCGGAGAATGTGCGGAAGATACTTCTTGCCATGTCACAGGACATAAGGGTCATCATCATCAAGCTTTGCGACAGGCTGCACAATATGCGCACGCTTCAGTTCAGACCTGCTCACAAGCAGAGGAACACGGCGCTGGAGACCATGAACATTTACGCTCCCATTGCTCACAGGCTTGGGATAAAGACCATTCAGGACGAGATAGAGGATCTGGCTTTCCGTTACCTTGACCCATATGCTTATGCGGAGATCGAGCATATGCTGAAAATCCGCAGCGATGAGCGGCAGGCTTTCATCAAGACAATTAAAGGGCAGATAGCGGAGAGATTTACGGAAATGGAGCTGCCTGTGCCTCAGCTTTCGGGGAGGGTAAAGTCGGTTTACGGTATTTACAAAAAGGCGTTCATTCAGGGGAAAGGGCTGGACGAGGTTTACGATATTTATGCGGTAAGGATAATTGTGAATACTGTGACGGAATGTTACAATGGGCTGGGGATAATCCATGATATGTACAAGCCTATCCCTAACAGGTTCAAGGATTATATTGCTACGCCCAAATCAAATATGTATCAGTCGCTGCACACCACGGTTATAGGGCGGGAGGGCATTCCCTTTGAGGTGCAGATAAGAACGGTCGACATGAACTACACAGCGGAATACGGCATTGCCGCTCACTGGAAATACAAAGAGGGCATAAAGGGCAAGGACAAGCTGGAAAACCGTCTGGCATGGATTAGGCAGATAATCGAGGCGCAGCAGGAAACGGGCGATGTGGAAGAGATAGTCCGCACCATAAAGAGCGATCTTGCGCCCGAGGATATTTTTGCATTCACGCCCAAGGGGGACATTATAACGCTGCCTGCGGGGGCTACGATAATTGACTTTGCTTACGCCATTCACACTCAGGTGGGGAACAAGATGAAGGGGGCTAAGGTAGACGGAAAGCTGGTCAGTCTGGATTATCAGTTACAGACAGGTGAGATCGTGGAGATACTCACTGCCCAGTCCCCCGACCATGGACCTAACAGGGCGTGGCTGGACATTTGCAAGACAAATGAGGCAAAGTCGAAGATACGTTCCTGGTTCAAGAAAGAACGGCGGGAGGAAAACATTGTCAAGGGCAAGGAAGATCTGGAGAGGGAATTCAGGCGCAGCGGCATAAATGTGCCTAAGGAGGATCTTCAGGAATTTCTGGCGGATGATATGAAGCGGCACAACTGCGCTTCTCTGGATGATTTTTATGCGGCTGTGGGGTACGGCGGTATTGTGCTTTCGAGGATAGCTCAGAGGCTCAAAGACAATTATGTAAAGACCTATGAGACTACGCCGAAGCCTGTGCCCTTTGTGCCGAGGCGCAGCAACACGGGGATAATTGTTGGGGGAGAAAATCACATTGATGTAAAGCTTGCCAAATGCTGCAATCCTTTGCCGGGGGAGGATATTATCGGGTTCATTACCAAGGGGCACGGGGTCTCGGTTCACAGAAAAGACTGCAAGAAATACGTTGATGCCATGGAAAACAATATTGAGCCCGACCGCTGGGTAGATGTGGTATGGGCGGAAAATGCAGGGACTGCGGACAGTCCCATATTCAAGGCGACTATTGATGTAGTAAGCTATGACAGCATTTCACTGCTGGCGAATGTTACGGCGCTTACGGCGGAGATGAGGATACCCGTAACTTCCATTTCCACGAGGTCGCTTAAAAACGGAAATGCCGATCTTACTATGGTTTGCAGTATCGGGGGAGTAAACCAGCTGTCACAGCTTCTGGTGAAGCTGAGAAAGCTGCCCGATGTTATAAGTGCGGACAGGATAATCAAGTAAAAGGGCGGTTATAAGCATCCAAATAAAAAGGAACACTTTGATATATGAAAAACAAGTATCGGGAAAATGAGACCTTTGAAAATATTGTTCTTGAATATGAAGTTATTGAGGACTGCGAATTTACCGAATGCACTTTTACAGGGTGCAGTTTGTCGGAGTGCACTTTAAACGGTTGTGTATTCAATGAATGCACATTTGTAAATTGCAGCTTTTCGGAGATAAAAAGCAGCGGCACCGAGGTTTGCTTCGGGGTATTTGAAAAGTGCATGGTAAACGGTGTAAACTGGCGGACGCTGCTGCCCGAGGTGCCTTTGGCGTGTCCCATTGAAAGGCTGAAAGATTGCAAGATGAGGTACAATACTTTTTACAAAATTCCCTTAAACAAGTTTGATTTTACGGGGAATGACATTACAAAATCGGAATTTACCGAGTGCAATCTGAGCGGCAGCAGCTTTAAGGGCTGCGATCTTGAGGGCACGGAGTTTTTCCGCTGCGATCTGACAAAGGCGGATATGAGGGACGCTAAAGGCTATCGGATAGATATACTTACATCAAAGCTTAAAAATGCACGGTTTTCCTATCCCGATGTTATGGCGCTGCTGGACGGGATAGGGATAAAGATAGAATAGTTATACAAAGTGCAACCTAACTAACCTCTTACCACTTCTAACATCTGAAAGGTCACAGATTTATGAAAAATGATCCTCTGAAAAAAGTATGTATAATATTATCCGCTCTGAGTCTGGCGCTGGGGGCGGCGTTTGTGATAATGACGGCGGAAAATATTGAACTGAGAAAAAATGCGAGGCAGATAAGTGTGACGGAAAATGCTGCAAATGAATCCGAGCCTGCTGTTATAATACCGGAGGTATCGGAAACAACGGTGACAACAGAGCATATTTGCCCTGCAGTGGAGACTGTTTATATTTACGATAACGGCATTGATCTGATCGAATTTCCTCCTGTGGAGGGGGCTGTGCTCAATGATTATGATATGGAGAGCCTGTCCACTCTTGATAAAAAGCGCAAGGCGCTGTACGGCGAAAACGGTGTGAAGCGAAGCCGATTCGGTATTGATGTTTCCTCTTATCAGTGCGATATTGACTGGGAGAGGGCGGCTGCGGATGATGTGGAATTTGCTGTTATCCGTTTGGGGTACAGGGGGTATGAAACGGGTCAGATATGCGAGGACAGATATTTCCGCCGCAACATTGAGGGGGCTGCGGCGGCGGGGCTGGATGTGGGGGTATATTTTTATTCCCAGGCGATAACGGTTGAAGAAGCGGCAGAAGAGGCGGAATATGTGATCTCGGTGCTTGCCGAGGTTGGCATTCCGGTGACCATGCCTGTGGTTTTTGACTGGGAATTTGTCACGGACGAGGACCCCGCCCGCACCGACGGCATGACGGGGGATATCCAGACAGAATGCTGCAAGGCTTTCTGCGGCAGGATCGCCGAGGCGGGTTACTCTCCTATGTACTACGCCACTGTAAACACTGCTCTTTTCCGCTATGATATGGGCGAACTGCCCTATCCCCTGTGGCTGGCGGAATATGCCGAGAAAACCCGTTTTATTTATGATTACGATATGTGGCAATACTCCTGCTCGGGAGTGATTGACGGGATAGAGGGATTGGTGGATCTTAATATTTACATAGAAAATTGAACATTAAATAAATATTCCCATGCTGTGCACGTGTGCACATATGTGCACGGGAATATTTTACTCTTATTATCTGTCACAGCCGCTCGCCGCACCTGGCGCAGTAGATATTATCCGCGTTGTTCTTGTTGCCGCAGAATGCACATATCTTAGGCTTTCCGGAGGCTTCCTCCGCCATTTCAAGCTGGGCATCGAGGACTTTAAGCTCCTTGATGACCATTTTCATGCTCCCCGATTCGTCCGCTCCCGTTTTATGCATATTATAGCAAAGCCGTCCGAGCTCTTCAAGCTTGGCGTTCATTTTGAGCCGCAGCTGCGCTCTGTCCACATATGATCTCGACACGTTCACTGCCGAGGCTGCCTTTTGGGCGACCTTATCCGCTATATCCTTTGTTCCGCCGATGATGTTGTCAAATGTATTCTTCATAAAATAACCTCCCGATATTCGTGCTTAAGAGTTTTTCGCTTGTGGGTGAACTTGCATAGGCTGTGCCTATGCGGCATATGCTGCGCATATGCGGCGTTAACTTTTAAAACCTTTCGGCAAATTTTTCAATCTCCCCTTTGTATTTTGTCATTTCCTCATAGCGGGAGATGTATTCATAGGGGTATTTGTAATTGAAAAACCGCTGTATTTTTCCTGTGGCTTTGTCAATAAGCTTTGTGGAACCGCCCGCTCCGCAGGCAAGGATATTCTGCGCCTCCTCCATTATGTAGATGTTGTACAGTCCCTCATATCCCGCTTTTGAATAGCCCACATTTTCCAGATTGCCCACGGTGTTTTTCTGCCTGTAGAGGTAATAGGGGGAATATCCCGATAATGTGAGTCTGTCAAAGGCAAAGTTTACCATTTCCGAAAGCTCGCCGCTGTCAAAAAATTTCGGGCGCATTTTATCCGCTTCCCCCGACAGCGCTGCCGACCGCTTGACCGTAAGGGTATGGACGGTTATGCTTTCGGGGTCAAGGGATATAAGGCGGTCAACGGTACTTTTAAAGCTTTGAAGATCGTCCTCGGGCAGCCCTGCGATAGTGTCCATATTGATATTGCAAAAGCCCAGACGTCTTGCAAGCCCGAAGCATTCCACCACCTGCGCTGCTGTGTGCCGCCGCCCTGCCGCTTCGAGAACTTTGTCGTTCATGGTTTGCGGGTTTACCGATATTCTCGTTGCGCCGCAGCCCTTTATTACCCGCAGCTTTTCCTCGGTGACAGTGTCGGGTCTGCCCGCTTCTACATTATATTCACAAATTTTGGAAATGTCAATGCTTTTTGCTATTGTTTCCATAATTTTTTTGAGATCTCCCGCAGAAAATGCTGTGGGTGTGCCGCCGCCGATGTAGACGGTCTTACAGAACATTTTCTTATCCCGCATAATTTCCCCAAGCTCGGAAATTTCCCTGCATAGGCTTTCCACATACTGCGGAATGAGCCTTGCTGCGCTTTTTGACTGAATGGAATGGGAGACAAAGGAGCAATATGAGCACCTTGAGGGGCAGAATGGAATGGAGATATAAAGGGAATAGCTTTCGGGCTCAAGAGTTTCGAGAGCGGGGCGCTGGGTCACGGCGGTAAGGTATGCCAGTTCGCTTTTGCGCCTGTTTGCGTGGTATTTTTCCTGGAGCTTGCTGCAAACGCTCTCCATGTCACAGCCTTTTGAAATAAGCCCGTTCACGACCTTTATGGGTCTTACTCCCGTAAGGCAGCCCCATTCGGGAGTTATTCCCGTGATCTTTGCAAGCGCTGTGAACAGCATTCGACAAAGGCGAAATTCTCTTTCCTTGTCGGTTTCCTCGCGAAGAGGCTCGGTAATTTCGCAGTCTGTTCCTCCGATATTTGCGCCAATATTGGCGCCAATATTGGCATAGGCTCGCAGCTTGCTGCCTACCTCCATAATGATGATATCGCTGCTTTTTTCTGGAGCTTCATCATACACAAAGGTGAACCTTTCCAGCGGGCAGAAGAGTTTGAGCACTGCCTCGGTTTCGTATTTATAGGCGTTGTTGATAAAATATACGGTCATAATGATTCTTACTTTCCTTTTAATTTGTTAAGAATTTTCCCCCATATGCCGGTTTTTTCCGCAGGCTGCGACCTATGTACGGCTGTAAATTTTTCGTAAGCCTTGTCAATTTTATTTTTAAGCCGCAAATAATCGACTTCACTGCATTTGACCCCATACGCCGGCCTGTCATCGTCATTTGTGCAGCATCTGCTGTAATCATTGAAATAAACATTGCCGTCGTAATAGCTTTCCACAAACGGCAGTATATCCTCTCTTATATCCTCATCCCAAAGCTTGCCGTCGCAGTTTTTAAGCAAATATTCCGCTCCCGACAGCTGCCCGCTTCTTACCTTTTCGCATTCCTCTTTATCCGAATCTTCCCCCTCAAAACCGCGTTCTATTATCCACCTCATAAAAAGCCCGATATGCTCGGCGGCAAAAAGCCATACTTCCTCCTCCTGCTTTTCCGTCAGCTCCTCTGTAATGCTGTGAGTTTTAAGATACAGCTCCTTTGCACTTTCATAGTGCCACTCTGCCTGGTCTAATGCCATATTCATTTCCTCCCTGAATATTTTTCGGTAAATTCATCTATATCCCGATACCGCTCTGCCTGTAAACCTGTTTTTTGATATTCCTTTAAATATCCGTTTATCAAGCTGTCAAAGGCTTGGGCGGTTTTTTCAAGATCCTGCGGATAGTAGTTTTCAAACACATTATATTCCCCGATCTCCGTTTCACTTTTTATTTCCGCAAACATGGCGCTAAGGCTTGTCATGCTCATAAATGCTAAATGCCTGTTGTTTTCCTTGGCGGCGGTGTGCATTTTATTGTGCCAGTTTGAGTACATTTCCTCGTAAGTTCCACGAAGTGTTTCCGCTGTCGGGGGCTTTTTCTCCGCAAACAGAGACTGCTTTGCTTTTTTGAACACGTTCACGGTTTCCCGCAAAAGCGCCGTTAAAGCGGTTTGCACCTCTTCACAGGAGCCTCCCGATATGACGTTTTCAATCGATTGGCAAAAGCCCTCGAGTTTATTTTCCATTTGCTCCAGTTCCTCATAGGCACGGTTTACACCGTATCGGAAATACTTTTTGTTCAAAAGGGCGACTGCATTTTGCATATGATATATCGCATACCCTGCCTGCTCGAAAACGTCGGGTAGTTGCTCCGCTGTCATTGCCTGTGAATAGAAATGCTCCGCCTCTTTAAGGCTGTTCTCCGCCTTTAAATAATCCTCCCACGACAGGGGCTGCGATATTTTTTGACGGGCTTGTTCCTTTAGTTCCTCCAGCCTGTTCATATACTTTTCATCGCTGCAATACACGATCTTTGAATCCAAAAGCTTGGCAATATTCGGGTCATTATACAGGGCATTCTTTCGCAGGCTTTCCCAAGACGTGCAATAAATATCATGCCCCACATCAAGATCGTCCTGTATAAAGGTGCAGCTGAGCTGCCAGCCTCTTTCATCATTTATCACGATAAGCAGATCGAGGTCGGAACTTTCGCAAAAATCCCCTCTTTCAAATGACCCGTAAATGCCGATAAGAGCCAACGCCCCGGGGCATACTTTATCCGCCTTTTCTATAACGGCATTGATTATTTTATGGTTTCTTGTTTCTAATTCAATCATATTCTAACCTCTGAGAAAAGGGTTGCTTTTTCTTTCAGTGCTAATGGTGGAATTTTCACCGTGCCCGGGCAGCAGTCTGTAATCGGTTTTCGGGTCAAACTCGCGAAGCATATCAAGGGTATCCTTCATGACAAGGCTGTCGCCGTCGGGCATATCGGTTCGCCCGATACTGCCGCTGAAAAGAGTGTCCCCGCAGAACATATTGTCGTTCAGGATATAGCAGACAGAGCCGCTTGTGTGCCCTGGGGTGTGGAGAATCTCAAAGTCCATTTCGTCGAGGGTCAAGACCTGTCCGTCTTCTACGGTTTCGGCTGCTTCCACTGCTTCTGTTGGCGGCAGGGAGAAATATTCCGTCAGGTTAAGTCTGTCATTGGTAAGCTTTTTAAGATCTGCGGAATGGATATAGACCTGTGCTCCTGTTTTACGTGCAATTTCTACTGCTGATGCGATATGGTCACAGTGGCCGTGGGTAAGCAAAATCATTTTCAGCTTGATATTTTCCGTTTCGAGCTTACGCAGTATCTCATTTGCGCCGTCGGGTGCGTCTATGAGCACGCCGTTTCCTTTGTCGGAAACGGCGATATATGCGTTTACGCCGAACAGTCCCAGTGATGACAGTTTGATTATTTTCATTGTTTAACACTCCTTGTTTGGTTGAATGCGGACGATTTTGTACTACTTGTTTGGTGTATCGCTTTATTTTGTTTTGAGCTGTTAGTGACTTCGCCCTTACGGGCGGCAGCATGAAATGTGTGACATTCGTCACACATTTCTATGCTGCACCGCCGCCCGACGTTAGTTGCACGGTTATTGTAACTTTACAGTATATAAAGTTAGTTCACTTGACACCTTTTCTTGTCGTCGGACGGCGGTTTATGGGGGTATTCTTGAAATGCTTTTCTTTTCGGCGGCTGTTAAAGGGGGCGCTGCCCCCCGTCCCCCGCAAGGGCGCCGCCCTTGACCCGCCAAAGGG
>CAMWIR010000124.1 GCA_947174365.1 uncultured Ruminococcus sp. | reverse complement strand
TAACAGGAGCTTTCCTTGCAAACGCCATATCCCTTGCCTCTTCCGCAAGCTCATTCAAAGGGATTATCCTGTCCCTCTCGCTGCCCAGCCGCTTAATGTCCCCATTCATATCTGCCTCAAAAAACGCCCCGTAATACAGTTCCTGCCGCGCGTGCATAACAGCGCAAACAACAGCCCCGCAGAAATTCGCCGCTATCCCCTCCAGCGCCGACACTCCCCCGCAAAGCTTTCCCGACCCGAAGCACAACCCCTTGACCGCACCTATGCCAATCCGCAGCCCCGTGTACGACCCCGGTCCCGTCACCACCGCAAATCCGTCAATATCGCCCATTTCCTTGCCGCAGTCCTCCACAAGCCTTTTTGCCATAGGCAGTATCACCTGCGAATGCGCCCGCCTTGTGCCAACGCAGACCTCCCCCAGCAAACGCCCGTCCTCGCAAAGTCCGCAGGAAGCGTATTTTCCCGAAGTGTCCATTCCCAGTATCAGCATTTCAATATCACACCTTGTAATTAACAGTTATCGTTCTTTCCCCGCCGCTCCCCGAGATCACGATCACGATCGGCTCAAATTCTCCGAGGAACCCCTCCACATTCTCCCACCATTCCACGGCAATTACCGCAGCCCCGTCAAAATAATCAAAAAAGCCCGTGCTTTCCAGATCCTCAAAGCTGCACACACGGTACATATCGAAATGATACAATGATACCTCCCCCGGGTATTCGTTCACTATCGTAAACGTGGGAGAAGATACGGGACATTTTATTCCCAGTCCCCTGGCTATCCCCCTTGTCATAGCAGTCTTGCCCGCTCCAAGACCGCCCTTGTATGCAATAAGCTCGCCGCCCTTTAAGCAGCGCCCTATCCGCTCTCCCAAGCTCTCCGTTTCCTCTGCGGAGCTTGTGTGAAATACTTTTTCCATTCCGATCCACCACTTTATATTTTTATCCGAACGCTCCCGCCAAATATCCCGAAACAGCTGTACTAAGCCATTTCAAGCCTATGCAAAAGCCCCTTTTATATAAGTAAATTTTAATAATAAAAGGCGGAAAACAAAAGGCTGCCGTTTTTATCACAACGGGAAATACCCCTCTGTTTTCCTGCCTCAAAATAAAAATTCTCCGATAACAAGCCCCTGCCGGTCAATATCAATTATTGTCAAACTCATCAAACCGTTTCAGCAGATCATCCACATCCGCCGCCGTCTCCATCAGTTCCTTGAGTCTGCCCGAAAGATCCCGCCGCTCTTCACCAAAACCTGCACCTACGGGCGCAGCAATTGCCGCACTTTCATCCTCCAAAGTATTTTCCTCTGTCCGTTCATCATCCTCGGGCGAATAATAAAAATCCGCAAAGCCCGAGAAGCCGCCGTTGTCCTCCGACTCCTCCGCCGAGCTGTCATCATCGTCCCCGGAATCATACCCCGATTCGCTGTATTCGGAATAAGAGGCAGCTTCATCGGTATGCTCCCCATTGTCCGCCGTTTCCTCATCATCCTGCGGAACGGACGAGATCATATTTATAGGAGAATACGCCCCCGAGATTACCGAAGTTGTCTTTGAAAGGTCTGTTACCGACATTACCCTGAATTTCTCGCAGAAAAAGGAAATGTCGTCATCTTCAAGGGAACGCACCTTGTACCGCTTTTTCTCCGAATACCCCAGCTTCTCCGTGTTCACAATGTCAAAGCCGAACAACGGCGTGCGCACACCGAGACACCCTATTTCAAATTCGCTGACATTTTCAAATATCATCTCTGCGCAGAATTTCACAGGCTCCCTGCAATAAAGGTTCATTCTTATAAACGGGACCTTTACCCCTTCGCTGCCAATGCCGCCGTAGTAACTGAAATCCCCGAATGCGTCAAAATCATACCAGTAAAATTCCTCGGAAAGCTCGGCTATCTGCTCAATGCCGTAAACCTCGCTGAAATTCTTCTTCAGCGCACAGTGCTCCTCACGAATAGGCATTGGCTTTCGCATTCCCACCGCCATTTTCTCGAAGCCCATGCCCTCATACCATTTAATCAGGCTGTCCTCGCAGAAAATCTGCACATTCATCGAATATATCCCCGACTGGCAGTAGTCGACAATGCGCTTTACTATCTCCGCGCCTATCCCGTGCCGCCTGTAATCTGTGCGAACGCAAATGCCACTCATTACCGCCGCAATAAGCCCGTCGGAAGCCACGCGCCCCAAACCTATCAGCGTGTCCCCGTCATAAGCGTAAACCGAATAAAAGCTTTCGTTGGCTTTTTTGATGTCCTCATCGGTGTATCCGTCCAGCATATACCATTCCAGCGCCTTGTAAAGCTCCACCGTGTCGCCGGGGCGTTTAAGACTTGAAAGGTATTCAATTTCCATAATAACGCCCCCTTTGCTCTTGACATTTACATGTCTGACATTTTCATGCCCGGAATTTTTTATATAATTTCAACCTATAATTTTATGAATTTTAAAGCTATAATTATTGTAACATATATTTTCCCCGCCGTCAAGGAAATTTTTATATCAATTTTATTAACGTGAAATATACAAAAGAAGTGTACCGAACAAGTATATTTTTAAACTGATCCCCATTGGTTAGGGAAGCACTGATTAAAGCTTTTCTTTAAATTTAAAAATTTGCCGTTTGTTAAATGGCGATTTGGCGTAGTTTTATCCGCCGCCATGGTCACTTGTGCCCTCGGGGAGAAAATCTTTAATCAGCAGTTTTTTAGAATTATGGACAAGAAATCGCAGCCGTCCCACTGTGCGGGGCAAGCTGCGATCAATTTTAAAGCCATAGCCAAAGTGTACTATCTCAGTTCACCGCACTGAAATAAACTACCTTTGATTTGAAATCCCCGTCAAGGGAAACATTTATCCCGCAGTTCATCAAAGCCGCTCCTGAGTGTATCTCTCCGCTGTCGTGGTTTTTGTACATTTTCTCGGGAGCAAGTCCCTTAAGCTTTATACGGCGGCTGCGGTAATTGGGTCTGCCCAGCACCTGCACAAAGGTAAACACAGCCTCGCTCTTGTCCTTCGCCGCAAACACCCAAGCGTCCCACATATTGTCCTCAAATACGTTGCCTATGCGGTATTGATCCCCCGTGCGTATCAGCGGATTGTATTTCTTAAACATCTCTATCTGCCCGGGTATCTTTTCCCTGTCCTCCTTGGGAATCCTCGTCACATCCAGTTCATAGCCGAATGTGCCAACCATGGCAACATTCCCTCTTGTTTCAAAGGGCGTGCTTCTCCCCACCGTATGATTGGGACAGTCGGAAACGTGCGCCCCCATAGCGGAAGCAGGGTAGCATATGGAAGTGCCGTGCTGTATCTTCAAACGCTCGATAGCGTCCGTATCATCGGAAGCCCATATCTGCGGCGAATAGAACAGCATACCCGGGTCAAACCTCGCACCGCCTCCGGAGCAGTTCTCCAGAAGCAGCTTGGGGTAATCGGTTATCAGCCGCTCCATTACATCGTAAACACCCAGCACATACCTGTGCCAAAGCTCTCTCTGTCTCTCGGGAGGCAGGGCGTTTGAACCCACCTCCGTAAGCTGTCTGTTCATGTCCCACTTGATGTACTCTATATTGGCATTGTCGAGAATTTCCCTCATCTGCCCGTAAATGCAGTCCCGTACTTCCTTGCGGCTGTAGTCAAGCACATACTGCTGACGGGATTGGGTCATAGGCAGCCCTTTTATCTGAATAGCCCAGTCGGGGTGCGCCTTGTAAAGCTCGCTGTCGGGGGATATCATCTCCGGCTCGAACCATATCCCAAGCTTCATTCCCAGCTTGTTGACCTCGTCCGCAAGCTTTTTCAGTCCCCCGGGCAGCTTCTTTTCATAAACAAACCAGTCACCCAATGAGCTGTTGTCCGAGTCCCTGTGACCGAACCAGCCGTCGTCCATTACCAGCATTTCAATGCCCAGAGAAGAAGCTTCTTTCGCAATATCTATCAGCTTGTTCTCGTCAAATCCGAAATAGGTAGCTTCCCAGTTGTTTATAAGCACGGGACGGCGCTTGTCCTTGTATTCGCCTCTTATAAGGTGCTGCCTGTAAAGGTCATGGAACGTGCGGGACATTTTACCGATACCCTGGTCGGAATATACCATTATCACCTCGGGGGCGGTAAACTCGGCGGCAGGCTCCAGCCTCCAGGAAAAATCGAAATGATTTATTCCCATAACAAAGCGGGTCTTCTTGTGCTGCGTGACCTCCGCCTGCGCAAAGAAATTGCCGCTGTAAACAAGGTTAAAGCCGTATGCCTCCCCCATATCCTCATCGGCAGTGTGGGAAACAAGAGCAGTAAACGGATTGTTCTGATGAGAGGATTCACCCTTGACGGAATCCACACCCTGCTTGCCGTGATGAAGCCTGCACCGCTCCATGACACGCTCCCTTGCCCATGAGCCGTTAAGGGTTATAAAATCGTATTCGTCATTGTCAAAGTCCACGCAGGCGGACATTACCCTGCGAATGTCAACAGCCTCATTTCCGCCGTTTACTATCCTTACGCTCCGCGCAATAACATCAAGCTCGGTAAACACCGTGTAATAAAGGATAACACGCAGTCCCGTGCGCTTGTCCTCCAGGGTAACAGCCAGAGTCTCCGCCTCGCCGTTCTCCGCAAAGGTGGCAGGCAGACAAATCTCGCAGTCCTCCAGCTTCTGTGAAAGCAAAGGCTTGCCGGGGATAATTTCATGGGAAACATACCTCAAATCAAGAGCGGACATTCCCTTCCCGTCCATTATCATCACCGCAGGCTCTCTGTAGTCGCCGATACCGTGACAGGGATATTCGAAAGGGGTGGTGTCCATAAACGTGCCCATGTCACGCTCGTTTACCTTTGGGGTGTAGGGATTTTCGTCCAGCCGCAGCAGATAGGAAAGATCCTCATCATCAGCCCTTTTGCCGAAATAAACGTGAGCCAAATGCCCGCTTTCAAGGGCTGCAAGGGCATAAGTAGCCCCGGGCGAGGTAAGAGTAAACAGGGTCATTTCCTCGGTAAAAATTTCGTTGGAATTGGTCTGCCATACAAAACGGCTGTACTCCTTTTTGATTTTTTTGACTGTGATAGGTTTCAAGTTTTTTCCTCCTTTTAAAGCCTCATGCTTCCTGTTCTTTTGCCATAGCAATTTTGTGGGGAAGCAGGGTTATTTCTTCCTTGGTATTACTCTTTTTTATCGCCGCCCGAGATGAGTAAACGCAGCTCATATAAAGCTGCCAATTTAACATCCTTGTACTCCCTTTCGGTCATACAAATTCACCTCCGACAAAATGTCACCTTTATACATAAATTTCTTATAAATCCAAAATTTACATATTTAAATTATACACCGAATATGCTTTTTTGTCAATAGAAAAAAAGAAAAGTTTCACGGCAGCAGCATTTACTTCGTAAAAAAGTGTTTGAAATTTTCGGAAAGTATTGACAGCACCGTATAAATATGGTAAAATATATTCATACATAAATTCACATTATCCGATAATAACTGATATTGCGGAGGAATAAACTATGATAACAAGTATGAACAAAGCCAGCCTTTACGCAACGCTGTTTGGGTGTACTAATCATGCTATGAATCCTTACATAAAAAGAACTACCGTTACCGCCGAAATAGCAGGCAATTCCACCACAGTAGGTACAGTCAACCTGAAAACACTCGGAGGAAACCAAAAGCCCTCCGAAACTGTCACTCCTGCCAATATGGACACCTTTACATACAGCGATGATGTTAAAGTGGACTACGGAAATTTTTCGGGGCTGACCTTTGAACGAAATACAGACCGTTTGGAAATTTCTGATGAAGCAAGAGCCGCATTGGAAGACCAAGATTTTGAGCCTTATGAATACTCCGATGTGGTTGATTTCACCAATGACTTCTACCGCATAGGTTTAGGCGATCATATGAAGAATGGCATACCCACGGAAGAACGAATTGCAGAGTATTACGGTAATATTGCAAAACGCCTTGACGCTGCATATGCCCAGGGTAAATTTACCAAAGAAGAATATGATGAACTCAACAAGGCAATAGCAGACGGAATGGAGTGGGAAACCGGACGCGCCGAAAGAATCAAAGCGCGCTTTGCCATCGGTGCAAAAATAGGCAATCTCCCTTATAAACAGTCCATAGAACGCATAAGAAGGGAAAAAGCCATGACCCCCGAACAGTGTCAGGCGGAAATGCAGGCGCAGATAGCCGAATATGTAAGCAGATACACCCGATACGACCGAGGCGCAATTCTGAAAATGTTCAACAGCATAAGGTACGGGAAGTAATTTTTGATTTTTACAGCCAAAGCAGAGGACAGCTTTTTTTGAGCTGTCCTCTGCTTTAGTCTGTCGAAAAAACGATCTCGATTTTATTTATATGAGAATTTTCATAAACAGGTCAGCCGTCTGTAAGTTCGATCACCCTCGTACCCGGCAGCTTATCCTCAATGATCTCCGCCGCAAAATTCAGCCAGCTCGGGGCTTCATTCAGAATTATAGCGTCGGTGGTGACAACATTTTCACAAGCTTTGAGAACCGTGTCCGCATTGGGCACAAGCTCGCAGGAAACGTCTACCCCCATAGCCTCCCCCTTATCCAGCAGCAGACTTTTCAACCTCCCCGAGTTGGAAACGGGAGCGTCCAGAAAAATATCCGCACCCGCAGCCTCGCAGCTTTTCACTTTTTCCAGAAGCAGCTCCGCAGCCTTGTATGTACATTCAAGAATGCGGTAAGTCCCCCGCATTGCGGCAAGGTCACGGACAGTGCCGTCCATGCACCTGTACACGGTAGTGTCCGACAGGGCGCTTTCCAGCGTAATGATTATGTTAAAGCCGTCCACTGCCACTCTGCCGCCATCTGCACTTGCCTTTTTCTTTGCACTCCGAAGCGCGATCATCTCATCTGCGGAAGCCGCCCGCACAATAGCAAGCCTCTGCCGCTCGGAAAGTTGATAACGGTTTCCCACAAAGGTCGCCGCACTTTTGGCAGGATAGCCCCTGTTCAGAAGCTCGTGAACATCGGAAAGCCCCCGCCGCAGCAAGGGAAGAGCCTTATCAGAAAAATCCCGCTCGTCCTCGGGAACATACCCCCGCCTGCTCATATTTCAAAATCAATGCAGGCACGGCCGTTTTCGGTGCGCAGCCCATAAATAAACTCCCCGAATTCTTTATGTGCAGGGTGCTGCTGATACTCCGCAAGTCCTGCCATATCGCCAAACAGGCAGATAAGAGCGATATTATAATTACTGTTGTCCGCATTATCGGCATTCAGAACTACCTCATATTCCTTTAGCGAGGGAACGGCAGTCCTGAGCTTTTCCGCCTCCGCCTTTGCAATAGCCGCATTTTCCGCAGCAGTATGCTCGGGTGTGTCTTTCAGTTTGAACATTACAATGTGTTTGATCATAGAACATACTCCTCTTTTAACTGAATTATTTTTTTTATACAAATCGGCACGGAAGCATTTTTTTATCCATTATTAATTAACTTACTCCCTCACAATATCCTCCGACTTTTCCTCAATATAATGCTCGGTGACAGTACCGAATTTCCCGGCAATGACCCCCGTGAGCCAAAAAACTACAGCCCCCGCAACACAGGTGTAGAGCATCTCGGGAATGAAAATTTTCCCAAATATCTGCCCCGACAGGTCGTAGTCCCAAATTTCGTAAAAAAACAGATAATGAAGCAGTCCACGAAGCATTATCACGCCAAGGTCAAGCAAAAGGAAATTCACAATATGCCGCCGCAGAAAGCAGTGAAAAAGCAGGGATATAAAAAGGCACGACCACATCAGCAGTATGGCATTGAAGCCCACCAGCGTGTCCTGAGCCGAGTCCAGCAGCAAGCCGCAAACACAGCCGTAAACAGCACTGTTAAAGGGCTCCTCCCTCACCGCATAGCAAACTCCGCAGCATACAGGCAGCAGCGGCAGGGGTGCGCCCGTGTTTACCGTGGAGATAAGCACATACCCAATTATCATCAGCAGAATGTACAGCCCCTGTCTGATTATTCCGTTTGCCTGTTCCTTTTTCTTTTTAAGCTCTATATTCATTAAGGTTCATCAACCTTTTCACCGTTATCGTTATTGCCGGTGGCGCTTGCGTCGCCGGCATTGTTGGCAATGCCGGCATCGCCAATGTCAGCCCTGTTTTCGGGAATTTCCTGCCCCGTCTTTACAGCCGTGACTTCGTCAAGGGTGTAGCCCGTGATAACGAACACACCCGTTAAAGTACGGGGATCCTCCGCAGGAATAAGCACTGCATATTTTGAAAGACCGCTTGTTTCCATAGCCACCGTTTCGACCACGCCTATAAGCTGCCCCGCAGGGTAGTTGGTGCTTCCCGATGTAACAACCACATCACCGGGGATAATGTCCGCCTCCTTGCTTATGTAGCTCATGCGGATCTTGCCGTCCTTTGCCAGATCGTAGCCTCCCTCGGCAATGCCCTCAACCTTTGTTCGCACAGTGTAAACTCCCACAGCGGTTTTCGGGGAAAAGAGAGTGCGCACCTTGCAGGTAGCGGGGGATACGTCATAACATACCCCCACAATGCCGTTTTTTGTCACCACAGGGTCGCCCGGAATAATGCCGCAGTCCGAGCCTTTATCCACCGTAAACGAAGCATAAGGGTCGTTAGTAGTTCTGGCTATTACGGAAGCCGGAGGGGAGAATGTATAGTTGCTGTACTCTTCTTTAAGCTCCAGCATTACCCGAAGCTCGGCATTTTCCTCCAGCAGTCTGTCGTAATCTATTATATCATTGTACAGCTCGCCCAGCTGGCTTTTCAGCTGTTTGTTTTCGTTGTAATATTTTTCGGCATTGATGAGCATATCAAGGGAAGTGGAGACTTTTTCGGAAACGCCTGCGGAAAGGCTTTGCACGGGTTCTAATATTCTCTCGAAGAAATTTGCCGAGGCATATCCGCCGGTAGTGACCGAATATATCATCATTCCCAGCAGCACAGCCATTAACGCCACCAGAATTTTAAATCTGACGCTATGAAAAAATTCACGCATAAGCCTGTTCCTTTGTTAGTTGGTAAGAGTTAGACAAGACATTGCAGTTTTCTGCAAATTCAGCGTGCACCCTTAAGCAACCAAGAGCACACACGCCACTCCGAGGGGTTCGGGGGAACGGTTCCCCCGACGGGAGTCTGGGGGAAGCGCCCCCTTGGCACTAACAGCACGTTGCAAATAAAGACACAACGCAGCAAGTTAACGACATGCGCCGCCCGATTTGTAAAAATGAAAATAAAGGTCACGCAAAACACAACATCTCACAATTACAAAAAAAGGAAAAATCGGGCGGCGGTGCAGCATAGAACGTGCGGCGAATGCCGTGCGTTCATGCTGCCG
>CAMWIR010000123.1 GCA_947174365.1 uncultured Ruminococcus sp. | reverse complement strand
CACCATTAGGGGGCGGAGGTGCGGTTCTATTCACTGGGCTTTAACGTGACCGCCGAATATTCCCGTTTGGGCGGCGGGGGAGACTTCGAGCTGGTGAAAAAGGACGGCGGCTGGCGTATCCACAGGGGAGTTATTTATACCATTGGAGATGAAATGGCTCTGGGCTTTGACTTTACAAATCGGTTACGTCCCCCTGTGGAGTATGATCTGAATGCAGGTATCGAAAAGCTGAAAACGGCGATAGCAGGGGACGGCAATGCCGATAATTTACAGCCTGTTCCCGTTATCGGGCAGAACAGTCCCACTCCCGAGGAGGCTGTCAGAGAGTATCTTGCTCAAATGAACATCATGACCACTGCGGGAGTTTTTGAGGACGAACCGGAAACGGAAAATTACAGACAATCAAATACAAATGCCGATAACCTTACGGCGGTAATTGCCACAAGCCATGATTTTGACGATTCCTATGCACGTTATTACATTGTCGAGGGCACTCCCGAAAGCGGCTACAGGGTAAGGGACGACCTTACATATGCTACCGAAAACAGCGTATTTGTGGCGCAGGTAACAACGATCACGGCAGCGGGTGATCTGTACATTGTAAAACCCTACAAGGGGCAGCCCGAAGCGGGCAGGAACAGTGACGATTACAGACCCGAAATATTTGTAAAATGCGACCTTGATCTTAAACTTGGGGAAAGCGTAGTTGTCTGCTATCCGGGGGAAATGACGGCAAGCGCACCCGCACAGATAGTTCAGCTTTGGGAGCGGCGTTACACGGGCAGCGATTTCCCAACCTATGCCCGAGTGGAGGAAGAACCTGACAACAGCATTTCCTATGTCGAAGTTCAGCGGGTAATGCAGGTCGGCAACAAGGACGAATATGGCGGAGTGAGCTATTCTCCCGATGACGACTATGCAGCAGTGGTCATGGATATTCCCGATTATTACGTAATTTCGGGCGACGATGTTTTGGTGAATGGTTTGGTAAATGGGAAAAATGCCGTTACAATGGGAGCGCTTTGGCCTGCCGAGCAGGGCTTTTCGCCCGAGGATATGAAAATTGATATGGTATCCGGGCGCACAATTACAGTATACGAGGAGGAAACAGGCTCTGCCGGGCTTTATGAATATATGCTCCACTCCTCACTTCCCGATCATTACAGCGAAAGCGGCGTTTACGATACCTATAAGTATATAGTGCGCCGTGGAGAGTATATGTTATGCGTTTACTTTTTGGCGGAATTTTACGATAAAGACATAGCGGAGCATATGCTCAATTCCCTTGAAATAGCTTTCCTTGACCCGGACAGCGTTTATTACAGAGATATTGAAATGGGAGTTTTCTATAACAGCGAAAGCGGCATTGCCGAGGGATATATATACAACGAATCGGAGTATGAAGTGGCGGTCATGCTTAACCGTGTGCTTACACGACTTGACGACGAGGGAGAGTATATTGCCCCCGAATACATAGGCAGAATCTATACAGCTCCCATTCCGGCGGAAACAGTGTTCATAGCGCCCGGTGACGTGTACCTTTTCTCGGAAAATTTCGGCAAGGACTACCGGATGATTCCGGGAGAATACCGTTTGGAACATACCTGCTGGTACACAATAATAAGCGGCGAAAGTTATGTCCCGAGATTTTCGGGACAGCTTATCGGGTACTTCAAAGTGGAGGAAGAAAGCTGAAAGGCAGTTCTTCTATATAAAGCAAAAAGGCGAACGATCTTGTGGGGATCGTTCGCCTTTGGCTATTGTCAGTATTTGAGCGAGCGGGGCTGACAGAGGAAGCAAAGGCTGCAATCAGGGAGAAAATTGATCTATATATTGCATAAAGGCAGTTTTGTTATCTGCGGGCTTTTCCTTTGGACGAGGCAGGTCGGGGCGTGAACCTACGGCGCATTTTACTTCTATCATAGTAAGGCAGTCAGCGGCTTTTGCTTCGGCAAGAGCCGCATTCAGTTCATCGGAGGTCTTAACGGTAAGCGCTTTGGGATAACCGCAGGACAGTGCGATTTGGGAAATATCGGAATTTTGCGCGGCTGTGGGCATTCCCCCGACGGTTTCGTGAGCGCCGTTGTTTATAGCGATATGAATAAGATTTTTTGGTGCAATACTTCCTATGACCGCAAGGGCGCCCATGTGCATAATCACTGCACCGTCGCCGTCAATGCACCAGATCTTGTCTCGGGGCTTATTAAGAGCAATGCTCAATGCTATGGAAGAGGCATGACCCATTGATCCTACGGTTAAAAAATCCCTTGAATGGCTCTCATCTGCCGTTTCACGGAGGGCGTAAAGCTCTCGGCTGATCTTTCCCGTGGTGGAAATTATGGGACTGTTCCCTGCAGCGGCGGCTATTTGCTTTATTGCCTGTTCCCTTGAAAGTGAAAATTCATTTTGATAGTCAGGTTTCCCCTCATAGGTCAGCGCATTTTGGCGGATAACAAACGCGGCACTTTTGCCGATAGAAAAATCCATTCGGAATTTTTTCATGGCAGACTGTAATTCGGCTTCGGTGGTTTTATCGCTGACGGTAAAATGGGAAATTTCCATATCGTCAAGAAGCTTCAGAGTGACTTCGCCTTGAAATATATGCTGTGGCTCGTCCTTTGTTCCCGGTTCTCCGCGCCAGCCTATTACGAATAATTCGGGAATGGCATATACCCGTGAATTCAGCAGCGATGCGGCGGGATTTATAATATTTCCCTCTCCGCTGTTCTGCATATAGACAAGGGGGATCTTTCCCGTGGCAAGGTGATACCCTGCCGCTATGGCGGCGCAGTTTCCCTCGTTGGCGGCTATGATATGGCGTGTGGGATCGCTGCCGAAGGTGTTTGAAAGATAGTCGCAGAGGGGCTTTAAAAGAGAATCGGGCACGCCTGTGTAAAAGTCCGAATTTATTATTTCAAGGAAACGTTCGACCTGCATTGTTATTCTCCATTCCGCATTTTGGGATATTCATCAATCGGATCCGCAGACGGATCTTATCCAGCCTGTTACGCCTTTCGGAAGTCTTTCGTCGGCGGGGCTGCCGTTATCAAAAATAAGATTTGACTGAACCCAGTTTATCATGCAATGCTGACCCATTTCAATGCCGTAATGCACCGAGGCAATGCCGCCGTCGCCGTTATAGACCCATTTTGGGAAAAAGCAGATACAATTGTCAAGGCTTTCCAGCTTTTCAAGGGACGGTGCAACACATTCGTCAAATCCCGCCAGTTCGTCATATCTTCCGTGAGCGATAAGCAGATGAATCCCGCTTTTGGAGATCATGTCAAGAGAATCCGAATCAGGGATATAGCCCGAGGAAATGGGCATCGCACCCTCAAAAAATCCCGGGTGATCTTCCAGAAGATGCCATGTCATATATCCCCCCGAGGATGCGCCCATTACAAATTTTTTGCCGGTATTTTCCCGGTGCTCGGTAATAACCTTATCGTATATCCCCTTTAAAACGGGTGAATAGTTTTTATTCCAGCTGCCTTGTATCTCGCCGCTTTCAAGGCGCTTTTCGTTTGCAAGAGGGACGATAATGTAAGCCCCGCCCATTTCCTGCTGATATTTTTCCGAGGCATACTGCTCCGCTCCGCAGCACATTATGCAGTTTACTCCGTCAAGGGCATTGCTTGTGCCGTGAAGCCACATCAGCACGGGATATTTTTTATGTGGGTCTCCTCCGTGCTTTATCGGGTCATACAGGTAGTAAGTCATATCCCCTATATCGGGACTGTTATAGGTATATTCATCAAAAAGGTCCAAAAGAGTTTTGGCGTGGTATGAGACAGAATAGCTGATAAATTCCCCCTCGGTCATATACTTCGCCCATTCGGGAACCGATGTTTTATCCTGCTGGATTTTATAGAAATCGGGTAATACTGCGGGCATAGGAAATTCCTCCTTAAAAAATTATATTTCATCTATGAGTGTTATAATGTCGTTTATGGACATAAGATCATCTTCCGTTTCAAAAGCTCGGTGATATTTCAGAATATTTTCCGCTGTTTTTTGCATGGCAGGAAATGCGCTGCGGGTAAGGTGATTGGCGTATATGACAATGTTCACTCCGTGGGCTGCAAGCTCCCCCTCGGTAACTTTGCTGTAGGAGGTGGGCACTGCCGCTAATGGTGTGATCTTATCAAATTTACGGAAGCTGCCGCAAAACTCGAAAACCTCGTCCGGAGTGTTCTTCCGACTGTGTATCATTATCCCGTCCGCTCCTGCATTAACGTATGCTTTTGCTCGCTGCAATGCGTCATCCATTCCTTTATCCAGAATAAGGCTTTCTATGCGGGCAATTATCATAAAATCATCCGTAAGCTGAGCCTTTTTCCCTGCGGCTATCTTGGCGCAGAAGCTTTCGATATTATCCTGTGTCTGGGGAACATCCGTGCCGAAAAGGGAATTTTTCTTGTGACCTGTTTTGTCCTCGATTATCACTGCGGAAACGCCCATTTTCTCCAAAGTGCGGACGGTATAAACAAAATGCTCGGTCTGTCCCCCGGTGTCGCCGTCAAAGATTATGGGCTTGGTAGTGACCTCCGTTACCTCGTCAATGGTGCGGAAGCGGGAAGTCATATCCACAAGCTCGGTGTCTGGCTTGCCCTTGGCGGTGGAATCGCAGAGAGAGCTTATCCACATAGCGTCAAACTGGTCAAGCTCACCGTTATGTTCTATTACGGTCTTTTCGGCAATAAGCCCCGTAAGTCCGCTGTGGACTTCGATTGCCTTTACCGCAGGGCGGATTGAGATAAGCTGCCGCAGTCTTTTCCGACGGTATTCGGGCATGGCAAGGGCGGCACGCTTGCGTTTTTCAATAAGGTCTATATTTTCGCTGTAGCTGTAGGGCACTTCAATAAGATGTCCGCCGTATTCGCTAAGGAGGGCGGCGGCGTTGTCCCTTATGGCACGGATAGGTCCTGTGAGCCAGTTATCTCCGTGGATTATGTAATCCGGGCGAAGCTCCGAAATAATTTTGTCGTACATTACATCATCTTGGATTATGACATTGCTTACGCCGTTTATTTCCCGTGCATTGGCTATCCGCCTGTCAAGGCTTACTGTGGGGAAACGGTTATATCGGATAAGCGCCCGATCGGAAAGCACGCCCACTGTAACATTGCCGTATTTGAGGGCTTCGGCAATGATTTTTAAGTGCCCCTCGTGGATAACATCGGTGGCAAAGCAGGTGTATACGGTTTTAGTGCGCTGCTGCAAAACGCCGCCCCCTTTCTTGTTGTCAGCCTTTCGGTATTTCACATATTATTTTATCACAAAGGGATTGCAAAAAGAAAGCTATTTTGTTAGGAATTTATAAATATAATCAAGCTATTCTGTGAATGAGCTTTCATATGAAAAACCGCCCTGCATTAATATGCAAAGCGGCTTTAATATTAAAGATATGGGTTATCAAGGCCGTCAAAATAGAAGCTGATATTAACAAGTATCGGATCGCTGCCGTCATCGGGGGCTCGGAAAGTTAAAAATAAAATGCTCTTGCCTGTATTTTTATCATAATATTGTATTTGAACAGGTAAAGAAGCTGTATTTTCGGAATTTTCTCCGTCTTTTCCGTAATCAGGTTCGCCAAGGGCGGTTGCTGCTTCATCTACGGTTGCCCCGAAGGTTATGCCGTTGATATAAAATGAGTCCAGCCCCATGCTTGAAATTCCGTCATTGTAGCAGAATATTTCTTTAATGGGAGTATCGGCGGTAAGATTCTTTTCGGTAACGTCAAAATCAAAACCAACATCAAGATATTTATTTACATTATATCCATTTGTTGTGGATAAATAACAGTATGGTTTTGTGTGGTCGTCATAATCTAAAAAGCTGCCGTAAACATAACAATAGTCCGTGCCGAATGCACGCAGATTAAGAGGAAGAGTAAGGGGCACATTATCAATGCTGCTTGCTGCTGCAAGCTCTTCAGCTGTCCAGCCGCCCTCGGGAACGGCAATGACAGTCGGCTCGGTCAAGCGCTCTCTTCCCGGCTCGTCAGGCAAGGCGCAGCCCCCAAAGAGCATTGCCGTCAGCAGCGCTGCCGCAAATATGCGGGGTATATATCGTTTTTCTTTTTTCATAAGTAACACACTCCTTTATATTGTTATCCCGGGTTCGGCGGATACAGAGGCACGGCGGGAGAAGATAATACCCAGAACCGATGCAATTATCCCTATTATTATGAATACAACGCAGCCTTGGAATATATTGCCGCCGATAATTTCATTGGCACGCATTCCCAGAATTTTCATTATGGCGTTGCCTATTTCCGAAAGCTTTTGATCGGTATCAATTCCGTGCATTTCCCAGTTGGCGCAGATACCGCCCCAAATGGCCAGTACAGCCACGGGAAGTCCGATACTGAGATAAACAGCAACCTTTCGGGGGAAGAGGGAATAAAGCGAGCAGAACATAAATCCAAAAAGAGCGGCTGCCCATATCATAAAAGACCCTACAATGAAAATCTGAATGTTAAATATAAATGCAGGCATAGTTCCCCACATAGCTATATTCCAAACGGGACCGTAGGCAAGGTCGATCAATAATATGCTCCGACCCTCGTTTATAAGCTCGTAAAGCCATGCAAGGAGCATACATTCTCCCATCATTACAAAGGCAGTAATGCCGTAAGCGGTTATCTGGGTAAGTGCGGAGGTTTTTCTGGAAATTCCGCAGGCTGCGGCGGTGTTGTAAAATTCAAAGCCTTTTGTAAGTCCGATCATAGCCGAAACAAATACCGCCAGCGCATCAATGCCCACAAAGGCTAACATAGACGCTTCAAGCCCCATTTCACTGTTTGTGCGCAGGACAATATAAGTAATGATCTGGTTTACCAGAAAATAAATCGGCAGGAAAATCCATGCTTTGGACAATTGGTAAATGCAGTAACGAAGCATTCCCATATAAGAACGTTTTTTCATTTATCATCATTCCTTTCCGCTGTTGCTGTCGTCGTTTGTAAGGCAGACGAACATATTTTGCAGGCTGAGTGGGGTAATTTCCAATCCCTGTGTATTTCCTGCGGGCTGCCCCTTTATGCTGACTGTTTTAAGTCCGCCTATGACCTCTGTGCGGAGAATTACCGAAGAACCGTCCAAAGAGGAAAGATAACTGTCCACATCACCCGCTTTTCCCGAAACGGTGTAGCCCATTCCTCTTATGACCTCGGTCTCCTCCTCCATTATCAGTCTGCTTTCCTTTATAACTATGGCTCGCTCAATAAATGAGGACGCCTCCTCGATAAGGTGGGTGGAGATAACATATGTAGCGGGGTGCTCGGTGTACCGCTCAATAACATTGCGGTAGAACATATCCCTGTGATTTGCGTCCAGTCCCAGAACAGGCTCGTCAAAAAAGACCACGGGAGCGCCGCAGGCAAGGGCATTGATTATCTTTGCAATGGTTTTATAGCCTGTTGAAAGCTTGTGTATGCGCTTTTTGCAGTCAAGCCCGTAGTCCGCTGCCAGCTTCATGGCATATTCCATATCATAATCGGGGTAGCAATCGGCTGTTACCTCAAACATTTTTTTGACTTTAAGACCCGGAATAAAAACCAACTGCTCGTCCATCATAAAGATCTTGCCAAGAGCGCTGTCGTTGCCTGTCAGCGGCTCGCCGTCAACGGTCACATCTCCCGACGTAGGAAACATTCTTCCCGACAATATATTAAGCAATGTAGATTTGCCTGCGCCGTTCCTGCCTAAGAGACCGTAAATGCAGTTCTCCCGCAGGGTAAGGCTGACATCGGTAAGGGCGCTGTTTTTGCCGAAGCGCTTACAGAGGTTCTGTACCTTTATTTCGCTCATTTTTCCTCACCATCCTTAAAGCATTTATCTATCATTTGTCTGATCTCCTCCCGGGAGATACCCAGCATTTGCGCCTCACTTATGAGCGCTGTAATGTACTTGTCGAAAAACTCCTGTTTTCTTGTTTCCCGTATTTTTTCCTTTGCTCCCTTTGCAACAAACATACCCAGACCCCTTTTCTTGTAAATTATGTTCTTATCCACCAGCATCTGCACGCCCTTTAAGGCAGTGGCAGGGTTGATCTTGTACTGTACCGAAATTTCCGTAGTGGAAGGTATCCGGGTCTCCTCCCCGAATGCCTCGGAAAGTATATTATCCTCTATCCACTCGGCAGTCTGTACATAAATAGGCTTATCGCTTTCTGTCAGCGTTGTCATATATCCGCCTCCTTAATTGGTTTATTGGTTAGTTACTTCTGTAACTAACTATAACAAGAATAAATATATTTGTCAATAGGGTAAATGTTTTTTTGGAAGAATGTACAAATTAATTTGGAAAATATTATTGGATATGCACATAAAAAGCCGGACATTGAAGCAATATCAATATCCGGCTCATTTTTATAATTTTGCATAGTTTTTTTACTGCTGATCCTGCTTTTCTCCCTTTACAGCCAGACAGCAGACTATGACCTCTCCCTCGGAAAGACTGTCGTCACGAATGATCTCCCCCACGGAGGGAACGCATATCTTACCCGAGCGGGGATTTTTTATGCTGTCCACATGGGTGGTAATGCAGGCATTTACTTCGGATTTTTCAAAAGCAAGGTCGCAGTCGGTCATTTCGCAGTTTATAAGCCGCAGATTTTTGCAGTAGCAAAGGGGCTGAGTTCCGATAATGCGGCAGTTTTCAAAGGTTATGTCCTCGGAATACCAGGCAAGGTACTCTCCCTTGACGGTGCAGTTTTTGACGGTTATATTTTTGGCGTGCCAAAATGCGTCCTTGGTGTCGAAATCGCAGGAATCAAAACAAGAATCGGTTATGTATTGGAAAGAATATTTCCCCTTGAAATTCACATTTTTAAAATTCAGCTTTTCCCCCCGCATCATAAAATATTCGCTTTGGGCAGTGCTGTCAAGCATTTTTACATTCTTTGACGACCAGCCGAATTCGGGAGATATTATATCGCTGCGCTCTATGGAAATATCGCTGCACTCCCTCAGTGCCTTTATTCCGTGCATTTTGGTATCGGTAATTTTAATATCATTTGAATACCACAGGGCGGCACGGCAGTTTTCCGTCATTTCCGAGGCGGAGACCGTCAGCCCGTCCACGTGCCACAATGGGTAACGCAGGTCAAAAAAGCATTTATTTACATTTATATCCGAGCATTCCTTTAATGCGCTCTCGCCGTCTGCTTCACCCTCAAAGCGGCAGCTGTCGACTATAAGCGAATGGCTGTCATACAGCGCACGTTCTTCGTCAAAAGCTTTGTTTGAAATTGTGTTCATATAAAAGCCTCCCAATTCGGTATATTTTCATTTTAATATATTGTACCATATAATTTTTAAAAAAGCAAAAGGAGCCGGGCCATGGTGGCGCACGCCTTTAA
>CAMWIR010000122.1 GCA_947174365.1 uncultured Ruminococcus sp. | reverse complement strand
TACAGCCCTCTGATCTTTATATCCCGTATGCCGATAGCCTTCATAACGCCTATCTCGCGGAATTCCTCGGAAAGAGTAAAGGTTATGGCAAAGCGCAGCACCACAAAGGATACGGCGATAAGTATAAGGCTTATCACAAGTATTACACCCGTAGCTATCATATCGAAAATATAGCCGAATTTTATAAGCTCTCTGCCCCCCGCAAAAACAAAGCTGCCGGATATATCCGATATCTGGGACAGGGTCTTGTCAAGGTCGTTTGTATGTATATAGCATAATTTTCCGCCGTACATATTTTTCACAGTCTCGTCCGACATATACTCGTCAAAATCCTCGGCGTTCAGGATAAATCTCGTCACGTTCACATTTTCCGAGCCGAGAGCAGCGTCCTTGAAGCTGCCCGCAAAGGTAAATTCACGGCTTATGTCCCCCATTTTCACAGTAATTTTGTCGCCGGCCTTCAGCTCCGTATTTTTTACTACAAAATAGGAAGCGTAAACCTTGCCCTTAGACACATTTTTAAGTATGGTCTCGTCTTCAAGAAAATAATTCATTGCAATATCTCTGTCGCTCTGCAATACCTGATAGCCGGTGGAAGCGTTCAGCGGCTTGCCGTCCAGCATAACGTTTGACTGGGACATATAGGCGATCTCCTCGATACGCAGTTCGTCGATAGCCGACGCATTTTCCAGGATCTCTGTCATATTTTCCGCAGAATCCTTGTTCATAGTCACGGCGAGATAATCGGGGGCGTCAGCCATTTCAAAGTAGCCGTCCAGCGCAGTTGTCACGCTGATGATGTTGTTCACGCCGGAGGACACGAACATTGAAGCAAGTATGATAAATACCAGCAAAATAACGTTCATTGCACGCTTGCGTTTCAGGTCTTTTTTCAGTATGTTCAGGTACATTTCCTATGCTCCTTTCGCTTTTGTAACTTTATTGTAGCATGGAAATTATTAAATAATCCTTAAATCTGAAAATCAAGTTATTTTCCGATCAAGTGCAAAGCTGCGATAGAATTATAATATCATGGTTCTTGGATTTTGTCAATTGACAATAGTATCTGTTGTAAGCAATAGAGAATGTACATATACTTTCTTTCAGTAAAATATATACACATTTACCACTGCGTTTTGAAATTGGGAAAACGCTTTTGCCGAATTTTATCGGGGTGTAGGGGAGTTTCCCTGCCACCTGTACTTTAAAATGGGTAATGTCATAAGTACTATATGTGCATTAGTGGTTTCGGTCCTGCACAAATTGCCCGCAGGATTAGTGAAAAACAAATTCTGATACCAACAGCGTATTTTTGGAGTAAAGGTCAAAGCACAACGCATACATACAAAAAGCCATATCATTGGTGCTGGAGAGCATTGTGCGATTTGTGTTTGACAATATTGACAACACGCTTTCTTCAAAAAAGATTGCTGATACTATGACGTCCGAGGGACGTAAAATCGACGTTAAAACTGTCGAAAAATACCTGAATTCATTCTTACACTTGATGAAGATCCCGAAGCGGATTACAACGGTATCAGACGGGTAAACGTTCTTGAATGGCTGCTTGGTAATGTGGAATAAGTTAAGAGCCGGCCTCTTGCGAAGTCGGCTCTCGTTTATCAAAGTTTTTTAAGCATTTCAATCATATTATCTGCGAAAGCTGTAACTCTGACCCGGAGGCTATCGGTCGGCACTTCAAACAAGATGTTAATACACAACGCCGCACCTTATAAACATTCCTGAAACCTATTATAATACATTCAATATAGATATTTGCTATTTTTACATTACCGTGTTATAATAATTACAAACAAATATAAGAAGGTGCCTGAAATGAATAAATCTCTCCTTTTTCTTATGATGATATGCTTGCTGATGATTTTGACCGGATGCGGGAACAACTCCGGTTTGACGAATGCCGATACGGAAAGCAACCCGGCAAATAACAGCAGCTCTGCAGATAATTTCGTATCTGTAACATCAGAAATTGCAGAACTTGAATCCGGATTCTCCGCAGTGCGTTATGACGGCGATTATGGATTTGATCTGTTTCTGGAGCAGGGCGGAGCCGATTCGGATCAAGCTGTATTGCAATTTTTGAACAATAATATATTTCAAGGAAATTCAGGACTTCAAATGGACGGAGATGTATTCGGGTGCAGTACGGTTTCTGTAAAAAATGCAAACGGCGGGTATTTCTTCGGCCGCAACTTTGACTGGCAGACTTGTGATGCACTGGTGGTCACATCATATCCGCAGGAAGGATATGCTTCTGTATCCACTGTAAATCTCGGCTTCATTCGGCAAGGCGCAGGAACCGCTGCAAATATGCTGACTGAAAAAATGCTGACGATCGCAGCTCTTTATGCTCCGCTTGACGGCATGAACGAAAAGGGCTTGTGCGTGTCCGTAAATATGATTCAGGACAATGCAACGATACGGCAGGATACCGGAAAGGCGGATATTACCACGACGACAGCCATTCGTTTAATGCTGGACAAGGCTGCTACCGTAGAGGAAGCCCTGGAATTGCTGGGGCAATACGATCTCCATGCGTCATTTAATTACATGATCCATTTTGCAATTGCGGACAGTGAAGGCAACAGCGCAGCCGTTGAGTATATCGACAATGAAATGGTCGTTACCCAAACTCCGATCCTCACCAATTATTATTTGGCGGAGGGTGAAAAGCAGGGGATCGGAACAAGCCAATCCCATACCCGTTTTGAAATTCTTGAAAAAACGCTGAAAGAGTATCCCTCTATGACTGCACCGCAGGTACGGGATGCCCTTGACAGCGTAAGCAAAGACAATTTCGATGAATTTGAATCCACAGAATGGAGCATCGTTTTCGATCAGTCGGCTTTGACCGCCGCTTATTATCACAGAGAAAACTATGAGGTCGGTTACGTCTTTCGTATCGATCATGAAATAAGCGGTGCCTCTAATGCCGTAAAGGAACCGCCCTCTCAGTCCAATACCGGTCAACAATCGGAAACGCAGCCTGAATCATCTGTTACCGAGGAGGAATCAAATATGTTAAAAATCGAAATACTGATCGGAAACGAGACCTATACCGCCACCCTGTATGATAATGAAACAACAAGGGCCTTGACGGATATGCTCCCCTTGACACTCGATATGAGCGAGCTCAACGGCAATGAAAAGTATTATTATCTTGATACCGTTCTGCCGACAAATGCGAGCAAACCGTCCGGAATAAAAACAGGCGATCTTATGCTGTACGGAAATAGCTGCCTAGTGTTGTTCTATGATAGCTTTTCCACTTCTTACACCTACACACTTCTTGGCCGTATTGACGATCCGACCGGACTTGCAGCGGCGCTTGGAAGCGGCAGTGCGCAGGTGACTTTCAGAAAAGGATAGGAAAACAATATGTTTGAAGGTTATCGGACAACACAGGAATTGATCCAAAATTTAACAGACGCCGGATGCAGCGAAGAAATGATTGAAGGCCTGTTGTCCTGTTTGCGCAGCGGTGATCGGGGAGAGGGACTTTCCCGGCTGGCACAGCGGCGAGCGGAGCTTTTGGACGATATCCATAAAGAGCAGGCCTGCATTGCCTTTCTGGACGGACTCATTCTGGATGTCAGAGAACATCAGCCGTTCAGGAATTCTTGCTGAAGCCTGTTTAAAAACAGCTTTGCGGCTTTGGAAAAGACCTGATATTTCTTGGTGAAAAGATAAACATTTGACTCGAATTTCGGCGTAATGGGGATAAAAGTCAACGGGTGATCCCCCTCGGTGTTGATCAGATCGTCGATACATAATGCGTATCCCATGCCTGCCTCCACCATAAGCCCTGCGTTATAAATAAGGTTATAGGTGGCAACCGTGTTCGGTGATATTAACTTATCGGCAAAGAAACTTTTGATTTGATTGCTGTTTGACGTCTGGCTCGGCATAATCAGCGGAAGATCAGAGAGTTCCTCAAAGGTGACAGAGTCACGGGCGGCGAGGGGTGAATCCTTTCGGGCAAGAATTCCCCATGTCTCCCGAAACGGCAGCATCTGATAATCGTACTTGGGATTGATTTCCGGTTCCAGCAAAAGCCCAATATCCAACAGCCCCTTATCCAACCTTTCTGTGATTGCGTCGGCATTGCCGCTGAAAAGATGAAAATGAATTTCGGGATATTCTTCCTGAATCGTTTTTATCATCTGCATGACGGCAAAGGAAGTTCGATGTTCACCGCAGCCGATGAAGACATCGCCGGTGATAACATTTTCGCTTTCACGAAAGGCCGATTCGGTTTTCTCCAGCAGAGAAAGTATCTCCTGTGCACGGCTGCGGAGATATGCACCGTCCTCCGTCAGCGTTACCTTTTTCTTGCCTCGGATCAGCAGCTGCTTTCCGAGGCTTGCTTCCAGGTCCATCATTTGTTTGGATAAGGTCGGCTGCGTGACATGAAGATATTCGGCGGCCCGGGTGATACTTTGCTCCTCCGCTATGGCCAGAAAATATTGTAATAACCTTGTTTCAATCATAAAAACACTCCTTGCACAACAGCATTCCTTTTAACTATGCAATTATATTCTATATAACTATTTGCTATTTGTCAAGAGGTATGTTATAATTATCCTGTAAAAAAATGAATTTTCAGAATTTTTTCACAATTATAGAGGGGATAAGGCATGCAAAAAGATAGGTTGACCAGACAGAGATTAAAGGAAACAGGCGCTCCGGATGATATGATACTTCAATATCAACGCTATTCGGATTCCGGAAATAAACAGGGACAGGAAAGGCTGCTATGCAGATTCCGCAGAATCCAAAAAGATATGTTAAGAAAAGACAGAGAGAAATTAGCGTGTCTTGACTATATCATCGCAAGAGTAGAAAAAACGCATGAACTTTCGGAAAGCAATCACCCGTCCGAATAAACAGAAAATCCGGTGTTAAGGAGTTGAAACGATATGAAAGAGGCCGTCTTATCAGGAAAAAAGATCACAAAGTCTTTCGGGAACAATACTGTTCTGCATGGAATTGATGCGGAAATCTATGCAGGTGATTTTACTGTCATCATGGGTTCCTCCGGCTCCGGAAAATCCACTTTGCTCTATGCGTTCAGCGGTATGGATCGTCTCAGCAGCGGTCAGCTTTTTTATCGGGGTCAGGATATCACAAACGCTGCGGAAAAGGAACTGACGCAGCTGAGGGCCGAGAATTTCGGCTTTGTTTTCCAACGTACTCATTTGATCAGCAATTTAACCCTTTACGAAAATATACAAATGGCGGGACTGATAGGCGCTCTATCGGATAAAGAATGCAAAACACGCACCGACGCTCTTATCACTCGAATGAATCTCGACGGAGCAAAAGACAGATTACCGTCACAGGTATCAGGCGGAGAAGCGCAGCGGGCAGCAGTCGCCAGGGCAGCCATAAATAAACCGGCCATTCTCTTTGCCGACGAGCCGACCGGCGCCTTGAACAAAGCAAACTCGGAAGAAGTTTTGAATCTCTTGTCGTCGCTCCATTCCGAAGGTCAGTCGGTGCTGCTTGTGACCCATGACAAAGAAGCGGCTCTTCGAGGAAACCGCATTCTGTACTTAGAAGACGGCACGATTATTGACGAGATGTCTCTGTCTGCATATGCAGGAAAAGACAAGTCAAGGGAAGAAAAGCTATTCGCCTGGCTGGAAGGGCTTGGGTGGTAGCATGGGTAAGTACCGAATGCTGCTAAAGGCAGCTGTCAAAAAGCAAAAAGGAAGTATCATCGGAATATTTCTGCTGATGTTTGTCCTTGCGCTCTGTCTCTTTTCCGCTCTGACCGTATACATTAGCGGTATGGATTCTGTTGAGAACGAAATGAACCGTTTAGGATTCGGCGATTTTACAGTATGGGTCAGCAGACAGCCGGACAGACTTCCAACCGAAATTGAAAATCTTCCGGATGTGGATCATGTTCTTACTCAACCGCTGATTTTCGCAGGGTATGAGATCAACGGCAGCTATTCCGATAATGAGGGGCAGCTTATTGTCTATGACGGCTCGGTGCCGTACCGTTTTCTGACAGCAGAAGGCGAGGAACTGCCGACCCCGGAGATCAAACCGGGAACGGTATATATTTCCCCTGCGCTCTGTTCCGTCTTTGATGTACAGATCGGCGATACCGTTCAATTTGAGTTGTCCCGTTCAAACGGGATCAAAAGTCTGACCGTTGCCGGTTACTTTGCCGACGCATTCATGGGCAGCTCCATGATCGACATGAAAAGCTTTCTGATAAGCGATCCCGATTGGGAAGAAATGCAGCGGACGATCTACGAAGCGGCTGATGTAGACGCCCTTGGCAGAGTCGGTGCTATGCTTCACATCTTTCAAAGGGCGGACAGCGCACTCGGCGAGCCGGATTTTCACAGACAGATCTATGAATCCACGGACATTTCGCTTTATACGGAATTCTCCTATCGAAAGGAATCGATCCTGAGTTATATGCTGCTTTTGCAGAATATCCTGTCCGGATTTTTAATTGCCTTTTCCATTGTGCTGCTGATTCTCTGTTTTATCATCATCGGACACAGCTTGTCCGTGGTGGTGGAGCAGGAAAAGCGGGATATGGCGATTTTGAAAACCATGGGACAATCAGGCGGCGGACTGCGCAGCGTGTATCTGGCGCTCTATGGCGGCACGGTTTTACTGGGCTTGCTCCTCGGTCTGACCTTTTCGCAGAGTGTTGCAGGTCTGTTGGCGAAAGCAATGGTTTCCTCCACCGGAATGCTCATTGAACGCATGTTTCCGACAGGTCTGATAATGGCAATTCTTCTTGGGATACTGCTGCTGTTTGCCCTGTTCCTGTTCGCATGTACAGAAAAGATACTGCGGATTGCGCCGATTCAGACGATACAGGAAAGTTTCAATACAAAAAAAGTGCGGTCTGCCTTTCGAAAGAAGTCTTTGGGATTGGATATTGCGTTACGGGAGCTGCTATCCGGTAAACGAAAATACATTGCGCTCTGCCTGATCTCCGCTTTCCTCGTCCTGTTCCTGTCAGTGATCGGCAGAATGGGGACCTGGCTGGGTTCGAACGGTGAGGGGCTGATGAATACCTTCAGCGTGGCGGATCATGATCTTGGCGTGCAGCCATTCAATTCGTCAGTTCCCATGGACGAGATAGAGAGGATTATCAACTGGTATTCCCCCATACAGGAAACCTACGAGCTTGCCATGCAGAGTGTCACAGTGAACGGACAGGAATATACGGCCAATGTCCTCAACGACACGAAGTGGTTCCATGTGCTTTCCGGCAATGTCTGCGACGGGAACAGCATTCTGATCACAGACACGGTTGCAAGCGAACTGAATCTGGCAATCGGAGACATCGTTCAGGTGGCGTCCGGCGGCAGAATGGAAACATATCAGGTATCCGGGATCTATCAATGCGCCAACGGCATGGGAAGCAATATCGGCATGAGCATTCAGGGATATTCCAAAATAGGCGACATTACAGGCTTCATCTGGTGCTATCACTATATTCTGGAGAACGGTTCGGTACGTGACTATGCGATGGCATACTTGCAGGAACATTACAGAGGGATCGATGTCCATACCAATAGCTGGTCGGGACTTGATGGGATAGTGTTTGTCATGCATGCGCTGATCGTTGTCATCTATCTGATTGCCGCCCTGTTTATTCTGGTAGCCGTTGCGCTGACGGCCGGCAAGCTGCTGCAATCGGAAACAGGAAAGATGGCAATCTACAAAAGCATGGGATTATCGTCCGGCAGACTGCGGCTTTCCTTTGCATTCCGGTTTTTGCTTGTGGTCATGATAGGAGCGGGAATCGGGATAGTCCTTTCGGCGTTCTGTGCCGATAATGTGGTAGAAAGCATTTTCAAGATGTTTGGGATCGGAGAGTTCTCATCCGGTTTCAGCGTTTTGGGAACGGTTCTTCCAATGGTGATCATACCACTGCTGTTTTTTGGATTTGCCCTTGCTTTTTCCGCAAAGATAAAGCGGGTAAGTATTGTAAATTTAATCGCTCAAAATGATGAGTAAAGGAGAGACAAACATGAAGAAATTTGTTGCTTTGATGTTGGTATTAGGCATGACGGTCTTGACGGGGTGCAGTTCCCGGGCGGAAGATCCGGGGCCTCCGCCTGAAAATGTGATAAACCCGGATAACAATGCAGAAAACACCACACAAAACGAAAACAGCGGAACGGCTTATGACGGTGATATTTTGGAAAATGCAGTATCTGTTCGGATCGGCAGAGACGGCGAAAAAGAGTGGTCTGTCAATATGTATAACAACGCTGCATCCACAACCATGCTGGATTATCTGTCCGGTTCCGCTTTGCTGTTCCCAACCTACACTTATGAGGAAGAAGAAGGTTTTGTCGCTCAGAGCGTCAGAGGCAGTTACACAAGAGATGATGAAACGACGGTTTCGGATATTAAAGCCGGTGAGCTGTGTCTGTTCAGCGGCGGACAGCTTCGTTTCTACTTTAAGGATATAGCGGGTGCGAACATTACTGCAACCCCTGTCGGTTATTTTGTTGATACAGAAGGGCTGGCCGAAGCGGTGCAAGGGGCATACGAAGCAAATCTTGGTGACACCTGGGGCGTTGACGTCTATTTCTGGATCACGAAAACGGTTGATTGAACCGGGGGACTTAGACTGTGTATTTTACATTTTGAATCCCGTTACTCGCACAGAATAAAGTCCGCAAATGGCGTAACAAAGCCGTTTGCGGACTTTCTGCTTTATGCGGATTGGGTTTTGTCCGCTATTTTTTATTTCAAATTATCTTTGAAAAACTGTTCCATTTTATCAAAAGGAATAATATCGGTCCTATCGTACAGATCGGTATGAACAGCATTCGGGATAATAAGAAGCTCTTTGTTTTCGGGACAGGGATTGCCGTTCATCATATTTGCAAAAGCGTCTTTGCTGAAATAACATGAGTGGGCTTTTTCGCCGTGAATAACAAGCACCGCATTGCGTATCTCATTGCTGTAGCAAAGAATGGGCTGATTGAGGAACGACATACAGCCTGTCTTGTTCCAGCCGCCGTTGGAATTGAGAGAACGAGGGTGATAGCCTCTTTTTGTTTTGTAGTAATCGTAATAATCCTTTACAAAGAAAGGAGCGTCGTCGGGGAGCGGGTCAACAACTCCGCCGCCAAGCTCATAGCTTCCGCTTTTATAGTCATTAATTCGCTGCGCACACATAGCTTTACGTTTTTCGTAACGTGCTGTCTCGCTGTTCTCCTCGTCAAAATAGCCTTGCGAATTGACTCTGCTCATATCGTACATTGTGGAAGCGACCGTCGCCTTTATGCGCGTATCAAGTGCGGCAACATTCAGAGCCATTCCTCCCCAGCCGCATATTCCGATAACTCCTATACGCTCGGGGTCAACATTTTCCTGAACGGAAAGGAAGTCCACCGCCGCC
>CAMWIR010000121.1 GCA_947174365.1 uncultured Ruminococcus sp. | reverse complement strand
AAAGCGAACATTACCACCGTCACCATAGCAAAAATTTTCTTTTTCATAATAAACAACCTCCGTTTGTTAATTAATATTTTTCGGGATCTCGAGCCTTTATATCCCTATGCTCATATTTTATAATATTATTATATCACCTCGGGGTTTTTCGGTCAAGATTTTTTTTGCATAAAATGAATTTTCCCGATACTTTTTCAGACATTGGAAATATCATATTGTATCTCATAGCCCATAGTGTGTATTAACGCCACATGAAGCTCTGCCAATGCCTTTGCCTTTTCCCGAAACCCCAGACCGGTGATAATGCAGGGAAATGATTCATACGCCGAAATATCGTTAAAATATACTGTGCCCGACTTGTTCTCCGTGCCTTCTCCCCAATATACGCCGCCCTCAATATACGAGATCCAGTTTTTTTTGTAATTAAAATTCACAGTGATACGTGATGCACCGCGCGGATCCGACATTGTAAGCTTTGCCGTCATACCCGTGATATCCGATATCGAGATCTTGCTTGATAAATACGGAGACCATCCGTCCCTTGCCGCATAATTTTCCTGCTTGTTGCATTCATTACCGTCTGTGTTCATAAATCTTGCGAATAAAAACTTGCCGTCCTTGTAAACCTTTGCAAAGGTAAGCAGAACAGTCTGCCGCCATGAGGGATAAATGTTAATGTTACCACCGCCGTTCGGAAACCAATATCCCCAGCCTGCTCTCACCTCCTGTACCGGCACAATATCCTCCAGATCTACGGAAAAATCAATTCTGTACCCATCGCCCAGATCAAGCGCCGCATACACGGGCAAATTCTTAACGATCTCCACAATATCCGCCGACTGTCCCCCCACATTTACCGTTACCTTGTCCCACCTGACCCCCTCGTCCGGACTGTACTCACCGTTTTTCTCAATGGTTTTGGATTCGTTTTTATAATCGCCTCCGCTATCCTCCAGTCCCATTAAATACCCTGCAATAAAGCTCATTTTCTATCTCTCCCCTCATTCTTTTTCTTCTTCTTTTTCAAGGGAGATCTCGCTTTTGCTTCCGTCCTCCCCCTTGACAAATTTCAGTAAATACGAATTTTTTCCGTAAACGATCCTTCTGCAATTATCGGAGATCTTTTCAATTTTATCGGGCATTTTTCGGTCAAGGATCGCTCCTTCAAAACATGAAACGCTCTCTGACGCTTTTGAAAAAAACAGTGCCTGCTTTTCTCTTATGTCCTCATTTGTATCATCTTCCGAAACCACACCAAGCCCCTTTTCCGTCATAATAACGCTGCCGTATTGTCTGTACTCTTCTATCCTTTTTCTTATTTCATGATCCCTAAGATCAAGATAATCCGACTCGTCCTCGCAAATGTCCGCAGCCTTGGCTCTGCAGTAAATACAGCTCCCTCCGAAAATGATCTCCGTCCTTACCGAAACAAGCTCGCCACCGCTTTCCGTAATAAATGCCGTAAGTCCGTCGGGCACTGCCATAATATCCATGTGATCGCAATAATAAGCCTGAAAGCTTTTATTTATAATTTCAGACATAATTTCGCCTATCCGTTTTTTGTCCAGAAGCCGCCCTGTAAGCTTCAGCACATTCGTAAAGCTGCCGCCTCCCATAGAATCGCCTGCCTTGTGAATCTCTCCCGTCGCCGTATTTTTTCCGTAAACTGCCTTAAACGGACCTTTCACCGAATGAAAATAGATCCTTGCCGAATCATTCCAATTCACCCCCACAGCTTTCGTATAAGATAAAAATTTATCAAATCTTAACGAGCAATCATTGGTGCACGAAAATGTGCCGACCGCATATTCCGAAACAAGATTCAGAATCTCTCGGCAAGTCCTTGAGTGAATGTCACCGTAATAAAATTTACCGAAATCAGCGGGAAGATTTTCGCATTTTTTAAATCCGCACTGCCGCGCCAGCTCCGCAAGCAAAAGGCTTGCAGTGAACGGCTGATCGCCCTCATTGTAAAGACTGTCGTCAAAGGGATTTTCCAAACGTCTCATCAGATCTTCCGCCTCTATCGAAAGCAAATCTCCCCGTCTTGAAATTCTGCTTACATAATGAGGCGCAAAATACATATCCCCTATCTTCACGGAAATTTCCGCATTTGGCGCAAATACCAGATCGGTTTTCAGCGTGACAAATAAAGTTGACCGCACTATCCCCTTTACAGGCAGCTGCTCCGACTCCTTCACCAGCTTCATGCTTTTTATAACGCCGCCTCCGAAGCTTACCCCGTCTATTTTCAAATTATAATCCGGGCTAAAGACCTTGGCGGATAAATCCGCAAGCCGAGATCTCTCCTCGCCATCGCCGCTGCCCCTGGTAAACCTTGTCCAGCATTATCCTGCTGAATCCCACCTCAAATTCTCCGCTTTTAATCTCCGGTGCGGAATATTCAATAATCGCACTGCCGTTCTCCGCAGCCTGCCTGAGCGCCGCCGCCGCCTCATCATCAGCGTCCGTCAGCTTTGCGTTTACCGTAATTTTAAGTCCCGTCCTCGTCCTTACGGTCTCCCCGTAAATGTTCACAAATTCGCTTTCCGGGTCGTAAACCGCTTCTGTCCTCACCTCATAATCGCTCTCCACCAGAAAGCCGCTCATATCCATTCCGTCAATTTTTAAATGTGCCGCCATGTTAAATTTCCTCCTTCAATAAATTTTTTTCATATCATCACTTTTTTAAAAATTCGATTTTAAGAAAATACCGATCAAAGGCTAAGTCCGTCAAAAAGTTCTGTCGCATATCAGTATGAGGCCTTTCCTAAACCGCCGTGGTCATGCATGACCGTCATACATGACCTGCGGGGGAAAAGCCTCCACCCATAGCAAAATGACATTCTCTTGCATTATAGTTCCGACAGCCTTAAAAACATATCTCAAGGCGGTCTAACTTAAAAGCCTGATCCTGTATTTTATTCCCCATATTTCCCCCTTGGAGATTTTCTCCGCAAGCACCAAAGCATTGATTCTTCGCTCATCCTCCGCATCGCCGCAGATAACCTCGATCCGCCTGCCGCAGCGTGCAGCGCCCAGTAAGAAATCCTGCACAGGATCGCCGCTTTCCCTTATAAATTCCAAAGTAACTGCCGCCCTGTCCGACAACGGAACAGCCCTGTCCCCGTCAACGAATTTCCTTATCTCGCTCCTGTCCGAGAAGTCCGCCTCCATAAAGCATACCCCCTTCGAGACTTCCGTAAATACCTCGCTTTCTCCGTCCATTTTAATTTTTATCTTAAGCTCGCCAATATCGTTAAAAGCCATTTTTCCACCCCCTTATTCATATCCTTGATTAGTCTCATGCCCATTTGACCGACCTCTCGTCATTTTTCCAAAAACCATATCAGGCACTTTGCCTCAAAAGCCCTGTAACCGTCCTCTCTCCGCTCGACAGCCACCCCCGGCAGCTCTGCCCTTATTCCTAAAATTTCAACCGACGAATCAGAGCTTGTCGTATCCGACATTGTCGTATCCGACAGAGCCGTGTTTTTTTCACCTTTCGGAAAATTTTCCAGCCTCTCCGCCGTCTCATCCAAAGCTGCCAGCAGCGCCTCCTCGGATTCATAACCGCCTGCCCTGATAACAGCGCCGATACGGACCAGTCTGCCGCCGTCCATCAGCTCCTGTTCGGTCCTTTCACCGCTTGGCAGCAGGCTGACCTGCCCATGCCCGTAAGCTCCGCATTCAATGCCCTCGCAAATTTTTTTGATTACTTCGCACATAATGCCAAACACCCCGCTTCATAAAATAAAACTTCATTTCCCATAAATTTCCGCCGCCTTTCCGCCCCGCAAAGCAAAACTGCCTCAATCGGATCACCCCAGCACAACTTCCAAATGGTGCAGTCCCGACGTCCCGTAAATATACCTGACCCCCGTTACCGCAAAAGTCTCTCCGCCAAATATGACTTCGCTCCTGTACCCATCCTCCAGAAACTTTACATCCTCGGGACTGCTGTTTTGGCAGTCAAAATAAAGCACCCCGCTTTTGCCGATCCTATCCCCCTTTGGATCCGATCTTTTCGTATGCTCTGCCGAGCACCGTACATTTTTCAGAATAACCGTGCTTCGGGGCGTCTCCTTTTCAAACATGCCCTCATCACGGTATATGTTAAGTATACATTCATGAATCAGCGCTTCCTTCGGTATTGAAATATCCGTCAAATTCTCACACTCCCTCTGTATAAGCTTCCGCTTTTTTCCAGTATGAGTAAAGCCTCTCCGCATACGTTTCCACGGGCGCAGCCGTTTATCGGAACACTTAATTCGTTTCCGTGATTTTCCGAAGCGCCCCCGCTCTCTGCCGCAGCGGAACTGTAGTCATAATTCACCGAAAAATCCCCCAGCTTCACCGAGGAAATGACCGAACCCGAAGCGCTTGCCCCCGTTACGTTTCCCCCTATCCGATCCTCCTCATTTGAAGCATTTTTTTCATTCTCCGCTCCTTCCGAATTTTTGGCCAAAAAATCTGCCTGCACGCATACCGCAGTTTTTAAAATTTCGGCAATGCCGATTGCGGCAACGTTTCCGCCGATCTCTCTTCCCTCAAACGCCTTGCAAGCTTCATCCGAGCAAACGCACCAAATGTCTCTCTCAGCCCTTCGCAGCAGCTTTTCCAAGCCCTTTTCACCCAGCAAAGCATAAGCCTCGCCGCCATAATCATTCACATAAAAATCAATATCCGTCAGCATAATATCCATCCTCATCTGCAAATTTTTCTTAAATCTTTCCCTTCCGGAAAATCATTTTTTCCGAATTTCATATCCTGCCGTACAGCATTATCGGCAGCTCTTCCCTGTCCGAAGCAGGGGAAAGCCTTTGCACGATAAATATCCCGCCCCGTCCGCCCGTTCCATTAAACTATTACATTATTGAGTGTTTGTTTGATCCGAATCGTCAGCCTCCGAAGCAGCCGCCTTTGCATGGCAGTAAATACCGGCAGCCTTATTTTCGTAAACCTGGCAAAGCCCGTAGCTTCTGTAACCGTACTTCCAGCTGTCAGCGTCGGGGTTGTTTGCGGGAGGGATTATCTTCGGCACAGCCGTTTTTGTAAACTGTATCACCGCAGGCTTGTGAACTATCATAAAGTTGATATCCTCACCGTCCGCAGCCTTTTTGTAGCCGCCCTCCTTTTCGCCTGTGCTCACACCGTCCAGCAGCTTTATCTTCGTGTAAAATCTCGACTGAGGCACGCAGACTATCTTCTCAAAGCCCGCCATAACAGCTCTCGACTTGCTCGTGTCCATATCGTCGATCATACCCTTTAACATGGGCGTGATAAACAGGATTCTCTCCTCCGAGGGCACCTGAGCCGTGTCAAGGGCATTCACCGCCTCACGCAGCGCCGCCGCGGTCACTTCGCCCGTCGCAAGCGTCCCCGTTTTCTTGGAAATGCCCTCGCAGGAAGCCAGCGCCGCAAACCTGAATGCGTCCAATTCGGGTACAGCCCTGCTCTTTATAAACTGCCCCGCCAGGCTGCCGAAAGCGATCTTCTGACTCTCTTCATTGTCCATAGCGTCCACCGCAAACATTCTTCCTCTCTCATAGTTGAACCTCGCCGTCTGCCAGGTCAGCGCCACATCGCCCTTAACGTATCCGTCGTTTCTCGAGTAATTTGCCAGCCCGTCCATCTTGAGCATCGGAATAATTATCTCATTTGCATTTGCGCCCTCGCTTGCCAGCGCCCTGTCCGACTCCAGCACTGCCGTGCAGGCATTTTCCATGTACACCTCATCAAGTATTGTCGAGTATTTCTTTGCAAGTACCATAACATTCATAAATAAATTTCCTCCTTAAATCCTTTCGGCTTTTAATTTTCCAAGCCGTTAATTTCTTAAAATTTCCTAACTTTTTTTAATTTGATTTTTTGTTGTTATTTGTCCGATATTTTTAATAAAGTCCTATTGAGATTTGGCTCTTTTCCGCCCGACAAACTCCCTCCGCCCCCCTATTTAAACGACCTCATCACATCATCCCTTTCATATCCGAACATTACCTGAAGAACCGCTGATTTAATTGCTCTTAAAATTATTTAAAATATTAAAAGTTTATCGTTGGCGGTATTTTTCCCGCCTGTTACCGACAGTTCCTTAACCCTTCAGTCCGCAGGCACGCCTTAAAGCAGAGTCCGCTTCATCGTAATTTTTTTCCGATCGTATCCCCGTTGTGATCCCAGACGAACCTTTCCCATGGCAGCCGCCTCTGCGGAAACCGTTTCCGCTCAGAACAGCCGAACATATCCTCTCGTAAACCTCTTTCACAGTCTCCTCAAGACCGCAGGCAGTATCGTTCGCGCAAGCATTTGCCGCAATCGAAATTATATCCTCTGCAATCTCCTTTGGTATACCCGCCTTGGCGCAGGCAAGCTCTCCCCTGAGCCGCATATTTTCCTCCTCCAGCTCTCTGCTCCTGTCATTCCCGACCTCATTCGCACAAGCCTTTAGGGCTGCCCTTTCCTCCTCTCTTTCGACCGTATTTTCTACGGAAAAATTCTCTGCATTTTCTTTGCTCAAAACCTTTTCTTCCATCTTAAACATTCCTCCCTTTTACGTATTCACATTAAGATTTTTCATCAAATCACGACCCGTATAAAAACAGATCTCCTTCTCTTATAATCAGCCTCTCACCGCCATAAAATCCCCCTCTCTTTTTATCTTTTCAAGCTCCCTTTCAGCTTCTTCCTCACTGCATTCGAGTACCTCCATAACAGCCGATAACCTGCTTCTGAGGCCCGCATTCACAAGCCTTATATTCCTGTCAATGATCTCGCTCCTGTCAACCGTCCGCCTGTCCGAAAAACTGACCCTCACACCGATCTCTCTGTCACTGAGATCGCCGCACATTATCCCGCAGGCGATTATCGCCCTTGCAGCCTTTTCAATGACCTCTGCCGCCATGGCTCTGTTCTGCTGCATGGTGGTGTCCGTCCTTGTCTCCATGCTCTTTATCTCGGCCGCCGTCCGTACACCGCCCGAATTCGAAAAGGATAACGTCCCCGCAGATAATCCCGTCTGAAAGCAAAGAATATTCAGCAGCGCATTTATCCCCTCCACGTGTTCCGTCACCCGCAGCTCCGCCGTGTTGTCCGTTATCCTCAGATCGCGTTCCTCATCGCATTTGAGCGCCTGATAAACCTCATCGTCAGCGTCAAAATATCTGCTCACATTCCCCGTGTCAGGGTCAACCACCGTCCGTATGCAGGAGCTTGGAACGATTATCCTCTTTCTCCCCAGTACGAACTCCCTCGAAAAGCTGTCAAACGCCACATCCAAAGCTTTCAGTGTGTCCATGCAGTTGGCAAAGCAGCTGAGCCCCGGCAGAGATCCCTCAGCCAGATTATTTGCCGCCGCAGGCCTGAAATACGCAAAGCATTGTTCCCTCAGCTCATCATATTCCGCCCTTTCCTCAAGACCCGGATATAAGCTCTCAACAGGTATCCTGTCTCCGAGAGTCCCGTTTTTCGAGGCAAACAAAGCCCGCTCCACGCTCACCCTTCCGTCAAATCTCTGCCTCTCCAGAAGTGTGTAATAAACCCCGTCCCTGCAAGCTTTGCTTCGGAATATCCCCTCGTTAATGCCCCCCGAACCGTATCCCACAGGGATAAAGCTTTCCGCGTCCACATAATCGAGCCTTACCTCTCCTTTCGCCAGATAAACCTTCAGCGCACCGCCGCCCAGCGCATAAGCCTTGCTGAAAAAATCGGGCATATTCTCCCAGAATCCGTTTTTCCGCAGCGCCTCATCCACATACCTCTGACACTCCTCATCACCGCAGTAAATATCCGCCTGACTGGAAAAGGTAAGCGCCGCCATATTGTCGCACAACACCTTTGCACACCCCAGCTGCGCCATTTTCCTGTACCCTCTCCCGTACAGTCCCGACCGCCTTACATACCCCCAGGGCGGCTCCCCCCTGTACACATCCGAGCAAGCTTCAATGACCCCCCGATAATACTCCTCATAACGAGGAAGCAAAATATCAGGAAACGCTTCCCTCGCCTCGCTCACAATATCCGCACTCATTAAAATTCCTCCTTATAATTTTCATTTTTATATCGGTTTTCCCAATTGATCTTCACCTCTGAACACCGTATTTTCCCGCCCGATAACCTTCCCCCTGACTTCTATCCTCTATCCATTATCTCCTTCATTCTCCTTTCCGTTGAATACTCCTGTGCGTCCAGACTGTCAATGTTGACCGACCCGTTATCCAGCCGCCTGTCGGCTCCCGATGTGTTCTGCTCCCATACAGCCTCCCCGAAAGCCCTGATCGTGTTTTCGCAGTGGGAACATATAAAATATCTCCCCCGCCCCATAATAGCATTGTAAAACCTTATCCGCTGATTGATGTCTCCCTTTCTCGCATTGTGAAGCATAACAGGCAGACCCGCCTTTCTCACCGCATTTTCAAGCCCCCTTATCAGCACCTGTTCGGCGCTGTCGCAGTAAACATCGCAGACCCTCGGATATTTCTTTACCGCCCGTCTTGCAAAGCTCACAAATTCTCTCTCCAGTTCTTTCGGGGACATGATCCCCTTCCTGTAAAATTCGTCCAGCGTAATAATTTTTTCATACCCCGCCGTGTACCCCGTTAAATTAAACGCCGTCGCCGACCCGTTTCCCCCGAAGTCCACCCCTATATCCGCCATAATGATCTCGCCCGCCTTGATTTTCCTCGAGTCTATTATAAACCTCTCGGGCGCATTTGCAAACTCGCCGTAAACAGCCCCCTCGGCGCTTTTCCATAACCCCAGTATGTACCTGTCGTAAAAAACCGAGCCCGCATATTCCCTCTTTAAATTTTCACGGAATTCCTCCGTCAGCATAGTGTTGTCATCTATCGTGAACCGTGAAACTCTTATGCTGCCGCCCTCTTTTTCTTCCCTGTCAATGAACCTTTTAAACCAGTGAAAAGGTGATGCAGGGTTGCAGCTTCCGTCAAAAACCGCCCCCGGTCTGTCCAGCCTCGACATGAGCATAATAAAGAAATCCTCGCTCCAGCTTGTCACCTCGTCACCGTAACAGTAGCTTACGCTTGCGCCCCGCAGCCTCTCCGCCATGCCGCTTCTGTACGCCCCCACCGCATAGCATTCCCTCCCGCAGATCCTTACCCTTCCGCCCTTGCCCAAACGCCCCACGACCTTCTCGCCGAACATCTCCCGCATAGGCGCTAAAATATTTCTCTCCAGCGTCCCCTCCGTAAATCCCGCCAGTACGATTATCCCCCGCCTGTCCGCATGGCATATCCTGTAAGGTATGCGGAAATAATCAAGATAAGTCTTTCCCGACCTTACCGCCCCAACCGAAATATTCCACCTCCTTGGCCGGGAGATGCTCTCTTTCCAGACCTGTCTCTGCTTCTCCGTAAGTATCAATCAACCACCCCGTTCTTTCCCGGAATTTTCCTTATAAATTTCCGAATTATTTTTCTAAGCTTCTCTTAAAATCCTCTTGAATCTGCTACAATTTTTCTGCAAACCCGCTTAAGAATTTTTGCAAATTCCCTCAAATTTTTTTCACAAGCTCACTTGATTTTCTTTGCAAACCTGCTCAAAAATTCCTCGCAAACCCACTTAATATTTCAAACAAATTCACGATTAATTTACCTGCTCCATAAGGGCCCCGCCGCCGCGGCGGGGCCGCCGGGCGGCTTTGGTGCAGGGACTGCGCCCGCGGGCGCGGGAGAGCG
>CAMWIR010000120.1 GCA_947174365.1 uncultured Ruminococcus sp. | reverse complement strand
TAAGTTTGAGTTTGTTGCAATGATCGATGAGGACTGTCGTTAGTGCGGCAGTCCTTTTTAAGTTTAAATTTCGGCAGTGAAGTACACATTTTATCAAGGACGGAAAAAGCTACACTCTGTCTGCTCGTGACTTATGCAGCCAAGCCAAAAAAAGCAAATATCAATTGTTAAGTAACCGCCTCTCTTTTTTGTGCAAGGATAGAGAGGACAAATTAAAAAATAAGTGTTATAATAAGTATGTCCGCAAAGCACAATATGTGCGGATAAGGAGGTATCTCATGGAATGGGTTGAAAGATTAAACCAAAGCATAAATTATATTGAGGAACATTTAACAGGTGAAATTGACTATGAACAGCTTGGGCGGATTGCCTGCTGCTCTGCCTATCATTACCAGAGGATGTTTACTTATATGGCGGGCATTACTCTGGCAGAGTATATCCGAAGAAGAAAAATGTCTTTAGCAGCGGTAGACCTGCAGGGCGGGAATGAACGGATTATTGATATTGCAGCGAAATACGGCTACAGTTCTCCGACTGCGTTTAACAGGGCGTTCCGGTCTTTTCATGGGATAGCTCCGTCGTCCGTGAAAGACGAGGGCGTATCTGTGAAATCTTTTTCCCCCATTGTATTTAGAATTGCTGTAAAAGGAGCAACAGAGATGAATTACAGAATTGAAACCAAAGAGGCTTTTCGCATTATTGGCGTGTCTGCACCGCTTGATAAGGAGATCGAAAATAATTTTACGGTTGTGCCTAAGATGTGGCAGGAGGCGTCTGTGAATGGAACAATAGAAAAATTGGCAGGAATGCTGGATACGCCGCCAATGGGACTTTTGGGCGTAAGTGCCTGCAATGATGAAGAACAATGGAAATATTTTATTGCTGTTTCCAGTACAAAGGCAAGTGATGAGTTTGAAGAATATATCGTGCCTGCATCTACTTGGGCAATCTTTTCCGGAACGGGTACAAACCGGTCAATACAAGAATTAGAGCAGCGGATCATAACAGAGTGGCTTCCGACCTCCGGATATGAATATGCCAATGCCCCCGATATTGAGGTTTACTTAAATCCTGATCCGCAGAACGCTCAATATGAGGTATGGATACCCGTATCAAAGAAAAAGGCATAACGGAGGAACGGAGAAACTTATGGACGAGAAATTTAATATGTTTATGGAAACGGTTGATGAGCGTTTCCGCAGTTTTGTAAACCAAATCAACGAGTATCTGACAGCAAACGGCTGTAAGTGTGATATAAAACTGCAAAAAAGCGGCTATGTTGTGTCCTATGTGTTAAACGGCAGCAAAAGAACTTTGGCAACATTTGTACCCCGAAAAACGGGAATGAAGCTTCGCATTTATCCCGAGCATATACAAGAATATCAGAGCTTTCTTGATACACTCCCCGAAAAGGTAAAAAAGGAGATCAAGAAAGCGTCCGTCTGCAAAAGGCTTGTCAATCCCGATGACTGTAATCCGAAATGTATAATGGGGTATACCTTTGCGATGGACGGCGAGCAGTATCAGAAATGTCGTTATATGGCATTTCAGCCTGCACTCGGTGAGGAAAACAATCCGTACATAAAGCAGTTTTTAGAGAAAGAACTGCGGGCGGCTGCCAATTAAAAGAAACAAGCACCCTGCGCATAAGCAAGGTGCTTTATTTTTATTCCGTCCCGCCGAACAGTTCCTCAAATCCTGTCCTGAACTCTGTCGGCGCATTATCCGAATACACAATATTTTCAAAGGGCAGCTCCGCCGCAAAATGGCATTTCATAACAAAGGACACCGTGAACATTTCCCCCGATAGCGTTTCCATGCGTACGGTCACAGGCTGCCTGTAGCACTGGAAATGCTCGAAAATATTCCCCTCGAAAATAGGCTCTGTACAGTATTCAGCCATGCCGCCCGTCAGAGAAATATAGCGGTAGTCTTCCGAAAAAAGGCGGTTTATTTTTTCATCCCGCTCTGCGGTATATTCGGCATATGCCGCCTTGCGTTCGTTCCATGTTTCCTGCTCCTCCTTGCTGTGCTCATCAAATGGTTTTACGGAAAATTCGCCGCTTGCCTGTTTAAACTCCATATCCTCGACTGTATTGAAATTTTCCGTATCGCTCGACCTTTCACCCCTCAGATACCTGTCCAAAGCATTTGTCACACACTCGCCGGGATAATTGTAAATTTCCACGTCTTTGTTCATTTGATTGTACAGCGCTCCGTACACGTCCATATCTATTTTATCATTCATATTTGCCGTATCCGCCACAGACATGATACGGTCAATATAAGCCATTCCCTCATAATATTTATAATCTATGGTAAGCGCCATGGGAATGCCTTTGGTTCGGCTCTTATCAATACCGATATAGCACGTGCCCTTAACAATTCCCGTGCTGCCGTACATTCCTCCCTCGCAGCGAAAGCTTACCGCCGTGTATTTCTTAAAATATTCTTCCAGCACCCCTGCAAAGCTTTTGCAAATGCCGTCCATTTCCTCGCCGCCGTAATACCGATTGTCCGCCCCCACGAAGCCCACATTTTCAAAGGCCTTTTCATATTCCCCCCGAACTATCAGTTTGCCGAATTTTTCCATTTTACCGTTTGCCGCCATAGCCGACCAGGTCATATCATCTCCCAATCTGCTGTACTTCTCGTGAATACTTATCGTCCACACCGTCAGCAGCGGAACGGCTATCAATGTGGAAATTACCGCTGTCATAACTGACAGCTTTATATAATGCCGCCGTGTTTTTTGCAGAGGATTACGGTGCTTTTTTTTGCGGCAGCTTTTATCCTCCGTAGGTCGCGGCAGCGGCTTTTTCATAGTCTCCAGGCGGCTTTGGCACTCCTTGCAGCAATTGCAGTGCTCCTCCACCAGCTCTCTTGATTCCTCCGAACAAACATTATCCGCATACAAGGGCAGCAGATCTCTTATGACCTCGCAGCTTATATTCATATTATATCGCTCCTTTTCCGTTCTTCAGTTCCGATCGATTAAAATTTCTTTAAGCTTTTCTTTTCCCCGATAAAATGTCACCCTCGCCCAGTTTTCCGATTTCCCGAAAATTTCGCCTATCTGCTCAAAGCTCATATCCGTGTGGATACGCAGCAAAATCAGCTCCTTATAAGGCTCGGGCAGACTATGGACTGCCTTGTAAATTTCCTTTTCCCCCTCCCCTGCCAGAAAATCCACTTCCACCGATATGTTATCGAGTTCCGTTTCATTTCCCTTTGCCCGCCGTTTTTCTTTCCGCAGGTGGGAAATGTAGGCGTTTTTGGCAATGGCGCACAGGTAGGTGAATATATTGGCCTCTCCTGTATACTGATTCGCCTTTGTAATGGCTTTGAACATGGTGTCCTGGGTCAGCTCTTCTGCTAAGCTGTAGTTGCCGCTTGTAATGCTCAGGAGATATTTATAGACCCGTTCGGCATATTCTTTATACAATTCCTCGCCGTTCATTTCCTCGCCTCCTTTGATTGGCGTTCATATGTTATACGCTTGAATGGGGATAACGTTACAGGGTTTTTGAAAATTTTTATTTGTTGGACTTGTTTGTTACTTTGCTTGCAGTTGTTAGCGATAGTCACGCCTCGGCTCTGCCTCGGGGTGACGCTTGCGTCACCAGTGCGCCCTTACGGGCGGCAGCATGAACGTGCAACGTTCGTTGCACATTCTATACTGCACCGCCGCCCGACGTTGGTTACTGAGTTATTGTGACTTTGCAATGTATGACGTTAGTTTGTTTGACACCTTTTCTTGACATCGGGCGGCGGTTTTTGGGGGTACTCTTGAAGTGCGTTCTGTATGGCGGCTGTTAGAGGGGGCGCTGCCCCCCGTCCCCCGCAAGGGCGCTGCCCTTGACCCGCCAAAGGGATCCCCCCTTTGGAAACCCAAGTTGAGTGTGTGCTCTTGTTTATGCCTCTAAAAAATCCCCACAGTCTGCTGACCGTGGGGATTTTCTCTTTATATTCGCTTATCAGTGTCTGTTTATCATATCAAAGAATGCGCTGTAATCCTCGTCAATAACATTTTTCTTTGTTTCGGTCTTTACCGCCTGTGCGGGAATGACCTCGACCTCGGGCGCTCTCATCTCCGGCTCGTCCTCTTCGTAAACGATTCTCGAGGGATCGTCGTTGAACGCTGCCGCAATTACAGTAATATTCATCTCGTCCTTCATATCCGGGTCAAAGGACGTACCGAATATCATATTTACCTCCGGGTCTGCGGCGTCGGAAATAAGCTTTGTAGCCGTGTTGATATCGCTGGCAAATACGTCCTCGCTCATTACAATGTTCACCAGCAGTCTTGTAGCTCCCGAAATGGAGGTCTCAAGCAGCGGACTGGAGGTTACCTGCTTTGCAGCCTCTGCCGCCTTGTCCTTGCCCGAGCCGTGGCCTATTGCCATATGGGCATAGCCTGCGTCCTTCATAGTCGTCTTTATATCCGCAAAGTCAAGGTTAATGTCACCCTCGACCGTTATCAGCTCCGCTATGGACTTAACGCCCACTTTAAGGATATTATCCGCCAGCGCAAAGGATTCCTTCATTGTAAGCTCTTTCTCGCTGGACTGCAAAAGCCGTTCATTGGGTATAACTATCAGCGAATCCACGTGCTTTTTAAGCTCTGCGATACCCGCCTCTGCCGTTCTCATCTTTGCGGGGCGCTCAAACTCAAAGGGCTTTGTTACTACTGCAACCGTGAGTATTCCCAGCTCCTGAGCTATCTCAGCCACAATGGGAGCAGCTCCCGTGCCTGTACCGCCGCCCATTCCTGCTGCGATAAATACCATATCCGACCCGGAAAGAGCCGCCTTTATCTCGTCTCTGTTCTCCTCTGCTGAGGACGCACCCACCTCGGGCTTAGCGCCTGCGCCCTTGCCGTTTGTAAGCTTAATGCCTATCTGCACCTTTGTATCTGCCTTGGACGAATTGAGCGCACGGGCATCGGTGTTCACAGTTATGTAGTCAACTCCCTTAATACCCTCCTCAACCATTCTGTTCACAGCGTTGCCGCCGCCGCCGCCGACTCCGACAACTTTTATAACTTCATCATATGTGTTCCTTTCGCTATCAACCATGATCGCCATTGTTCTTCCTCCTGTTTTTTTATATATCCCGGGGCTTTTCGGAGAAGCTGACCCCTTTAATTATTTTTAGGGAAACCCATAGTTATCTACTTGTAAACATTCTGCGAACGTTCTGTTCACAAATTATGATTACAGCAGACAATATATCCCCGATTACAGCATACTACTATACAATTATTATTTTACCACAAACAAAAACTTTTTTCAAGGGCTTTTTCATAAAAAAAGTTATATGCACAAAAATTTTTGTCAGAACGTGCGATTTTTCTCAAATCTCACAATAAAATTAGTAAAATTATACTTTGCATCCATCCTTCTAAAAATTATCCCGCAAATTTTCCCTCTGCCGGGATATACTTTTTACCCGCTGCACATTAATATACATGATGAAAATGGTAGCATGATACATAAAATTATCATATAATAAGACTTGCTATTTTCATCGGATTTGTTGTATAATATATGAGAAGTGAAAATCATAAGAATGGGAGATTTATATGAAAAAAGCGATTAATTTTCTGTTAGATAATGCAAATCCATCTATCAAATACCGTGTAAAAACAGAAATCCTGAATGAAGAGATTTCTCGGGATGAGAAGCAGCAGTTGCAGTCGAAAATTTTAGAAGAACCGATTATACGATCCATAATTGCCTGTCAAAAAGAAAACGGTTGGTTGGGGAACGGATTTCACGGCCCAAATAAAAATGCCGGTGTTTTTGAAAACCAGGAAGTCGGGACAAAATATCTTGGTGAAAAATTGGTCTATAAGGGTACGCCGGTTTTACAAAGAGCAATGGATGCTTTTGTTACTGTCGAATTGACAGATATTTGCTATCGTACAAAGGGAAGGTACTTTGATGAGTTTCGTTATGCCGCCAACGGTCAGAATATTATCCGGTGCGCTTGTATTGCAAGAGCAGGATATGCTGATTTAATAGATATAAATCCGCAGATTAAACTATCGCTTGATTCTTTTAAACGGGTTTTGGAAGTTGATTCCATTTTAGATATCACACGTGTAAAAAAAATTGGCGGAAAAGAAAAACGTATCTTCAACGATTATGAAAAGTGGCCATGTTACTATCATCTTGATATTCTTGCGCATACGCAGTCATGGAAAAGCGAGGAAAACATCAAAATGCTGGCTGAAGCTGTAAAAAAGCTGATGCGGTCAGACCGTCCCGAAAAGCAGGTCGGCGGTGATTCCTGGGTTGGCTATGTGCTTGGAACGACCGGATGTCTGAAAGAAGGCTATCAGCTTGGATATGAAAAAGACGGGATCCATTATACTTATTTGGATAGGGTTGAATGGCTGTGTCGGTGCGGTATTGCTCCATATGTCAGACAGCTTCGGGATGAAGTGGCGCTTTTGCAGGATTCGATCGGCACAGACGGCATTTGTACAGCACCGGTTGATGAAAAGCAGTTAAAGGGCTTCGGTACATACAGCGGTCAGCAGTTGGAAATCGATTGGAAAAATCCCGTGAGAAAATTTTGTGATATAACATTCAGGGCTTTATTGATCATACATTATTTTCGGAAAAGTTGTTCCGGTCAATGTTATTAAAAATGTTGCCCGAATAAATACTATGTCCTTGATCTGTTCTTTTTTCATATACAAAAAAGAACAGATCAAAAACAACAGGAAAATGACAAAACCGGGCAGTATAAAATCGAGCAGCATCAGACCTGACCGCCGTATATCCCATAAAACTATGGTGTACATATTAATATATTTATTGCGGCAATTCACTTTATTACTTTCACAATTTTTCTCTTTTTCATTCCGAATCATCTCACATTTCAAATTAACGGTCGTACCGATAAGAGCAAACACATAACGCCCCCGCCGACACGTTGCTCCGCTATTCCATTATCGGGTCGATCTTTGTGGTTTCGGTTGCCGAAGTCTGGGTCACGGTCTCGGTTTGATCCGCATTTTCGGCAGCCTGAGCAGCCTCTAAGGCAGCCATATTTTCATTGTAGACCCTTGCATTATGCTCCAATGAGTCCTTGTCCAGAAAAGAAGCACGCTGGGCATCGGATAAAACCGTAAGCACACCCTCGGTCCTCTCCCCTATCTGCTTTGTAACTATCTCACGGGAGAAATCCATTTTATAGTCAATGTCATTGATAGTTCCCAGCTTTACCACTATACGTCCGTCATAGGTGTAGCTTATGTTGGAGCGGTCGGTAACGTCTATCATCGTTACCCCCTCGGCAGCATTGTCCGACTTGGCATAATATTCCATAAGTTCGTTTATCACAGCTGTTTTGTGTTCATCCTCCGACTCAAATTCCGACCCCGGCAGCAGCCCGCCTTTTGGGTCTGTGCCCATGAAATTCAGCAGTCCCGCCTTTGGCTCGGTTATCTGTTCAAGCACCTTTCCCGAGCGGCTTATGAGCAGTATGTATTTGTCGCAGATAAAGTTTGCCGCAGGTACGCTTGCCTCCACATTTATCACCAGCGTGTCCGGAAAAGACCTTGTTATCTCCGCATTTTCAATATACACCAGCTTTTCCTCGATCTTATCAGCCATACGCTCCGAGGTCATGCGCACAAGGTTATCCCCCGCCTTGATACCGCTGGCGTCAATTATCTCCTGAGCAGTATAATTGGATGCTCCCGTAACATTCACATTTTCCACATTGAACAGCAGCGTTGTTGACAGTATCAGCATAATACACGCCGCAAACAAAAATATCAGAACCCCCGAATATCCCCGTCCTCTCCTGCGTTTTCGTCCGTTGTATGCCATTTTAAGATCATCCTCCGATCGGATAATTTTTCCATTTATTTTTTTATTTTTATTGAACAAATATTTTAATCAAAAATAGATTCGGAAACTTCCGTGTCAAAAATCATCTTTTTGCATTTGGGGCAGTAGTATGACTCGATCTCAAACACGGCCAAAGAATATTTCACAGCCTTTAATTTACCCGTTCCGCCAAGCTTATCCTTAAAGTCCGTCCTTTTCTCCCCCGCTTTCCAGTAAACTCCGCTTCTTCCGTCTCCGGAAATAATACCTTTTTTCATTTCCTTTTCACAGTACGGACAATTCATAAATCCACTTCCTTTCCTCATTATCAAGAGGAATACTCAAACCCTGTTTCCTGCCTTCCGCATATCCTGCCTCCAGTAGCACTTTACCGTCATTTGCATAGTATAAGTTATGAAAAAAATCTGCAAAGGAGCGCTGGGCAATGGGAAAGCTGATAATAAACGGAGGGAAACGTCTGCAAGGTGAGCTGTCATTGCAAGGCTCGAAAAATGCCGTACTTCCCGTTATGGCAGCAGCAGCCCTCTGTACGGGCGGCAAGGGCGGTTCAAGCAGCACCGGTAATGCAAGCAACACCGGCAAGATAACCCTCACCAACTGCCCGGTCATCTCCGACCGCTTCTGTGCAGGGAGAATACTCTCCTCACTGGGGGCAAGAGTTACGGGCAGCGGAAATACCTGCCTTATAGATCCTACATATATCGACAATTCGGTGATCGAAAGCTCCCTTATGCGCTCCATGCGGTCGTCCGTTATCTTTATGGGAGCGCTGCTGGGGAGAACGGGACATTGTACCCTCTGTTACCCCGGAGGCTGCGACCTGGGCCCACGCCCCATAGATATGCACCTTTCCTCTCTGCGGAAAATGGGCGCTGTTATAGAGGACGAACACGGCAAGATCGAATGCACCGCCCCCAAAGGGCTTAGCGGCTGCCGTATCTCACTGTCCTTTCCCTCCGTGGGGGCAACGGAAAATATCATGCTTGCCGCCGCCACCGCACAAGGGGAAACCATAATATCCAACGCCGCCAGAGAACCGGAAATATGCTGCCTCGCCGATTTTCTCCGCCTCTGCGGCGGCAGAATATCGGGGGACGGCGGCGGACGGATAGTCATTTCGGGAGTGGAAAAGCTCACATTTCCCGAGGAAGAGGAATTTTCCATAATTCCAGACAGAATAGCCGCCGCTACATATCTTTCCGCCGTAGCCTGCACAGGCGGGGAGCTTCTTCTTACAGACTGCAACCCCGTACACCTGGAAGCAGTTATCCCCGTGTTTGAACAAATGGGCTGCTATGTCCGCTGCTTTGGCAGCAGTATATATATCCACAGACGGGAACGGGTCAAACCCGCAGAGACTATACGGACTATGGTATATCCGGGATTCCCTACCGATACACAGGCAGTGGTAATGTCTCCGCTGTGTACCGCAAGCGGAACGACCGTTTTCGTGGAAAATATCTTTGAAAACCGCTACCGCCATACCGACGCTCTGTGCAGAATGGGAGCGGATATACGGGCAGAAGGTAAAGTCGCCGTTGTGACAGGGGTCAAGGAGCTTTACGGCACAACTGCCGACGCACCCGATCTCCGAGGGGGGGCAGCCATAGTCTGCGCTGCATTGGGAGCGAACGGCACATCGGAAATATACCGTACCGAGTACATAGACCGTGGTTATGAGGATATAGACGGCAACCTCAGAAGCTTAGGAGCAGATATAACCAGAGGTTAAGCAAACAAGTGCATAAAAGCAAACAAAGAGCCGTAACTTCACTTGGGTTTCCAAAGGGGGGACCCCTTTGGCGGGTCAAGGGCAGCGCCCTTGC